>ASZI01000154.1 GCA_000416315.1 Osedax symbiont Rs2 | reverse complement strand
TTTTTCGATCAGGCGACTTTTACATTTAGCTATGTGGTTCAAGACCCTCATTCTAACAGCTGTGCCATCATAGATTCAGTACTGGATTTCGATTATCCGTCAGGTTCGACCTCCTATGAAGCTGCCGATCAGTTACTGGCCTATATTTCGGCTAATGATTTGCAAGTTGAGTGGATTCTTGAGACTCATGTGCACGCTGATCATCTCTCTGCAGCCCCCTATCTGAAAGAAAAAACCGGTGCACGCATTGGTATTGGCAGACACGTAACTGAAGTGCAACAGGCATTTAGTCAGGCTTTTAACAGCGGTGATACTATGAATTGCCAAGGAGAGCAATTCGGCAAGTTGTTTGATGACAGTGAAGTGATTGAATTGGGCAGTTTAAAAGGCACTGCTATGCACACCCCTGGGCACACTCCAGCCTGTATGACTTATGTTTTTGGCGATGCCGCATTTGTTGGCGATACCTTATTTATGCCGGATTTTGGCACTGCCCGCTGTGATTTTCCCGGCGGTGACGCCGCGCAGTTGTATCACTCGATAAAAAAGATTTTCACTTTGGCTGATAACACCCGACTATTTATGTGTCACGATTATAAGGCGCCCGGAAGAGATGAGTATGCCAATCAGACTTCTGTTGCAGAGGAGCGTCATGGCAATATCCATGTAGGAAAAGATATTAGTGAGGCCGAATTCGTGAAGATGCGCTCTGAAAGGGATAGCTTACTGAGCATGCCCAAGTTGATTCTGCCAGCGGTACAAGTGAATATTCGCGCCGGTAACATGCCCCCTGCAGAAAGCAATGGCCAGACCTACTTAAAAATTCCGGTTAACTTGTTCTGAGTTTAAGCGCCCTGCAGTATAATTAACTGACTGTTTTTAGAGCAAATTTGACTTCTGTTTACAGATAGTCATTAATGACTTCTGAATAAAAACAATATTAACTTCTTTAGGAGCACAGCATGGAAATTCATCAACTGACTTCTCTTCTCAGTGTCAGTGCGCAGTTAAATGTGCAAGATCTGGATCAAGTTGTTGCAGCAGGCTTTAAAACGGTTATCTGCAACCGTCCCGATCAAGAGGGAGAGGATCAGCCTGGCAGTGATGAGATTGCTGTTGCCTGTGAGAAAATGGGTATTAACTGGCACTATCAGCCGGTAAAACCAAGAGCTTTTACCGATGAGCAGGCGCTGCAGTTTGGACAGCTACTTGAAGAAGTAGCTGGACCTGTTTTAGCCTTTTGTCGCACGGGTACTCGCTGTACCAATTTGTGGGCGCTCAGTCAGGCAGGAAAAACTGCATTTCCAGATGTGCTACACAGTGCCAAAGAAGCTGGCTACGACTTAACAAAACTAGCCGATAGGTTTAGTGCACTGGCTGCGACACAAACAGCGGTTGAGCAGGCATCAGTCGCGCAGTCCGAACAATCCCAAGCAGTGGCAGAGGAGAGTGCAATCACAAACTCTGCAGCTATGTGTGGCAGTCACGACGTTGTTATTGTTGGCGGAGGTGCCGGTGGACAGGCAGTCGCGGCCAGTTTACTTAAACGTCAGCCGAATTTAGACATTGCAATTGTTGAGCCCAGTGCCGAGCATTACTACCAACCGGGTTGGACTATGGTAGGTGGTGGTATTTTTCAGGCATCAGACACAGTGCGTGATATGTTGGATGTAATGCCAGAGAAAGCTAAGTGGTATCAGACATCGGTGACATCCTTTGTCCCCGAGCAGCAGGTTGTAGTATTGAGCGATGGCGAACTGCTAGGCTATAAATATTTAGTGGTCGCCCCTGGTCTAAATTTGGACTGGGGAGCCATCGAAGGGCTGGAGGAAGCGCTGGGCAGCAACGGTGTAACTTCTAACTATCGATATGACCTGGCGCCCTACACCTGGCAGTTGGTGCAAAAAACACGCAGTGGAACGGCCATTTTTACCCAGCCACCGATGCCGATTAAATGTGCGGGTGCGCCGCAAAAAGCTATGTATTTAGCCTGCTCAGAATGGCTGGATAAAGCTTGCCTGAGTAGTATTAAGGTAGAATTCTGCAATGCGGGTCCCGGATTGTTCGGGGTGGCAGACTATGTACCTGCGCTGATGGAGTACATTAACAAATACAAAATTGAACTAGGTTTTTCGCAAAACCTTATTAAGGTAGATGGCCCTAATCAAGTAGCCACTTTTGTAGTGACCGATGCCGATGGCAATAAATCGGAAGTGGAAAAATCCTTTGATATGTTGCATGTATGCCCAGTGCAGAGTGCGCCTGCGTTTATTCGTGACAGTCCTTTGTCGGACGCTGCTGGGTGGCTTGATCTGGACTCGCAGACAATGCAGCACAAACAGTATCAGGATATTTTCGGTCTGGGAGATATAAGCAATACCGCCAACGCCAAAACAGCGGCGGCAGTGCGCAAGCAGGCACCAGTAGTGGCAGAAAATTTACTCTCGGCGATGAATTCACAAGCGATGCTAGCGGTGTACAGCGGCTATGGCTCTTGTCCGCTAACGGTGGAGCGCGGCAAAATTGTACTGGCTGAATTTGGCTATGGTGGCAAGCTAGAGCCCTCATTCCCTACTTGGTTAATTGAGGGCAAGAGACCTTCCAAGCTGTCTTGGTTTTTGAAAGAAAAGATCTTGCCATGGGTCTATTGGAACTTGATGCTCAAAGGTAAAGAGTGGTTGGCAGCACCGCAGCGCAAAGGAGAGTAATTCTTCAGAGTTGGTTGTGGCACATTTTAGTTAGCAGGTTGTGCCACGATCACAATTGTATCAGCGCTGTTAAAAACAACGGCAAAATAATGAACATTTAAGAACTGCAAAACAGTAATAAAAATCACAGCTTAAATATTCCTGCATTAATTATCATCAGTTAACTATCAATTCAATCAAGCTGCGGGTTTTACATGTTTAAACACTATTTTCCGATTTTAGAATGGCGGAAAACTTACGATCGTACTGCCTTCAGCAGTGATTTGGTGGCGGCACTGATCGTCACTATTATGCTGATTCCTCAATCTTTGGCCTATGCACTTTTGGCGGGACTGCCCGCCGAGGTAGGTTTGTATGCCAGTATTCTTCCGCTGCTCGCCTATACCCTATTTGGTACTTCGCGGGCGCTGTCGGTGGGGCCGGTGGCGGTAGTATCGCTGATGACGGCTGCGGCCATTGGCAGCTTGGGACTGGCCAGTACTGAACAGTATATAGCGGCTGCAGTGGCGCTGGCATTTATCTCAGGTTTGATGTTGATTTTGATGGGCATATTTCGCCTGGGATTACTGGCAAATTTTCTCAGTCATCCGGTTATTTCCGGTTTTATAACCGCTGCAGGGATCATTATTGCCGCCAGTCAGTTAAAGCATATTTTTGGTGTGCAAGCTGAGGGTCACAATATAGTGGAGATTTTTACTGCCTTAATACAGCGGTGGGATGTTATTCACTACCCCACACTGGGCTTGGGAGCCTTCGCCATAACGATGTTATTTTGGCTACGAAAATCATTTAAAGCACTGCTGCTGAGGTTAAATGTAGGCCAAACCCTGGCAGAAATAATGGCAAAAACCGGGCCAGTTCTGGTCATTATCATCACTGTCACAGTGACCTGGGCAGCTCAGTTGGTGCCCGCTGGAGTTAGTGTAGTAGGAGATATCCCGCGGGGGCTCCCCGCTCTTGCGCTGCCGGAATTTTCGATGCAACTGTGGCAACAGCTACTGGGGTCGGCGCTGTTGATCAGTATTATCGGCTTTGTTGAATCCGTCTCGGTGGCACAGACACTGGCGGCCAAAAAACGCCAGCGGATATCTCCGAATCAGGAATTGATAGGTTTAGGAGCTGCCAATATAGCTTCATCTGTGAGCGGTGGCTTTCCGGTGACCGGCGGTTTTTCACGCTCAGTGGTCAACTTTGATGCCGGCGCCAAAACGCCGGCGGCCGGGGCCTATACAGCAGTAGGTATTGCACTGGCGACAATGTTTTTAACACCGTTGATATATTTTCTGCCCAAGGCGACACTGGCGGCGACTATTATTGTTGCAGTGCTATCACTGGTGGATTTAGGTGCGTTAAAGCGTACCTGGAAATACTCCAGAAGTGATTTTTCAGCGATGTTAGTGACTATTTTACTGACGCTGTTGTATGGGGTCGAGTTAGGTATTATCTTTGGTGTCAGCCTCTCGGTACTTTTGTATTTGTACCGGACCAGCATGCCTCACAGTGCAGAAGTTGGTCTTGTGGCAGGGACTGAGCACTTTAGAAACATCGACCGGCACAAAGTTCAGACCGATGACAAGATCTTAACCTTGCGCATCGATGAGAGCTTGTACTTCATCAACGCCAGGTACTTACAGGATCGTGTTTACGACTTGATCGCGAAAAACCCGCAGATAGAGCATTTTGTATTGATGTGTCCGGCGGTTAACTTTATCGATGCCTCGGCGCTGGAGAGCCTGGAGGCCATCAATGCACTGTTAAAAGACAGTGCAGTGAAGTTTCATTTATCCGAGGTAAAAGGTCCGGTAATGGACAGACTACAGCGCAGTCATTTTATCGAGCAACTCAGTGGTGAAGTCTTTCTCAGCCAGTACGATGCCTGGCAACAGCTCAAATCAGAGGTTGCTGATTCGAAACCTAGATGCAGTGGCACCTTGGGGCGCTAGTGCCGTAATGATAGCAGGAAAAGCTATGCTCAAAGATCCCGCTGCGGGTAAGCGCTTTTAACTTACACCACTAGCTGTTGAGGCGCTGGGTAAATTCGAACAGCGCAGCAATCCTTTAAGGTTACGTTTGCGCAGCTCACAGCAGCCCGCTGCTGGGCGGTTTGTTTACAACAATCACTGTTGCATCAGCGCCCTGACTTTGCAGGCAACGGTCTGCATGGCTGCGCCTGTGGTTGTTTGGCAGGTAAAAAAGAGACCGCAGGTGCCTACACGCCTAAAGCTATTAGCAAAAGCGAGTATGCAGCGATCAATTTACCTGAAGTCCTGGCGTAGCGATGCAAATTGAACTGGCTTTAAGTTCTGGTCACTTTTGCGGCATAACAACCGGGCCTGGCGTAATGCAAATGTAAATATTGCACTTTGCTGTCCTTGAACATTTGGTTAATTATCTGCTTCAGATCGCCCCCCTCAACAACATCTGCGGTTAACATTAAATGCAGGGAGTCAAAGGCGCGAACTGAAATCAGCCTGCTGGCAATCATCCGCGGTACACTGTCAGCCACAGGGTGCGCCTGAGTGGCGTTTTCGCGAACAAATATAGCATGGGACGCATGATAAGGAGATGCTTCGTCCAAGTGAGTGTGGTTGACTAAGATGACAGTTTCACCAATTTCGGCATCTGCTAAACTTACTCTGCACGGGTAACTATGTTCTTCCTCTACTATAGTTTTAACAATGTTAGAGCGTTTAAGCTCGTCATCAGACAGTGAGAAAAAGTCAGTGTAGGCTGATGAGGGGAGGGCGTGAATTTGAAAAGTCATAATCATTCCTTTGTCTTTGATCGATACGAATAAGCATTCGAGTAATTTAGTGAGCTTGTCTATCTGTTGTTGAGCTAGATAAGCAGCATAGTTTGTCGAGGGGAATTGCTATATCCGAATCTTGCGCACTTGCAAAGTAGCTTGCTGATTTGACTGTAAATTATTGATAAT
>ASZI01000153.1 GCA_000416315.1 Osedax symbiont Rs2 | reverse complement strand
ACCAACTGAGCTAACGGCCCGCTGAAGAAGGAGGCCATTGTACTTTTTCAGCGGAAAAAAGCAAGCCAAGAACTGGCATTAAATGGATTAAAAGCAGAGTTTATTGTAACTAATTGCCAACTGAAAATAAGACCTATTTAGCCAGTTAAAAAACTGCTGATCGACCACTAAGCACCAGCATTGATCTTAAAAATAATTTGTCTGATCTTCAATCCCCACTTGCTCAAACCCCTCACGACGCAACTTACAACTATCGCATTTATTACAGGCATAGCCACGCTGATCCGCCTGATAACAGGAAACCGTCTGTTTATAGTCGATGCCTAGCGCTATTCCCTGCTCGATGATCTGCCCTTTAGTCATGTCCATTAAGGGCGTTTCAATTGACAGCTTGTTACCTTCAACACCTGCGCGAGTCGCTAAATTTGCGAGCACTTCAAAAGCTTCTATAAATGCAGGCCGACAATCTGGATAACCGGAGTAGTCAACCGAATTAACGCCAATAAAAATTGCATCTGCCTCTAATACTTCAGCCCAACCTAAGGCCAGTGACAAGAACACTGTGTTTCGAGCGGGCACATAAGTTACCGGGATCTCAGATTCCTGCGGCCCATCTGCAGGCATATCAATACTGGTATCAGTCAGCGCCGAGCCACCAAAATCTTCCAGTGGCATACGCAGCACTTTGTGCTCGATTGCCCCTGCCGACTTAGCCAGCTCCTTTGCCGCATCTAATTCCACCACAGATCGCTGACCGTAATCAAAACTCAACACATAACAGTCATAACCTTGCCTGGTTGCCATTGCCAATACAGTGGCAGAATCTAAACCGCCGGATAGCAGCACAACCGCTCTGCGATTTTTTGCCTTATTCATTTTCTTAACCTAAATTTTTGTTAAATTGCCAGCGCATGCATGGCACATAAAAAAACAGGCGCTAGGCCTGTTTTCAGTTTTCTAATGCCATGATACAGCATCGAGTAAGATTACTGGAATGCTTTATCAATAACTATTTTAACGCATTTTTAGCCAGTTTGGCAGCACTGGCTTTGGGATATTGCTGCACCAACTGTTGCCAGGTAGCGATGGCATCTGTCGCTTTACCCATTTTTTGGTAAGCTCTTCCCAATTTATACAGCGCATCCGGCACTTTAGCAGACTTGCCATGCCTGGCAATCAACTGCTGAAAGTAGCTGGCAGCTGCGGGCAATTTGCCTTGCGCCAAGCTAACTTCACCCAACCAATAGAGCGCATTTGACAGACGCTTACTCTTTGGGTGTATCTTCATGTACTCTTTAAAAGCGGCTTCTGCCTTGGCCAGCTCTTGAGATTTCACATAGGCAAATGCGGCACTGTAATCTTGTTGCTCGTTACCGGACAGCACCGCCGTTGGAAGATCTGCAGCTGAATTAGACGCCCCTGGGGTATAACTGCCACCCAGACGCTGATCGAACTCAGTGTACATTTCTTTTTGCCGGTACTTTAACTCGTCCAGCTCATACTTCTGAGCCTCAACTAAACCACGCAATTGCCGCATTTCGGCCTGTAGCTGCTGGACCACCAACACTAAATCATAGCTTTGGTTAGAAGTACCAGCGCCTTCAGTAATTTTGATGACTTCCACAGTATTTGCCGACACCACAGTGCTGGCGAACCAAGCCGCAAAACACACACTTTTTAACAATCTCACAGTCGTTTACCTATATGAACAATCGGCTTTTTTATTTAGCCGTATATCTAACTTCAACACGACGACTCTTAGAAGCCAGACCAGAGAAATCAGGCTTTTCTTCGCCGTAGCTGATAGTTTCTACCTGATTGCCACCAACACCACGACCGATGAAGAACTGCTCAACCGCCTGGGCACGACGCTCACCGAGCGCAATGTTGTATTCGCGAGTTCCCTGCTCATCTGCATGGCCTTCTAGGCGTACGGATGCCGCTGAATTTTGTGCCAAGAACTGGGCGTGCAAAGCGAGACTAGGCAGCGCTTCTGAGCGGATAACGGACTGATCGAATTCAAAGTAATAAACACTTTGCAAGTCGCCAACATTCTCACTGTTAATACCGGTAACTTGGCTTCCAGTGTTGGCAGGAGAAGTACTAGCAGCAGAAGCATCATCAACATCTGCAGCAGTTTTAACCTGGCCGCTACAACCGGCAACAATCAGTGCCGCAACTGCGATACTGGCAAATTTAGAAACTTTTTTGACCTGAGTCATGTTTGATATTTTCATGGAACTCTCCAATTATTCGATGGCTCATTGCCATATTATCGTTATTTGTAGAACAATTAACGGCACAGTTTTCTGAACCGTCAAGCACTAATCATTAATTCAAAAACGGTGACCAGGCAGGTTCACGCACTTCGCCAAGAGATGAGGGCATAGTGAATTTATTTTTGCCATCCAGTGACCCTCCCGCCAGTACTCCTTTTCCACCTTGCTTAGTCGCATACATTACCACGACACCGTTAGGCGAAATACTCGGTGACTCATCATCTTTAGACGAAGTCAGTATTCTTAAGTTGCCACTTTTTAATTCTTGCACTGCTATGTGATAGCCAGAGGAGTCCTGGTGCACCATGGTCAGGAAGCGACCATCTTGGGTGAGCCTGCCACGGCTGTTGTAGCTGCCTTTAAAGGTCAGACGTTTAGTCACACGAGTCGCCAGATCCACAGAGTAAATCTGTGCCCTGCCCGCCCTGTCCGAGGTAAACAATATGGAGCGTCCGTCAGGTGACCAGGTCGGCTCAGTATCTATACCATAGTGGCGGGGGGTACGCTCTAAGCTACCCGTTTTCAAATTCAATACATAGATTTCAGGATTGCCATCTTTTGATAATACAATGGCCAATTTATTGCCGGTTGGATCCCAGGCGGGGGCACCGTTGAGACCCTTAAAGGACTGAATGCTTTGACGAACACCTGTTTCCCAATGATGGATATAGATAACAGGTTTATCCGTTTCAAAAGACACATAGGCGAGCTTTTTACCATCGCGCGACCAAGTCGGCGACATAATAGGCTCTTTGGAAGAAAGAATTGTCTGAGAGCGGGCGCCATCAGAATCTGCCATTTGCAGGCGGTATTTTCTGGAATCCCCACGTCCCTGTGCCGTGACATAAACAACCTGAGTGGAGAAAGCACCCCGAATGCCAGTGATTTTTTGAAACACCTGATCGGCGATATAATGGGCAACATCCCTTAAGCTGGCGCCTTCACTATCAATATCTTGGGCCCAAATCTTTTGCTCACTTAAAATATCAAACAGCTCGACATGAGCACTGACGCCCGTCGCAGAAGGCTTCAAGCTGCCAACTAACATATAATCGTTACCGGAGATTCTCCAGTCGCGGAAAAAAATCTGATCTTGCTGTTCTGGAGAGCTGAGCATGTCTTGCTCGGCCATCAGTTTAAACATACCACTTTGACGCAAATCATTGGCAATAATCGCCGATACATCTTCAGCCAGTGCATTTTCGCCGTCCCAACCAAAGGGCACTACTGCTATATGAGTCGGCTCTTCTATCCCTTCAACTACTTCTACAAACACTTCTGCATTGACGCTAAGACTAAACAGCGCTGCCAAGGTGATACAAAATCTTTTAAACATCAAATTTACCTTCTCAGTTTTCGACACTAAAACTTCTTAACATTGGTGAATCCCATCGTAAATGAACGCAACTCACGATTAAAATATGCAGGTGAGGCTTCATATATCTCAGCTACCTTAGGAAAGTTACCCGTACGCCATACCGCTTGTTCTGCTGATCGATCGAAAGCCACATTACCGCTGGATTCGACAATTTCAGCTCCTTCAACGCGTCCCGTAGGTGACAGTCTGATACGCACAATAGCCTTGATACCATCGCGCGCCGTGCCGGGAATATGCCAACGCTTTTTCACTAAGCTATTAATATAATCTTGCACACCTGTCGCCATTTCTGCCGCTATTTGCTCCGCGGCATAGCGCTCTTCATCAGCTATTTGTCGCTGCAGTGACTTTATTCTGGCCTGCTCTTGTTTCTTTTGTTTTTGCGCTAAGATTTTTTTCTTTTTGGCCGCATCTTGTTTACGCTTTTTCGCTGCGACAGCTTTTTTCTCTGCCTGCTGTTGCTGCAATTTTTTCGCAGCGTCAGATTCTTTGCGTTTTTTATCTTTTATCTGCTGTTCTTGCTGAGCTTTTTTCTTCGCGGCCAATTTTCGCTTGGACTCAATGTCGCGCTGTTTTTTTACCTCAGCTTTTTTCTTTTCTAAATCTTTTTTCAGTGCTTGCTGCTCACGTTTGCGCTGTTCCGCTTTTTTCTGCTTTTGCAGCTGCCGCTCAGCTTGGTCTTGTTGCTGCTTTTTCAGTTGATCTTTTTCCAGCTGTTGACTTTTTTTGTCTTCTTTTGCTGGCTCTTTTTTCTTCTCAACAACAGGTTCAGGCTTTTTTTCTTCAGCTAAATTAACATCTTTAGCAGTGCTCTGCTCACTTTTTGTCGTGGTTGACAATTTTTTTATATCAAACAGTTGTGCTTTGATATGTCTTGGCATTTCACGACTTTGTTCTAAGTTGCTCCACTGAGAGTACAACAGTGAAACAGCTATCGCCAAGTGCAAAATAAAGGCTAAAAGTACCGGTAATATATAACTCAAAGCTTACTCCGTGACTAAACCAACACTCGGTGCGCCCGCACCTTGCAGTAAGGTCATTAAAGTAATAACTTGCTGATAAGTTACATTCTTATCACCGCGCACTAATATCAATTTGGCTGGATTGGAGCGTAAAATCTTTTGCACTCGCACTTCGACATCAGTGGCACTAAGTGGAGCTAGATCATCTCCACCCACGTTAATATAGTACTGCCCCGCCAGGTCTACTGAGACAATCAAAGGCTCTACGTCAGCGGCATCTACTGGATCGGAGCTCGCCTGAGGCAAATCTAACTTCACCCCTTGTGTCAACATTGGTGCTGTTACCATAAAAATAACCAGCAGCACCAGCATTACATCGATGTAGGGAACCACATTAATTTCAGCGTTTAGCGCAGGCTTTTTTCTACGTCTTTTAATCATCAAAGAACCGTTAATTATTTAGGCGCATGTACGCGGCGATGCAGGATACTCGAAAATTCTTCAGCAAATGTTTCATAGTTATTTGCCAGAATTGATGAGCGAGCCGAAAATCTGTTGTAGGCAATAACAGCAGGGATAGCGGCAAACAAACCAATAGCCGTGGCAACTAGCGCCTCAGAAATCCCTGGAGCGACCGAAGACAAAGTAGCTTGGTGCATATTCGCCAGCCCTCTGAATGAGTTCATAATGCCCCAAACTGTACCAAACAAACCTATATAGGGAGAGGTTGAGCCCACTGTTGCTAAAAATGGCAAGTGAGTATCAAGCTTTTCTTCCTCCCGTGAAAGGGCGACTCGCATGCTGCGCTCTACCCCTTCCATGACCGCTTCAGGGTCAAAATTTTTCTGTGCGGTCAAACGGGTATATTCTTTAATTCCCGCCCTGAATATTTCTTCGGCGCCGCTACTCGATTGTGGGTTTTCGGATACATCGCGGAACAACTGCCCTAAATCCACCCCAGACCAGAATCTATCCTCAAAGCGTCGCAGTGCTCTTTTGGCGCTGCCGAGGAAAAAGAAGCGCTGAAAAATCATCACCCAGGAGATCACGGAGGCCAGCATTAAAATTGCCATGACTATTTTCACGACAACACTCGCGTTGAGCACAAGCTCCCAGATCGACATCGTCTCTACCACTGATATTCTCCATTTCTAACTTGCTGTATTTTTACCCGATCAATCTAGATTGATACTGCTGGCAAAAATTTGTTTAATTTGTTGAGGAAACCGCGTCGGTTTCATTGTTACTGCATCGACACAAACCACTTCGACTAGCGCACTGCACAGCAGTTGCTGATCAACTAGCACAGTCTGGGTAAAGAGAACGCTGGCGGCGCTTACTTTGCCAATCGCCACTGTGACCTCTAATTGGTCATCTAATTTTGCCGATCTCTTATAGTTGCAACTCACCGATTTAACCACAAACAGATACCCTTGCTGTTGTAGCAGTTGTTGCTCTACTGCGTGAGAGCGTAAAAACTCGGTGCGCGCTCGCTCCATAAATTTCAGATAGTTCACGTAGTACACAATGCCACCAATGTCGGTATCTTCTATATAGACCCGCACTGGAAAGCTAAAAGGCATGTATTTTTCCAATTTTAATCGAACCACTGCAATTTTTAGACACCGATTCTAAACACCTTGCCTAGGTATTTGAATAGTTATCAGTATTTTTTTGTTCAAAACAGACTTTTATATCAGTTTTTAGTCCCCCCCCCCGCCAGTACTTACTCATTTACTCTGTAAATCACTCTTTTGCAGGCGCCTCTAAACCAAAATGTAGATAGGCATTGTCGGTGACTACTCTTCCTCTGGGGGTACGCATAATAAAGCCCTGTTGGATTAGAAACGGCTCCAACACATCTTCGATTGTCTCTCGCTCTTCACTGATTGCCGCCGCCAGATTATCGACCCCAACAGGTCCACCGGAAAACTTTTCGATCATCGTCAGTAATAAGCGTCTATCCATATGGTCAAAACCTTTCTCATCGACACTCAGCATATTGAGTGCTTTATCGGCCACTGATGCAGTGATGACCCCGTTTGCCTTTACCTCGGCATAATCTCTGGCACGGCGCAGTAGTTTATTGGCAATGCGCGGGGTTCCCCTGCTGCGCATCGCCACTTCACGGGCACCTTCAGCATCTATTTCAGTGCCGGATAACTGCGCTGATCTACTAACGATGTGGGTCAGATCTTCTATATTATAAAACTCAAGTCGTTGCACAATGCCAAAACGGTCGCGCAGTGGCGAGGTCAGTGAACCCGCTCTGGTGGTGGCGCCCACTAAAGTAAAAGGTGGCAAATCGAGCTTAATCGACCTCGCTGCGGGCCCCTCCCCTATCATAATATCCAGCTGATAGTCTTCCATCGCTGGATACAGTATCTCTTCAACATTGGGGCTGAGTCGGTGTATTTCGTAAAAAAACAAAATATCGCCCGCCTCTAAGTTAGTTAACAGTGCCGCCAGGTCTCCGGCACGTTCCAGAATAGGCCCGGACGTGGTTTTGATTTCTGAACCCATTTCAGTGGCAATAATATTTGCCAAAGTGGTCTTACCTAAGCCTGGCGGTCCAAAAATCAAGGTGTGATCTAATGCTTCGTCGCGCGCCCTGGCCGCTTCGATAAAAATTTCCATCTGCTCACGCACAGCGGGCTGCCCTCGATACTCGGCCAGAGTATGCGGGCGAATGGCTCTATCTTGAACGTCTTCTACTTTTGATTTCTCGGCAACGGCTGAGATAAAGCGATCTGCTTCTATCATTGTTTTCCTATTGGATTTATCACAGTTTATGGCGTGGCAGTTTTTCAATCACCCTGCAACACAAAAAACGTCAATACATAACTGCAACTGCTCAATAGCCAACTGCAGGTAATTTTTGTGTATTCTATACTAACCGACCATAGACTTTAAAGAGACCCTGATTAACTCTTCGCTAGAATTGATCGTCGCCAATTGTTTTTGCGCTGCAGATACTGCCTTAGAGGCCATCACCGGCTTGTAGCCCAATGCTATCAAGGCACTTTGTGCATCTTCGATGTAGCCATTTACATTGGCAGCAGCACTTGGCAGCTCGGTACCGGTCAAGGTAAATTCCGCGGGTTCATCCAACCCCAGCGCTGCGACCTTATCCTTGAATTCAACGACTAAGCGCTCTGCTGTTTTTTTGCCTACACCGGGTATCTTGGTCAGTGTTTTTGAATCCTCGCGCAGGACACAAGCACTGAATTCTGCCGTGGTCATACCCGACAAAATCGCAATGGCCAACTTTGGTCCGACCCCACTGGCTTTAATTAGCACCCGAAATAAACTGCGCTCCTGACGGTCGTAAAAACCAAACAACAGCTGCGCATCTTCACGGACCACGAAATGGGTAAAAAGCTTAAGCTCTGTATTGAGCGCCCCTAATTTAAAAAAAGTCTGCATAGAAGCTTCGATTTCGTAGCCGACACCATTGGCTTCTATCACTAATTGCGGGGGTTGCTTTTCGATCAGTGTGCCGCGAATATGACCTATCATTACCAATACCTATATAAGTACAACTGTCGCCCGATGAGCGCCAGCCGTTAATCTGTTGGGTTGTACAAAACAATGTACAAATATACAGTATTTCTCAAAAATGCAAAGGTTTGCTTAGAACAGTTAGCGCAGTGCTCGGATGCATTGCTCAGCCTGGCGTTGCAATTGGCTGCGATTACCCAAAATTTGTTGCTCTGCCTGTTCAATAGCATTTTTTACTGGCAATTCACTGCGCAGCCAATACCAGATACAGGCCAGCGCATTATTAATCGCAACGCCATGATCCAGCCCGGCGTTAAATTGCCTTGCGCTCATCCCAGAAAATAGAGGCAATCGATGCAAACTCTCGCCATCAATGACGAACGCCTGATGCACAGCCGCAATATCCAGCCAGGGATTACCCCATCCAGCGTATTCCCAATCTATGGCTACCAATTGCCCTGTATCTAACCCAGTATTTTCAACTAAAGTTGTGCACCCCGAGGCTATCCGCGCATTGCAACAGACATTTTTTGGATGCAGATCTTGATGTACCAGAGCACGACCTACAGCCGGTAGTTTTTCTAATGAGCAGTGCAGCAAAGAGCACAACTGCAGTACCAGATCATTACCCTGACCGACTGACAACTTTTTTATATAGCTGTTAAACAACCCCAGATAATCGAAATCTATACTTTTAATTATCGCGTTATCTAATTGACTGGAGAACAACTGCATTTTTCTTAGCATCGTCAGTATCTGGTTTTTTGCATTCTCACTTTCAGTGTAGTTGCTCCCCTGATGCAACATCAGGCACCAGCCCTGGTCAAGGTTATTCTCTATAATAGTAGGAGCCCAGCTCTGCCCCTGAATTAACGCCAACACTTTTGCCTCGCGTTCGCGAGACACACCAAAAGCGTAATCAGTGCTAGCATTTATGCGCAATACATATATCTGCTTTGCTACACAGGCACTGTAGATTTTATTACTACTGCCGGTGGCGAATTTTTGCCACTGCCCACTTCTAACGATCGGGTTATCTATATTTGAAAACAAACTGACCCCTCAATTTACACTGCTGGTTTTTGGTTAGATTAATAACTATTGGGATGCTCATCTTTGAACCTTTTTACGGTCGCTGTCGCTCAGTTGTCGCTGGCTTTACCAGGTTCCCTTGTTTGCTATTTTGCTTTAAAATCGCTGCACTGCAATCAATAACATTTATCTATAGTTGATTTAGAACGATCTTTTTTAATAATGATATGCATTAACTGTCGAATACTTCTGTATTACTGGAGTAAACTACGCACTTTCTCTGGTACTACAGGACATACAAGTGTGTCCTGTATCTTGTTAGCGGGTATCATGGACTACACTGTTGTCTTTGCAACAGCAATCATGCCGCTACTTATAACTAATTTATTGAGACGATAATGAATAAACTGATCACTTTGTGTCTTGCCACACTTATTTCATCCCAGGCTGTCGTTGCCAGCGCGGCCACAGATACACTAACGGTATACACCTATGACTCATTTGTCTCCAAGTATGGCCCGGGGCCAAAAATTAAAGCCGCCTTTGAAAAAAATTGCCACTGTGAGCTTAATTTTATCGCTGCTGAAGATGGAGTTTCAATTTTAAATCGTCTTAAAATTGAAGGTACTAAGGCCAAGGCCGACATTATTTTAGGCCTGGATAATGCACTGATGAAGGACGCTAAAGAGACGGGTCTGATCGCAGATCACCAGCAGGACGTCTCGGCATTAAGTCCCACCTTGAGCTGGAGCGACAAGCAATTCGTTCCCTATGACTATGGCTATTTTGCCTTTATCTACGACAGCAAAAAAATTCCCGACCCCGCCACTTCACTGCGCCAACTGGTAGATTCAGATGCCAAAATCATCTATCAGGACCCGCGTACCAGCACTCCAGGTCAAGGTTTCATGTTTTGGATGAATGCCGTGTACGGCGAACAGACCAATGCAGCTTGGAAACAACTGGCCAGTCATACTGTGACTGTCTCCAAAGGTTGGTGGGAAGCTTACAGCATGTTCCTGGAAGGCGGTGCTGATTATGTGCTTAGCTACACCACGTCCCCTGCCTATCACATGATAGTAGAGTCCGAATCTAAGTATAAAGCAGCGCAATTTAGTGAGGGTCACGTCACTCAGGTTGAAGTTGCAGCAGCACTGAACACTAGTACTCAGCCAGAGTTAGCCCAGTCATTTCTCAAGTTCTTAATTTCAGCAGAAGCTCAGAGCATCTTACCTGTCACTAACTGGATGTTACCTGTGCTGGATAATACCCAGCTACCGGAACAGTTTTCCCAATTAGTCACCCCTAAGTTAGTTGATTTGAGTATTGAGACAGCCGTCGCCGAGCGCAAAAACTGGATCAAAGACTGGCGTTCAAACGCCGCTAAATAATTCTCCTTTTAAGCCCCAAAACAGCGCTGGCGTATAGCTCGCAGCGCTGTCTTTAACCCATTTATTATTAGAGTTTAATGTTTACTAAACCTAGCAACATCGTAGGACTGCTGTTTATCCTGATAATCAGCTGCGTCACTGTATTGGCATTTCAAGGCTTAATCGGCTTTAGTCAGAACGGTGCCGATTTAGCCCTACTGCAAGACAGTTACTTCCACTCTATACTGCTTTTTTCTATTAAACAGGCACTGTTAAGTGCACTGTTATCAACACTATTGGCCTGGCCAATCGCCAGGGCCATTTACTACTACCCAAATATTTACTTTAAGCAGACCTTTCTCAGCTTGTCACTGCTGTGTTTCGTATTGCCTACCTTAGTATTGATCACCGGATTTGTATCTCTGCTGGGGCTTTCAGGTTTTATCACTCCGTTTCTTCCAGAGCAGTGGAGCTTGTATGGGCTACAGGGGATATTGCTGGCGCATGTCTATATGAATTTGCCTTTTGCGGTGCGCGCTATGCACCAACAACTGCAGAATATCCCGGACAGTAGCTGGATATTGGCGCGACAGCTAAAATTTAGTCGCTGGCAAAGGTTTTGTATGATCGAGATACCCAGTCTGAGCGCGAACTTAGGTTTAATCTTCGGTTTCATTAGTATTTTATGCTTCAACAGTTTTGCCGTAGTACTTGCCCTTGGAGGCGGACCACAGTCCACCACTTTGGAAGTGGCCATCTATCAAGCACTAAAATATGACTTTAACATCCCTGAAGCCCTGACCTTGGCCTGGAGTCAGTTTGCCATTGCCGGGATTTTCTTTGTATTACTGTACCGCTCTAACTCCGTGCCCTGGCTATCAAAAGATTCCACGCAAAAGCTGTGGATTCCAAGTATTGGCAAAACCACTAAAGGCATTTATTTACTGATTTACACTGGCACTTTTGTTTTTATGTTAATGCCGCTGATTGCTTTACTGCCGGGGGTATTGGCGGCAAATTATTCCATTGATTTAATAGTTGATGTACTGCAGGCGCTAAGTTTAACCTTAGTTCTGGGCGCGCTATCGGCAGTTTTTGCGATGCTGATGGCCTATTGCATCATGCTACCTATACGCAGCGCGGCACAACACCGCCAGCTGCAGCTGCAAAATCTATTGCAGTGGCTGGCAAATCATACCTTAATTGCACCGGCGATGGTGCTCTGTGTAGGTTTGTACATCTTGTTTTTACCGCTGATAGACTTAGATCAGCTCGGCATCATCTTTGTTTTAATTTTAAACACCTTGTTGATTTTGCCCTTCGCTATCCAGCAAATCCGCGCACGAGTACTGCAATACGACAGCGACTATGCACTGTTGTATCAATCATTAAAGCTGACATTTGGACAAAAAATCTCCATCGAGTGGGGCTATATAAAGCCAGTTATGCTCAGTACTTTTGCCTTAGTACTGTTAATTGCTATGGGGGATGTGGCGATATTTTCTATTTTTGGTAACAATAATCTACAGACTCTTCCCTGGTTGATTTATCAGTATGCGGGGAGCTACCGAATCCACGAAGCCTCTTTCGCCTCAGCCATTTTACTTTTAGTCTACTTTCTCATTCTGCTAAAAATTGAACGAGCTAAACATCATGCTTGATATACAACAACTGCACATCCAACTGGGTGATAATCAACTGCGTTATCAGCAGCAGATCAGTAGCGGTGATATTGTTACCCTTCAGGGCGTCAGCGGCGTCGGCAAAAGCAGTTTGCTGCTGTGCATCGCCGGCTTTATTCAGCCAGTTTCTGGACAGATATGCTGGGCGGGAAAACCGATCAGCAGCTTGCCCATAGAGCAGCGTCCTGTGGCGATGTTATTCCAGGAAAATAATTTATTTGAACACATCAGCGTATTAAAAAATGTGCGTTTAGGCACCGCCAATATCGACGATAGCCAAATATTTGCCGCCGCTAAAGAGCTGCAGATAGCCGAGCAAATGCAAAAGATGCCGCAGCAACTTTCCGGTGGACAACGACAGCGGGTGGGATTGCTTAGAACCTTACTGCGACCAGAGCCTCTGATATTGTTAGACGAACCTTTCGCAGAGCTAGATAATCAAACCAGAACCATCGCCGCTAACTGGGTTAATAAGGTAGCCAGGGCACAGCACAAAACGGTATTACTGGTGACTCACCAGATGGAAGATGTGGATATATTAGCCGATAGAAACTGGCTGCTGAGCTAGGCTAGTATTATCGAGATTTGACAGCCAAAAACCGCTAAACAAAATGCGATAACTAATAGTTCACAGATGGGACATATCACCGGACTATAACTGCTTTACAGATCCGGTGCAGCCGTTTATTCAAACGGGCCAATTATCTATTTGGAACCACCCAGGCACTTAGGAGATAGTAGTTGTTTATCTTCTTTGACCGCCCACTCGGCTACTGTAAACAAGTGCAGCGCCAGCGCGTGGATAGGATTATTCATTAACGGCGCCGTCAATGCGTAAATGCTCTGGTGACGTTGCACCGCTCTTTTGCCGCTAAAATCGTCGGACACCAAGATCAGCTTAAAATGACTTTCAGTGGCGGTTCCCGAGTGCATATGGCTTTCATTTTCCAAATAAAATTCAGCGCAGCTTATGCCCTGAGTGACATTTTCTTCAATCTGTTGTGCTACTTTCATGTTTTTCCTCTGACTGGATTGTCCCCAGCTTTAATCTTAAATAGTTATTTTTTACTTTCATCATCCATCCCCTTAAAACGACGATGCACCCGACGGGTAAAAAACCACACAGTGCCGATAATCACAGGCACTGACCAACCCACCAGCTGGGGTTTACTCAGAGGTAAAGCTCCAGTGCCAGTGGCCTCGATGATGTACTTTACTAAACCTATACTGTAGTAACTAATAGCGGCAACCGACAACCCTTCAACGGTGTGCTGCATCATCAGTTGAATTCTGGATCGACGATCCATAGAGGTTAGCAGCTGCTGATTCTGCTCTTGAATCGATAACTCTACTTTGGTGCGCATCATATC
>ASZI01000152.1 GCA_000416315.1 Osedax symbiont Rs2 | reverse complement strand
AGTTTGATCAGGGCTTGCAGGGGATGGTCAATAGCAATTTTGTCGATACGTTTCACTTGTGAGCGACATGAGTAGCCTGTCGCCAGTGGTACGCCTGAGTCCTTGTTAGCTTGGATAGCGCTCTTCCAGCTCATGGCATACAAGGCTTTTGAATTTTCTATATTATCTGCCTCATGCCCATAAGTGCCCGCCATGCCGCAGCAACCGACTGTCTCTATGCTTAAACTCTGCCCTAAACAGGCAAAAATTTTCTGCCACTGCTTATTGCTGGCCGGCGCCGAGGTCTTTTCGGTGCAGTGGGCCAGCAGCCGATAACGTTGCGCTGGTAAGCCAGTGGCGGTTTTTTCTAGTGTCGCGACTTGATCGATCAGCCACTCTTGCAGCAGTAATACCTCAGGTGTCTCAATCCCGGCACTGGGGTACTCCTGTCGGTAAGTTAAGGTCATCGAGGGATCTATGCCAATTAATGGCACAGAGGTATCTGCAAGCTGTTTTAACATCTGGCTATTTTTAGTTGCACTGCTGCTAAAAGCAGACAAAAAACCGTGCACGTGCAACGGTTTACCGTTGGCTTTAAAGGGGGCAATGTAGACACTAAAACCCAGATGCTTAAGGAAATCACAGACATCCAGTACCAGTTGAGTTTCAAAATAGCTGGTGAAAGCATCCTGTACTAATACCACAGAGTTGGCCCTGGCCTGAGGCGTTAAAGCCAGTAGCTTTTCTGCACTGGCAAATTCAATACTGCGACTGCGCATACCTTGCACTAAGGTATTAGTACACAGCGCCGGACTGTCTTGCACTCCTACTTTTTTCAGTACAGCGGCTCCAGGCTTTGAAGTAACCAGTAAATTGTAAAGTGTCGGTGCTTTGACCCACAGCGGGATCAGATACTCTAAGCTCGCCACTAAATAGTCTTTAAGTGGACGCTGATAGCGACTGTAATAATGCTGCAGAAATTTCGATCTAAAATCCGGCACATTTACTTTAATTGGACACTGCGCCACACAGGATTTACAAGCCAGGCAGCCCATCATTGCCTCGTGTACTTCATGGGAATAATCGTATTCACCACCCGCTTTGGCTTTGGAATTAAGCAGCTTTTGCACCAGTGTGCGCGGTGCACTGAGCAGCGCTTTCACGCCTTGCAGTTGCGGCGCGTCAAAGCTGTGCCCTTGCTGTTGCAGCAACAATAACCACTGACGAATCAGCGAGGCCCGCCCCCTGGGGCTATGTTTACGCTCTCTGGTCACTTTCCAGGAGGGACACATCGCATCGTTGGGATCGTAGTTGTAACAGGCACCGTTACCATTGCAAAACATCGCCTGGCTAAAAGTACTGCGCGCACTGCTGCTAATTTGTCTGTCAAATTCACCGCGGGTGGGCACCTGATCAATTTTCAACAACTGAATATCGCTTTTCTCAAGCGTTGATACTCCATTTGCAGCAGCATCAGTATCCAGTACCGGAGTGGCAATTTTACCTGGATTAAGTTGATTGTGTGGGTCGAAGCAACCTTTTATCCGCTGTAGCTGTAAATACAGTTCTCCAAAAAAAGCCGGAGAGTACTCAGAGCGCACGCCTTTGCCGTGCTCTCCCCAGAGTAGACCATGATACTTCTGGGTCAGTGCCACCACTTTATCGGTAATCGGCCGTATCAGAGCTGCCTGCTGAGGATCTTTCATATCAATAGTGGGGCGTACGTGCAACACCCCGGCATCGACGTGCCCGAACATTCCGTAGGTCAAGTTATAGCTATCCAAAACTGCTCGAAATTCCATAATAAAATCGGCTAAGTGCTCCGGGGGGACGGCCGTATCTTCAACAAAGGGAATGGGCCGCTCTTCACCGTCAGTATTGCCCAACAGACCCACCGCTTTTTTACGCATCGCCCAGATTTTATTGATGTTGGCCGCGCCTTTAACGACGCAAAATCCAAAACTTTTTCCCACTTGTCCCGATACCGATTGTAAATGCTGCTCTAATTTGGCGATTTTTGCATCGATCTCCTGCTCATCATCACCGGTGTATTCGACCATATTGATGCCCAATATCTCCGGCTCACCCTGCGCGTGAGGGAAATAGTCGGTAACAGATTCCCAGATGATGTCAGCCATGGCTAGGTTCAGTACTTTTGAATCTATGGTTTCGATTGACGTTGGCTGCCAGGCCATTAGTTCTTTAGCATCGCGCATCGATGCCTCAAAACTGGCGTATTTGATGTTAACCAGTGCTGCAAACTTGGGAATTGGCAATAGGTTGAGTTTGGCCTCGGCGATAAAACCCAGAGAACCTTCGCTGCCACATAACAGCGAATTGAGGTTGAATTGCTGATTCTCGTCTCTGATATGAGCCAGATCATAGCCGGTCAGACAGCGGTTTAATGCTGGAAATTTTTCTTCTATCTGCTGGGCATGATCGGTTGCTATCGCTGAAACCAAACGGTGGATAGCCCCGACTCTATCGCGGCGCTGACAGGTTTCATGCAACTGTTGATCAGTGATGGGCTCAGAATGCCAACGGCTGCCATCGAGTAATACTGTGGTCAGTGACAATACGTGATCCCGGGTTTTACCGTACAGGCAGCTACCCTGACCGCTGGCATCTGTATTGATCATGCCGCCGATGGTCGCTCTGTTACTGGTGGATAATTCAGGGGCAAAAAATAAACCGTAAGGCTTCAATGCAGCATTCAACTGATCTTTGACAACGCCTGTCTGCACTCTCACCCAACGTTTCTCGGCATTTATTTCCAGTAGCTGATTCATATATTTTGACAAATCGACCACTAAACCATCAGTCAGAGACTGTCCATTGGTGCCAGTGCCGCCACCGCGGGGACTGAGTACAATCTGCGAAAACTGCTGGCGACTGGCCAGATTGGCAATCAACTCCAAATCCTCAATGTCGCGGGGGAAAATAGCCCCCTGAGGCAATATTTGGTAGATACTGTTATCTGTCGCCAGTACTACCCGGTCGGCATAATCACTGCTAAGATCGCCCTTAAATGGGGAATCGCGCAGTCGATCGAGGAACTCTAAATATTCGGCATCTGGGGTATGGGGGTCTGCTAGTTTAGGTATCATGATGGCTCTGTTGTCAGCTCTTGGTCATTTATATAGAGTTTAAATCGGTATTTGTCAGCGATCTATTATTTGTCGCTTTTGCTTTTCTACTGCATTTAGATAGTTTGGATCTAATCTGCACACGTCTGACTAGATCTATAAGCGTCAATGATGCAAAATAAGCACTTATCAATCAAACAATAAAATTCAATCGATTAATCGAAAAATATGAACAATATATCTATTCGCCATTTACGTGCTTTTGTCGAGATCGCCAAGCTGGCCAGTTTCACCCGCGCCGCCAATCAACTGAACGTGACTCAATCGACGTTAACAGCCAATATCAAACAGCTAGAGCAACAGGCCGGATTAACCTTATTTGACAGAACCACCAGGCAAGTCACCCTGACCAAAGAGGGGCAAAGGTTTTTCCCGGTAGCTAAACGCTTAATTACCGATTTTCGATTGGCGATTGATGATCTGCAAGCGGGAGCCGAACAACAGCGTGGTCACATAATTGTCTCCACCTCTCCTACCGGTAATAGCATTTTAGTACCGGAGTTGATCAAGCGCTATAACCATGCACACCCAAAAATTGACATTTCTATCTACGAAACAGGCGCCAGTGAAATCGAGCAGCAAGTGCTGAGTAAATTCGCCGATTTTGGTATCGGCGGTAACCATACCCAAGATGCACAGTTGCAATATCAGCCGATATTACAAGACCAGTACGGTGCGATAATGACCGCTGATCACCCTCTGGCTGAGGCCAGCTCTTTGACCTGGAAACAACTGCGCGGGCAAAAAATGCTGCATTTATCACAAGATAACGGTATAAGATCGGAGTTAGAGTCACTCAACAAACAAAGTATTATTCACTACCAGAGCAGCATACCGACTATTGAAGCTTCCAACCCCAATGGCCTGGGAGCTCTGATCAGGAAAAAAGTAGGTATTGCAATACTGCCGGCCCTGGCCTCTCAAGTACTGGCCTTTTCTGGACTAAAATTTGTGCCATTAACCACTCCCGTGCGTGCCAGAGCGCTGTATATAGTCAGGCGCAAAGATTATACTCTGTCTCCAGCGGCGCTTAACATGCTGCAAATACTCTCTCAGATATTGCAGCAACAAGCTGGAGAGGCCCATCAATTTGTTACTTATAGTGAGCTGCCTCAAGTTATCGCTGGCGATTAGCGCACAATTGTTTTATTCCAAACTGAAAAACTAACCTATTTCACTTAATCGACCTATCACTGACTATGGCCAAACCTAATAAAAAAGGACCGACTAAGACTGTCGACATCCACTGCGCTAAATGCCGACAAGTGCTGTTCAAATACCGCAAAGGCGGTAAAGGCGCTCTGCTAAAATGCTTTAAAGAGAGAATTGTTAAAGACTATACCCTCGATCAAATAAGCTGCCCGGGATGCAAACAAATATTCGCCAGAGACTGCCTGATCAGAGGAGTCCCGGCACTCAAAATGATTGGTACAAAGGCTATTTGTCGCTAACAGGCAGCCACTGCTGGCCCAGATTGTAATCTAAGGCGCTCCTAGAGCCATTTGTGTTTAGCAGTATTAACTACGCCATTGAAGAGCATTGTAAAACACTCACTTGTCACAGACAAAAGATCGTATATCAGTGCTAACCACCAGCAATAGCGGTATTAAAAACAAACTGATGAGCGTCGCAAAAACCAGACCATAGGCCATAGAAGCCGCCGCCGGAATCAGATATTGGGCCTGCTCCGACTCGCCGTGCAACAGCGGATAGAGTCCGGCAAAGGTCGTCACTGTGGTCAAAAATATTGCCCTGAATCTGCTGCTGCAGGCGCTGACAATTGCCTGTCTTCGCCCGACCCCAGCTGCGCGAAAGTCATTGTAGCCACTGACGATCAATAAACTATCGTTAACAACTACCCCGCACAGTGCCAAAATCCCCAGCCAGGAGTATAAGCTGACACTAATACCTAACCAGATGTGCCCCAAAATAGCCCCGACAATGCCAAAGGGAATCGCCGCCATAATAATCAATGGCTGAGCATATTGTTTTAACGGGATGGCCAGCAGTACATAAATACCTAACAAGGCGATGATGAACGCATTTCTCAAACCATTTTTTGATGCCTGGGTCTCTTCCACTTGACCGGCGCTAGCGACTCTAAAATCGGGGTGCTGGCGCTGCATCTTCGCGACAAATTCCCTCTCAAAGGTATCGAACAATGCTTCAATTGATGACTGCTGGGTATCAATTTCAAGCAGCATTGTCCTGGTTAAGCGGCCGTCAAACCTGCCAATCGAATTGGCCACTAATTCAGAACTTACATCTGCAATTGCTAACAGCGGGAATGTTTGATTTTTATCATTAAAAATCACCATCTCGGTAAAATCTGCCCTGGAGTTTCGATGCTCTCGAGCCAGTTTCAAGTTCACTTTTACCAATTGCGACTGGCGAAAGAATCTAACGACTTCCAAGCTTGCATACGCGGCGCCAAGTTGATCAGACAACATCTTAGGGGTGATACCAAAGAGTGCGGCTTCAGCTTTTAAACTAAAGACCAACTGCGGGGTAGATTTTGCCTGTGAATCTTTAACATTAAGTACGCAGGGCTGTGCAGCCAACCATTGATCTGCATCCTTGATAATACTGTTAAGCACCTTTGAATCCGGATGTTGCAACAGCATTTGTACTTCGCTCTTAGTACCTTCCAATGAGACCATCACCTCTGTGCTAACTACCGCTTCCAGTTTTTTTAACGGCTGTCGCCAGGCCTCTGCTAGCACTTTGATATCAATCCCCGCTCGAAGTTTACGGGCGATAGGCTCGGCAAAAACCATCACCAGTCCCTGCTCGTACATCACTGTCATACTGTTTTCGATAATATTCCCCGCTATGCCAAATTCACTGCTATAGCGCTGATTAATCACATCGCGAACGCTATCGACTTTATGCATAGCCGTTTTGGATAGCTGCAATGGTGCATTATCATGCAGTTGCAAAGTCATAATAATCAAATCACCGGGAACTTCAGGAAAGAAAACACTGCGTACCTTACCGTTAGCCAAGGCGCCCAATACACTCAAGGTTAAGGCCAGAAAACAAGTTAACCAAGCGTACCTGTAGTTTAAGCACCAGCGTAACAAGGGCTGATAACAGCGGGCATTGACCCAGTCCAGTGCCATTTGTGGTGAGTTGCGCAAACGTCTCAGTGCTGCTGCCCAACCTGAGCTGTCACAGGGGTCTGTGACCGATACAGAAACGGACCTTAAATGTGCCGGCAGGATCAGTTTGGACTCCAGCAGCGAGAACAACAGCGCGATAATCACTACCCAGGCAAAACCGGCGAACAATCGACCTGTTTCCGAGGGAAAACGCGTCATCGGTAGTAATGCTACCACTGTGGTCAAAATGCCAAAAACAGTGGGCACTGCCACTTTGTAGATACCCTTAAGGGTAGCCTCTAGCTGCATATCAGCAGAGCTGCGGGCTTTTTCACTATAGATGCTCTCCCCGACTACGACTGCGTCATCTACCAGTATCCCCAGCACTAAAATAAAGCCGAAGGTGGTGATTTCATTAACCGTATAATCTAGCCCCAATTGGCCCAATACAATAAATGATCCACCTATGGCAATAGGCAAGCCCATCGCCACCCAAAATGCCAGGCGCATCTGCAAAAACAGACACAAAATAACGAACACCAACAGGAAACCTTGCAGAGCAGTGTTCTGTAACAATTGCAGTCGATCATTAACGTAGTGACTGTTATCAAACCAGATAGTCAGCGCTAAATTGTCAGCTAAACGTGGACGGAACTGCTCAACTACCGCGTGCGCCTGAGCCGAAATATCTAATACGTCACTATCGGCCGCCATTTTAATACTAAAACCTAAAGTCGCACCTTTATTGAAGCTCAAAGCTGAATCATGCTCAACAAAGCCATCATCTATCTTTGCTATATCGCTCAAGTAGATGCGATGCCCGGATGCAGTGACTTTGATTAACAGCTTCTGCAAGGTTATTTTATTTTCTGCTGTTTCATCCCAGAAGAGCAAAAACTGTCCGTTATCTGTTTTTAACAGGCCACTGCGACCACTCACTGACTGTTGCTCAATAGCACTAGCTACATCGGCAAAGCCCAATTGATACTGACGCATTTTAATCGGATCGATATTAATATTAATAGCGTAAGCATCTGCTCCGTGTTCTTCCAGTTTATGTATTTGTGGGTTAGCCAACAGTGCTTGTTTAAGTTCTGCGCCCACTTTAATTAATGAGTCCCGATCAGTATCACCGGATAGCTGCACCATTAGCGCATCAAAAGTATCTTCATTGCGCTCGACGACCGGGCGGCTAATAGACACTGGCCAGTCGTAAATTTTATCGATATTTTCCTTTATATCATTAAATAACCTATCGATCGGATGGTCTAAATTTTTCTCCACCTCAACCGACAGAGAATCGGCGTTGGACTGAATATTAGTGTGCTTAATTCCCGAGATCCCCTGAAGTGCCTGCTGAATTTTTTGCGCTATTTGCCGATCAATCTGAGCTGCCGATTTCCCCGGGTAACTGACAGAAATAGTGACTTGCGATACCGGTAATTTAGGGATAATTTCCCGGCGCATATTATCAGCGGATAAATAACCGCCAATCAGCAGTACCCACATTAATAAATTAGCGGCAACTTTATGTTTTGCAAACCATGCAATCATTAGTTATCCCCCGCTAAAACAGAAATTTGCATGCCTTCCACCAGC
>ASZI01000151.1 GCA_000416315.1 Osedax symbiont Rs2 | reverse complement strand
CGGGAGTATTTTACTGGACCCCGGATATTTGAGAACTCCCTGCAAGGCAATAATTTTGATCTTAACACTCGGTTTATCTGTTACTTTGCCAGCCCAGAGTTTTGCAATTAGCCTGGTTGCAGGCGAGCAGTAGGTTTTTTAAACTATAAATTCGGATCAATTAACCGATGTTGCTTTAACCTGGTGGGGGTAACCACTGCATATCGGCAATGAATCAACAGTGACGTTAATAACCCCACCCCAGCCATTAACCACCAAAATACATCGATACCAAACAAGTCGGCAATTAGGCTAAACAATAAACCCACCAGCATTCCACCTAGATTAAACACTAAAGAGAGTAACGATAGTGAAGTGGCTCTATACCTATCGCTAATCTGTTGGTGCAAAATTGTAGCAAGTAGCGGTTTTACCGCGAAGATGATCAAACCAAAAACCCAATACAAGCCGATAAAAACACTCACTGACTGACTAAATGCCATACATATCAACACCAAAGAGGATGCTGTTAATAGCGAGAAGATTACTTGAGTGAGCGGTTTATCCGACTTACTTAGTCTATTTTTCCCCAGCTTCGCTGCCACAGCGGCACATAAATAAAATAAAGCTGATACCAAGCCAAAGATTAAGATGTCAGCATCTGCTTGTAGCAGGCTTTGCAGCATGGGCTGCCAATAGGTTTGGGTACTCGTCAGTAAAACGCCAAATAGCAGTTGCATTAGTAATACTAGTTGCAACACTGGCACACTCCAACAGACCTGCAAGGTTTTCCCAATCAATGCAATACCTGAACTCATCGCCTCTTGACTGTGCCCTTCACCTTCACCTTCCTGGAAAAAATACGGCATGCTCAATAAGATACAGGCATGCAGAATAAACACCGCAATCAAAGTGAATAAATAGGGGTTATCACGATTGTGCTGTTCGCTAAAAAAATGCACTAAGCCCGTTCCTATTAATGCCCCTATAGCCATAGCTACTAATGACCAGGCGTGCACAGAGCTAAGTTGCCGACCTATTTCAGTTTCGCGTTGCTGTTCTTGAAGTCGCTCAACATACCAGGCCTCTAACGTCCCAGAACCTAATGCTCGTCCAATTCCACCGATAAAAGAGGCCAAGATAATCAGCTCTATAGCATCAAAGTAAATCAGCAGTGCAAAGTTAATACAATCAAACAACTTGGCGTAATAAAACACTTTAAGTCTGCCAAATTTGTCTGCCCAGGCTCCGGAGGGCAGCTCAAAGCAAGTGATAGCAAGAAAATAAGCGCCAAAAAAAAGTCCTACCTGATACAGGTCCATGCCTTTGTGCAAGCAATACAAAACCATCATCGGAGCAAAAATGACGAGGCTCCCAGCATTAATGGCTTGCTGCAATTTGTAACGTAAGTCCAGTTTCATCATCACTCTCTTAGGTAAAAAGTTATCACTGTGATGATTGTATCCAGTCGCCGGTAATGTTAAAAATATATAAAGAACATGTTTTTTATTGAGAAAATAGATAATGATAAATAAGTTACTGCCCTTGCTCAAATATTTCCACGCTCTGGCGGAAACTGGCAGCTTTACAAAAGCGGCCGAGCGCTTGTGCATCTCCCAATCTACCGTCAGTATTCAGATCCGTAAGTTGGAGTCGATACTGGGCGTTATATTACTGCACAGGAAGAGCAAACATCAGTTTGCATTAACCCGAGAAGGTGCAGCACTGGCCAGCGAAACTTGTAATAGTTTCGAGCGACTGGCTGCTCAATTGAATGCGATACAAAGTGACTGCCCAACGAGTGGAGACATCAACCTGTCAAGCTCTGCCTCTATTGGTATAAAACTGTTGTTGCCGATTATCGCCCAGTTGAAAAAAATCCACCCAAAATTAACCATTCATCTTCAGGAAACATCGGCAAAAAAGTTGTTTTTTGAAGATAAAATCGATATTGCCACGAACTACGGTGTGCCCGATGTTGGTTTGCATAGTATTTACCTGAAAACCATAACAAAGAAAATGGTCGCCAGCGCAAGTTACATAAAGCGCTGTGGGTTACCTACCAATTTGCAACAATTAGCCCAGCACCAGCTTATTATGCAGGCCGGGGGGAAAAATGAATTCCAGGCACTGTTCGCAAAATCGGATCTGGACATAACGGTCCTTAACAACCAGTCGGTATCCAGCAATTTAGCTAAGCTAGAAGCGATAAAGCTGGGGTTAGGCATAGGAATTGTCCCCGATTATTTACTTGATAGCGATGATGACACACTAGTGCTGATCAGCACCATGGATCTCAGAGCCTGTGCAGAAGAGCTATATCTTGTCTGTGAAAAGCGCCGTCGATATGAAAGCAAAATTCAGTGGCTGATGACTGAACTGGCTACTGCCTTGAAAACCGAATCTAAAGCCGTTAGATCCCCTCTATCTGATCATTAGGGTCCAGACCAAGCTCTAGTATCAAGCGCTGCATTCTTTGGTGATCTTGCGCTATTTGTTGCTCTAACCAACAGCGATAATTGTCTTGCAGGCTTTCATAGCTGCTGTTTGGATGACTCAGTAGTAGGTAACTGAGCCCTGTTACCAACGGCATTTTGAAGGGAATAACCAGCCTTTTACTGCGCAGAGAGTCCAGTGCATAGATTATATCGCACACCAATACTCCGATGCCGTTTTCCGCGGCAGAAAGTGCCATGTCTAAAGTTTCAAATTCATAGCCCTTGCTAGTGTCCAGCTGTTTTTCAGGCATGGCTTTTGCCCACATTTCCCAGTGTATATGACCATCTAGTCGGGTGTGGATTAACGTTTTGTCTAGCAGATCTTGCGGTTCGGATATGTTCCCATGTCGCGCCATATAATTTGGTGAGACCATGACAACAAGAGTCTCCCTACGCAGCAGCTGCGACTGTAAATTATCAAAGGGATAATCTATACAAGCATGGATGACCAACTCGTTACTCTCCGCTTGAATACGATCGCGAATAGTCCTCAGCCAGGTCGTTTCAATATGCAATTCAAGTTTAGGGTGGCTCTCATGCAACTGTTCCATTCGGGGAATCAACCAACGCGCTGCGAACGTCGGTGGGGCTTGTAATCGCAGCTGGCCCGCCTCGCCCTGAATCTCATCCACTGCCCGCTGTAAGCAGTCTAACGCTTGTACACAGTGCCGATGAAACAACTGACCCGCTTTGGTCAAACTGATTTTTTGACCTTTCCTGACAAACAGAGAAACACCTAGGAAAGCTTCCAGACCCTTTATCTGTTTGCTCACTCCACTTTGTGTCATCGCCAGTTCATTCGCGGCAAAAGTAAAACTCAAATGTCGTGCCGCCGCCTCAAAAACGCGGGTGGACTGCTGAGCGGGCAGCCTTTGATATCGAACATTAGTATGACTTTTAGTCATGATGAGGTAACCAGAATTCGTTTGTTGATCTCCATATATTTGCATATTCTCGGGTAACAGGAAAGTTTACAGGCCAATTTATTATGACCAATAAGAATAACAATACCAACAACACCAACGCATTTTTTAATGGCAAATACATGCCAATAAACGAGGTTAAAATCTCTCCTTTTGACCGGGGTTTCCTACTCGGAGACAGTATCTACGAAGTTGTACCTGTGTACGATGGAAAAACTCTCGGGGGAGCTCAGCATTTTCAACGATTAATGGATGGTTTGAATGCAATTGCCATTGAATCGCCCTACACCCTGTCGGACTGGGAAGGTATTTGCGCACCTGTTGTACTGCCCAATCAACAAGCTCAGTTGTTATATATACAAATCACCCGCGGTGCCCAACAGACCCGCAATCATCGCTTCCCAATTGAAACATCACCCACGGTATTGATTTTTTCAATCCCTTTTTCTCCACCTATCGATATTAATTACCAGGGCTGTGCAGCGCACTTACAAACAGATTTACGCTGGCAGCGCTGCGATATTAAGTCCACCAGCCTGATAGCAAATGTTTTGGCCTACCAACAGCTGCACAGCGATGGAGCAAGCAACGATGAGGCCTTGTTAGTCAGAGACGCTCTGGTAGTTGAGGCTCCAAGCAGCAATCTGTTTATGGTGAAAAACACTGTAATTTTCACCCCCCCGACTGACAACATTTTATCGGGGGTCACTCGGGGCCTGATATTGGAGATAGCTAAGAAGCTAGCTATTGAAGTTCAGGAGCAAGCGCCGGATGTACAAATGCTGATGCAAGCAGATGAGATTTGGGTCAGCAATTCAATGGAGGAGTTAAAACCAATAATTTCGGTCGACGGCCAGCCTATAGGGCCAGGCGTTCCCGGTGAAATATGGAAACAGGTGTTTACTGCTTATCAACTGCTCAAAGGCTGATAGCAGCTATATAAAGACCTGTTTTTATGTGCAACAGAAACTAGAGAATTCTCTTTAGTGTAAACATCCAATAAAAATAAAAGGTAAATACAATGAACAGTACTTTCTTTAAGCGGGTTTTATTACCCGGCTTTATTCTTCAATCAGTACTGATTGGTGGTGGCTATGCCACCGGCAGGGAACTGGTAGAATTTTTCCTCTCCTCGGGCCCACTTGGCGGGCTACTGGGAATACTCGTCGCAACCGCAGCACTGAGTTTGATTAGTATGATCAGTTTTGAACTGGCGAGAATAACCCAAAGTTATACTTATCGTAGCTTCTTTAAACAACTACTGGGCAGAGGTTGGTTTCTGTATGAGATAGCCTATCTGGCACTCGGCATTTTGGTGCTGGCAGTTATTGGCTCTGCAGCGGGGCAGATTACAGCGGATCACTTGGGCATAGACAGCAACATCGGCACTATTGTGTTAATGATGGGGATATGTGCCCTGGTAGCCTGGGGTACTAAAGTAATAGAGAAAGTGCTGGCCGGCTGGTCCTTTCTGCTCTATGCAACTTACGGTGTCTTTGTGTACATGTACTTGGATAATCATGGCAGCCAGCTCAGTGAGCAGTTGTTCGCAGGCAGTATAGAGAGTAACTGGTTTATCAACGCGATCAAGTATGTCGGCTACAACATTGCAGCACTGCCACTAATCCTGTTTTGTGTACGTCATATGTCAACGCGACAAGATGCGATGTTAGCTGGCGCCTTTGCCGGTCCACTGGCGATGATACCTGCATTGATTTTTTATCTGGCGATGGTTGCCAGCTCAGAGCAGATTCTGACGGCAGCTGTGCCCTCTGATTTTATGATGCAACAGCTGAATGCCCCCTGGCTGCAAGCTATCTTCTATGTAGTACTGTTTGGCACTTTTGTTGAAACAGGCACTGCATTCATTCATGCCATGAATGAGAGAATTTCAGAAGTGTTAGTCGAAAACAAAAAATCTATGTCTAAGCAGCTGCGAGCGGGACTGTCTGCCATCGTACTTATCGCCTCGGTTTATCTGGCGGGTGCAGTGGGGCTTGTTGGCTTGATTGGCTCAGGGTATGGCAATTTAACCTGGCTGTTTATTGGTGTTTACTTAATCCCTATCCTCTCCTGGGGAGCGTACCGGGTCTTCCTTAAGCCCGAGAGCATAACAATAACCCAACAAATTACAGAATAATTCGACTTAAATCAGTGGCGACAAAGACGGCAGGCGATAGCTTTGCCGCCACCTTACAACCTAAATACCTGAGCACTGATAATAGTAAACAGGCGACTTATAGCGGCTGTAATCGACCATAAACTGCATAGATTAAATTTTTTGCCTGGACTTTAGTTTTCTATAACAGTGGAAAATCCTTGCTCTGTGAGCCAGGCTGCAGCATCTGCATCATTGTCAAATACTGCTCGCAAAAAATCACCTTCTTGTTGAACCACCATTTTGTTAACAAGTGATGACTTCATATCTGAGGGATCGTAAACATTGGCGGCCCGCTGCAGTCCATTTTCTATGCACCAAGCGACTAGTCGCTGAATTATTTCCATCATTTGCGGTACGCAAATTTCCCAGTCATTGAGGTACACCAAGTGTGCCCAATGTGCAGGCATTTTCGATGCTGCGCGAATAAACTCTTTTTCAAATTGCAACGCCGCCTCCTCATTCCAGCTGCCTTTTAGTTCTGCAAAGACAGTGCTGCCCTGACACCAAATCTTGAATGTTCCATGAGAAGCTAATTGCATAGCTGTTAACCTTTTTGAGTCTTTGCATAGAGTGTAGTAGAAAATTTCAGTCCTCAAGTACTGAAATTCACTAGTTTGGCTAATCTGATTTGCTACTACTTATCCCTGTTCTCATCCAAATAGATGCGCAGCTCTTTTAGGGTTGGTAAGATTTTTTCGATTTTTTGCGGGTCTATGTGTTGGGCCAGATCAGACATGGCAAAGCCTAGCTTTTCAATCGACTCTTGCCTGAATTCCCTGCCTTGCTCGGTTAACCACACACACTTACTTCGACCGTCATTCGGATTGGGGCGCATTTCGATAAGGCCGTGTTTCTCTAGCCCGGACAGTGTGTGAGTCATTGTGGTCTTAGGCAGCTGGAATGCCCTGGCTATTTGCAGCGGAGTTCGACCATCGTGCACCCGAGTCAAATGGTTCAACACTGAAAAGTGTGACTGCAAGAAACCTTCAGGCAGCCGCGCTTCTAGTAGGGCACGACTGAGCTGTTGGATAATACCGATCTCGGTGAACAACTCGAAATACAAAGGTAGTGTCTGTTTATCCATTAATTATCTTTGCCTCTAGCGGCCATCGGGGTGTACGCGCAATGCTGGGACCAAAACCGAGCCTGCCAAACATTTGCACTGTGTGACCTGGCTGCGCCAGTAATTTATGTGCCTGAGTGTAATGCTTCGCCATTTCTGGGTATTCCTGTAAGGCCTGACTGATAGGTTGTAATGATAGCCCTAGCCCGGTTGCCATCAAGTTCAAGCGAATCCATTTCCTGCCGGCTTCGATTTGATCCTTTCGCGAGTTGGAAGCGCTGGTAATTGTACAGTAGGCGGGAGTAGCGTTCAGCATATTAGAGTAAATTTTCACCCCTTCTTTATAGCCACTGGACTCTTTGTCTAACTGAGATTCACGACTCATAATACCTACTAGCTTCAAGGTTTCCATCAGCGGGCCGCCCAAATCGATACCGTCGGGATTAGCATTAATCTCGGCTTTACCGATGCGCATCAAATCGATACTTTCTTTCCAGGCGCGCGGTGTTTGTGCTTCCGCCATCCAGGCATCCCAACTCAGCTTCTTTAGCGCTGCAACCTTATCGACATCGGTAATGATGTTGCCATAGCCCGAGAGCTGCTGCGCCAGTTGCGCAGGTACAGCTTTATCCAGGAATGGCTCTTTGCAGGAGCGGCGCTGCATCACATGCTCAAACAGTGGATCCGCTTTTGCGCCCTGGCTGAACCTAGCGATAGCGATGGGGCCATCTTCCCCTTCTGGAAACAGATCATAAGAGACACTGTGATTGGCGTTTGACGCAGCCATCGACAGCAGCTCAAGAAAACAACCCATGCCTATCGTCAGCTGTCGTTCGAAAGGATCGGTGTGCGGCAAGTCCTTGGATTTATCGCGATAGATAGTGACCTGATCCGCTACCGACAGATCAACCTGCCATGGCTGGCGATTGTGCGGGTTAGGGGCCAACAGAGCATAGGACAGAGCCCATTTTCGAACATCCTTATAGTTTCCAGCCATATCCCAGGGAGCCAGTGCTTTATCGGGTGTGCGTGTTGACAAAAAGGCCGTTGCACTTGCAGCCGCTAACACTGTTCCACCGCCGAGTATTTTTAAAAACTTTCTTCTGCTTGATTTCATGCCAGCAACCTCATATATAGTTCGATTTCGCACTACTGTAGTTCGATATCGTACTATAGTCAACAGCAAATATTTTTCACTGTGAATTTATTGGGGCTTTAGCTAGCGCTTAACAAAAGGCAGTAATGACTCATTGATAATTAAGCAGGCTAGGGATATTTGCTGACTAATAATATTTATTCCCCACTGATCTCAGCAGCTTGTTGAGCCATTAAACTAATTTTTCTTTATCTGCATTGGCGCATATGTTTTCATTCCCTATCTGACCTTTAAGATTAAGGTTCATTTAATGGGATTAAGCAGGAGCTGTTAATTGCAAGGTAAAGAAAGGCGTATCTCTGAGCGGGCTATGGATCTGGAAAAGATCATTGCTAACCGCTTTAATAGGTTATTGTGGCGTATTTCCAACTACGGTGAGCGAGACGAGCTGGCAGCGCATAAAATATCCCTGCTGGAGTGGCGAATCCTGGCGCAACTGGGGAAACTCGGGCGGATGCCGATTGGAAAATTATCAGAGCTTAGCGGTGTCGGGCCGACCGTTGGCTCACGTGCAATTAAATCTTTAAAGTTAAAAGGCTGTGTAGAGAGCAGAAAATCCACTAAAGACAGCCGCCAGCAGTTAGTACAATTAACAGATTATGGGTTGCAAGTTCACGATGCAATTGCCCCCAACAGACAAAAAGCCCACCAGCAAGTGCAAGCCGGCCTCAGTCCGGATGAGCTATCCACAATGCTTGCTCTTTGCGACAAACTAGAACGGCATCTGGACCGCTTAAACTGCGAGGAAGATGACGGCTGGTAACTTCATCAATGTTCTAACTAAAAGCCAACCATTTGAATATAAATAGTTTTTACAGATAAACCGGCCTTTTCTGTTCATGCTAACCAGCTTGTAAGATCCCCTTTTACTTTTTTAAAACTAAACTTATTCTATATAAAAAGTGTTTCATGGTGATCTTCAATAATTTGGCATATGTGCATTTGCACTTATATCATTGCCACTACACTTAAATATTGCTATAAACTAAACTGAGTATTCTGCTTCCAAGCTGCTACTGTCAGACATCGATACAGCATCACACAATAACATTATGGAATAATACGATGACAACCAATAACTTAAAATCATACAGTGAAGATTATGGTGAGGTCGATCTGGCCATCCAGGAATTAAAGCAGTTACTGGGCGAGAAATTAGTTGTCTCAGCAGCTGTCAGGAATCAGCACGGTGGCGGCGAAGTCACTTATCATCAGAGCATGCCACCGGATGCCGTCGCATTTGCCTCCAGCACCGCTCAGGTCAGTGAAATTGTCAAGATCTGCGCCCGACATGTGGTACCTATCATTCCCTATGGCGCCGGCAGCTCCCTTGAGGGGCAAGTGTCTGCGGTCAACGGCGGTATCTGTATAGACCTGTCTGAAATGAACCAAGTTATCCAATTAAACACTGCTGATCTCGATGTCACTGTGGGTGCTGGCCTGACCCGCCAAGAATTAAATATATACCTGCGTGATAGCGGTTTATTTTTTCCAATCGATCCAGGCGCCGAGGCGACCTTAGCAGGCATGGCGGCGACTCGCGCATCCGGCACTAACGCAGTCCGATACGGGACTATGCGCGATAATGTGGTCAACATGACAGTGGTTATGCCCAATGGCGAAGTGATTAAAACCGGAGGACGGGCTAAGAAATCTGCTGCCGGTTACGACCTTGCCAGGCTCTTGATAGGTAGCGAGGGCACCTTGGGAATAATTACAGAATTAACTCTTAAGCTGTACGGCATCCCGGAAAAAATTCTCTCTGCTGTTTGCAGCTTTGACAGTATTCAACAAGCTTGTGAGGCGGTAATTTTAACTATCCAAACCGGTGTACCTATAGCGCGCATAGAATTGCTCGATGAAGTACAAGTCGGTGCTTGCAACAGCTACTCAAAATTATCTCTACAGGTCAAACCTACCTTGTTTATTGAGTTTCACGGCAGCGAAAACTATTGCGCCGAGCAAGTCGATATGTTCAAAGACATCGCCGCAGAATATGGCTCTGATGACTTTAAGGCCGCGGCCAAGACAGAAGAGCGAAATCTATTATGGAAAGCCAGACACGATGCCTACTGGGCCGGTTGCGACCTGGCCCCAGGCTTAGCCCACTTGTCGACAGATGTCTGTGTGCCCATTTCCAACTTTGCTGACTGTGTCACTCAAACCAAGCAAGATATTATCGACAGCGGCCTTATCGGGCCGATAGTCGGTCACGCCGGGGACGGTAACTTTCATGTCTTGCTCAGCTTTGATGAGAACTGTGCAGAAGATAACAAAAAGATGCAGCATTTCTTAGATCGGCTCGCCACACGGGCACTGCACTATGAGGGGACTTGTACCGGTGAACACGGTATAGGACTGGGCAAGGCAAAATATATGTTTGCCGAGCACGGGGCTGGGGTCAATTATATGTTTGCCATCAAGCAGGCGCTGGATCCGGATAATATAATGAATCCCGGTAAGATATTTTATGGGTAGAAATAGAAGGCGTGAGGCGTGACAGGGGATCAGTTTAGGGACACATTGTCTACAGAGAGTAGCAACGCTGTGAAGTGCATTTCCAA
>ASZI01000150.1 GCA_000416315.1 Osedax symbiont Rs2 | reverse complement strand
GGCCTTTTTTATTAGCAGGCTCTGGCGACTAAGCGAAAAACGCTCTGAACTCTTGCGCACTCATCACTTCGCGGCCCATATCAGTGGCACTGTCAACTGCCTGTTTTACTAATACAGCGTTATTGTAGGCCAGTTGCCCGTGCAGATTATATAAATTATTTTCAAACCCCACCCGCACATCGCCACCTAGTGACAGCGCCGCGCTGACACACTGATGCTCATCGCGACCAAAGGCACAGACCGCCCAGGGAGTATCATCTTTATGTTCGATAATAAAAGGCAACAACTCACTGGGCTGCGACTGCTGCCCATCCGTATAACGACCCAGTACAAACAGTAAATGGTGCTTGTTTGCTGGAAGTACTCCCTGCTGTTTTAATTGATGGTAGCGAACCACCTCTTCAGCGCTGTACACAATATACTGGGCGATAATCCCCTGTGTGGCCACCCAGTGAAAGAAATCCCGGGCCCGATCTAGCTGAGCATCCGAGCTGATCAGCTCTTTAAGGGCAAAGGACGCCGCCTCAGGCTGTATCTCTTTAATCAGCGCCATCTGCTGTTGCGGCTCATAGATGCCAACGGCTTCAGTGGTCAATTGAATCACCAAATCATCGCCAACGGCCTCCTTTAAGGCTGCATATAAGTGACGATTATGCTCTATATCCAGGGAGTGACCACCAGACTCATCACGCGCGTGAGCATGTATCATAGTTGCTCCAGCAGCTTGATTAAGCAGCGCATCGGCGGCCACTTGTGCGGCATTGACCGGTAGTTGCGCGTGATCTTTATTACTCTTACGCGCACCATTAGGTGCAACTATAACGATGGCCTTATTTTCTATGGGCATTTTTACTCTACCTAAATCTATCCAGTGATTAAATTCTATTCAGCACTTGCTTAATTGACTTAGCCAGCGTCTCGACTAAAAAGTCTAAATGCTGCTGCTCGACAATAAAAGGAGGTGCCAATAAAATATGATGCCCGCGGCGACCATCTACCGAGCCCGCTCCGGGATAACACATCAGTCCATTTTCCATTAGTTGCGCTTTGATTTTATGCTGTATCTGCGAATCCAGTGGCAGCGGCGATTTATCGGCTCGCTCTGCGACTAACTCAAACCCGAGGAACAAACCTCTGCCACGGATATCGCCAATATGTGGGTGCTCTGCGAAGCACTGCTGCAACTGTTGCTTTAAGTACTTTCCCTGGGTCTGCACATTGGCTAACAGCTGCTCTTCTTCTATCACTTGTTGTACTGCCATGGATGCGGCACAGGCGGTGGCATGGCCGATGTAAGTATGCCCGTGCTGAAAAAACCCGCTTCCGCTCGCCACTGTATTATGTATTTCACTACTGACCATTAACGCGCCAATCGGCTGATAACCAGCACCTAAACCTTTAGCCATAGTCACCATATCCGGCACTATAGCTTCCTGCTCGTAGGCAAACAGCGAACCTGTTCTACCCATACCACACATGACTTCGTCCAGTATCAGCAAGATTCCGGCGTTGTCACAGATCTCTCGTACTCTTTTAAAATACCCCGGCACGCTTGGCACAGCGCCTAAAGTGGCACCTACCACTGGCTCGGCAATAAAAGCGAGCACTGTTTCAGGACCTAGCTGCTGTAGTTTAGTTTCTAATTCAGTGGCGACTCGCTGACCGTAATCAAACTCTGTTTCACCCGGCTGCTGGCCACGATAGGCATAGCAGGGAGAGATATAGTTAGCATCATTCATCAGTACCGCAAAGGGCTCGCGACGCCATGCATTACCACCGACTCCCAGGGCTCCCAAGGTATTGCCATGGTAACTTTGCTCGCGGGAGATAAACAATTGCCGCTGCGGTTGATCGCGCTCTAAAAAATATTGGCGCGCCAATTTTAAAGCCGCTTCCACCGCTTCTGAACCGCCACTGGTGAAGTATATTTTACCCATATCACCCGGCGCTTTATCAATAAGAAATTGTGCTAATTGCTCCGCGGGTTCCGAGCTAAAAAAGCCGGTGTGGGCAAAAGGGATTTTATCTAACTGTTCTGTAATCGCCGCTTTAACACGCGGGTGCGAGTGACCTAAGCTGGACCCCGCCGCCCCGCCGCAGCCGTCTAGATAGCGCTTGCCGTTCTGATCGATAATATATACCCCATCCCCCTTCACGGCGATAGGCATTTTGGCATTACAGTTGCGTTGAAAGACAGCGCTCATTTTGTTTCTCCTGAATTGGATTTGCTAGCGGGCATACAGAGAATTACTGCCGTTTAGACTAGCCACTATTAAAGAGTACTTGGCTAAATCCGACAATGGATTTATTATCCAAGGCTATGAGCAAATGGAATATCAAAATTAATAAGCTTTGAGAGTTCTTCATCCCGTTAATCAACACGAGCCATCATCATGCGTGATTATTTACCACCAATGCAATCACTGCGCAGTTTCGAAGCCGCCGCTCGCCTGTCCAGTATATCCAAAGCAGCCGCTGAACTATGTGTCACTCAGGGAGCCGTCAGTAAGCAAATCAAATTATTGGAGACTTTTCTCAGCATCGCCCTGTTCACTCGCGGGCCAAGTGGCGTCAGTTTAACTGCAGCGGGTAGAAACTATTTCAGTTCTGTCAGCACTGCGTTGAATCAACTAAACAGTAGCGCCGAGCAATTACAAAACAGCCCCATCCAACAACAGTTACTGCTAGATGTCATACCCTCAATGACCAACATTTGGTTAATCCCGAGAATTCACAGTTTTGAGCAGCGCTACCCACATTTAAAGGTCGATTTAATTACTGGCGACGGCGAGCCAGATTTTAACCTCTCGCAAGCTGATATCAGTATTCGCTGTCTACTCCCCAATAACGCTAATGGTCACATTCTGGAACTTGCCAGGGAGAAACTACTGTTAGTAGCTGCGCCCCAGATGCTAGCGCGCCAGCCAATCCATGTTATATCTGACATTTTGCAGCACCGCTTACTAAAGCAAAACACCCGTCCACAGCTTTGGGATAATTTTCTGCAACAGCAGCAATTTCAGCCCTCACAACGCCCTGCTGGATCAAAAATCAATTTTGGCATAGGTTTTCAGCACTTTTTCATGTCGCTCAAAGCCGCTGAGGAAGGTCTAGGGCTGGCCTTAATTCCAGATTTTTTAGCGGCGAGTTCCATTGCGGAAAAACGCCTGATCAACCCCTTAGCAATCAGTCTAGAGACCGATTACCGCTATTACTTATTTAGCCCAAGCTATAAAGTAGAGCTGCGAAAAACCATAGAGTTTCGCCAGTGGCTGCAGGGGGAGCTTAAGGATTAGGCGTCAGAGCGAAAGTCGTCAGTCGTCAGTCGTCAGTCGTCAGTCATCAGTCGTCAGTCGTCAGTCGTCAGTCGTCAGCTTCACAATCCCCGTTTTAGACAATCTTTGCACTGGCAAAGCAATATAAAGATTCGCTGTGATTTTAGTCTTAAAAACAGTAATCTAGGTCAAAATTAATCCAGTAGTAGCAATGAGATGCAGATGCCGAAATTTTTTAGAAAAAGTTATTACTACCTACGCGCTATTCCCAAATCGCTTTTCTTCAATTTTTATTACCTGCCCTGGCGACAGGCGATCAAGCTGCCTATCATGGTCTCTCACCGGACCAAGTTCGACAAATTGCAGGGGAAAATCAATCTGACCCCAGGCACTAAAACCGCCAAAATTAGATTGGGCTTTGGTAAAGTTCAAGTGGCCGACAGCGCCTACTCACGGTTTATTTGGTCTGTAGATAAAACAGGAGTCATCAACTTCCCACTCAAGGCAAAGATAGGTACCGGCAGTAAACTTTTTATCAGTGGTGAGCTAAGCATCGGTAACAATTGTAATTTTACTGGCGAGACCAGTATCATTTGCCGGGATAAAATCAGCTTCGGCGAGGGCTGTTTAATTTCCTGGCAGACTCTGTTTATGGATACCGATTTTCATAAAATAAACAACCAGCAAGGGGTTTGGCAAAACCGCGACACAGCACTGGTTATCGGCGAGAAGGTATGGGTAGGTGCCAGAGTTAACATTCTAAAAGGTGTAACAATTGGTAATAATTCGGTCATTTCAGCGGCGGCCACCGTGATCAAATCTTTCCCGGAGCAGGACAATATTTTAGGCGGAAATCCGGCTAAAATAGTTGGCTCAATGCAGGGTAAACACTTTGTGGATTGAGCTTTGCTAAACAAGCATATAGCTTGCGGCGCTTTTTGATCCGAAATTATCACATCATTTAGTTCAATATCCCGGCGCTGGGCTATAGCTTTTTTCCATGGCCACACTACTACCTAATCCCCGAGTAAACACTCACTACCGCTGGATAGACTAATACCAAAGCGTCCACTGAAAACCATTACCCATGAATGTGACAACAGACAACTTCTGCTATTAAGAGACAGGCACGGATGCGGCGCTGTTGTTCGCAGCTTGCAAAGATAATGCTATGATTAGGTCTCAGGCTTTTACTGTAAGGAGTAGCCGCATGGCGCGAATTAAAATTGAAATGCCCGATAATTACTCTTTCACTACCACCTTAACTGTACGCATAAATGATATTAACTACGGGGGACATTTAGGCAACGAAGCTGTGTTAGCTTATATTCAAGAGGCCAGAATGCGTTTTTTGCATTACTATCACTACACTGAACTGGATGTCGAGGGCAGTGGCATCATTATGACGGACTCAGCCATTATCTATAGGGGTGAATGTTTTTATGCCGACGTACTGCAGATCGATATTTGTGTAAGAGATTTTAAAAAACACGGCTGTGACTTTTACTATTTAATCAGTAACAAAAAAACTGCAGTAGAGATAGTACACGCCAAAACTGGTATCGTTTTTTTTGACTACCAAGCGCGAAAAATCAGCGCAGTACCCAATGAATTTAAATTAGCGATTGAACGAGAGACGGGACAGAAACAAACAGCAAATGAGTGACACCAAGTGGCAAGATCAACAGGAGATGTTTCAGGTAACTAGTCCTTGTGTCGGAGTTTGCACTTCCGGTGCCAGGGGCTATTGCAAAGGCTGTTTACGCTCCCGCGAAGAACGTTTTTATTGGCATGAAATGACTGATAATCAAAAATATACAGTGGTGCAAATTTGTCAGACTCGCAAGGCCAGAATCATCGCCATGCGTAAAAAAAGAGACGTTAGCCAATTGCAACAGGAAGATATGTTTAGCTCAATAGATCTGCAAATAGATTTGTTTTAGGCGCTGTTGGCAATGGCGCATATATATATATATGCCGGCAACAACTTTGAGCTTGCTACGAGCACCAAATATTAGTGGCGTAACAAGCTATCCAGATGATCCACAAGCTCTGCCCAATCCGCGTCCTCTTCAATACACTCGACCAGAAATCTAGACTGCTCTTGGCTCCAAAACCCCGCCTGGTGTAGGCGCTGATTTTCAGTAACTGTGTTTTGCGCGATAAATTTTTCAATCTCTGCTGGCTCTGACGGCAAACCTAACTGGGCAAATAATGTACTCATTTTGTAATGGTCACTGGTATCCATATTAATCCCTAATCTGACTGTTTGGCAGATATGAATATAGCCCAGAGACCCTTGCTTAAAAATACAAATTAGTAGTATTTGCTGTCGTCAGCCAAAACCGGTCGGCTCAGCTTGACACTCAACCAACACTTATTTTGGCGACAATTTTAAAGATATACGGTCTTATTAGTGCGAATACTTTCGTCTGCTGCCAGACAAATGCGTAAAGAATCAACAGCATTTTGCATGTGAGAACTCAAGTCCAGATTTTCCTGAATCGCCCTATAGACAAACAACTGTTCTAATTCGCAGAGCTGGTTGTGCCCGGGCTCATCTTGCATCGATAAATTTTGATCAGACTGTACGAATTCGCCGCTGTGATCCAGAGCCGCCCGATGAACACGTATATTGGATGTTTTGGTATGCGCATCAACATCCGAAGAATCTGCGGCGTCGGCAATGATAGATACTGAGCCATTCGGGCTCATAACATCTTTGACAAAAAAAGCCGTTTCGGAAATCATCGGCCCCCACCCAGCCTCGTCCCAGCCGACCGAGCCGTCGGCAAACACTACTTGTAAATGTCCGTAATTATACATATCAGCTGCTATTTCATTGGACAGCCGCACCCCCATACCTGTTACGCGCACAGGTTTACTGCTGGTTATCTGACACATAATATCAACATAGTGCACCCCACAATCTACGATAGGGGAAATGCTCTGCATTAACTTCTTGTGAATTTCCCAGGCACTGCCACTGGACTGTTGATTTAAATTCATCCGCATCACATAGGGGCTGCCTAAACTTTTCGCCTGCTCGACAAAAACCTGCCAGGAGGGGTGATGGTTTAATATATAACCGACGATCAATTTTTTATTCTGCTTAATTGCCAGCTCAACAACTTCTTCAGCTTGTGCAACAGTCGTGGCCAAGGGTTTTTCAATAAAAACGTGGGCCCCCGCTCGAAACGCCATTTTAGCCATTTGCGCATGTGAATCAGAGTAAGTATTAATAGAAACTAAATCAGGCTTTAGCTGCTCTAAAGCCGACTCATAATCGGACAAAATGTCATAACACTGCATCCCTTCAGGAAGCTCTATTTGGCTGCGATTAACCAAACCGACAATTTCAAACTCAGACCTGTTGTGATAAGCCATTGCATGACTCAGCCCCATCTGCCCCAACCCTACCACTAACGTGCGCAACGCTTTCATCACCCCACTCCTCTGTTTTATTATTTTTTGGTTAACTTTTGTTCACTTCCTACTTCCTACTTACGCCTTCCTACTTACCTCTTCCGACTGTATTATCAATCGTCGAATGTTTCGTAGCTGCCGTGGGCTAAGTTTTCAAACCTTGAGTACTGGCCGACGAAGGCTAGTTTTATACTACCGATAGGCCCGTTACGCTGCTTGCCTAAAATCACTTCAGCAATACCTTTGTCAGCGGAGTCCTCGTTATAGACCTCATCGCGGTACAAAAACATGATCACATCCGCATCTTGCTCGATGGCGCCGGATTCACGTAGGTCAGAGTTTACCGGGCGTTTATTGGGCCTTTGCTCCAGTGAACGGTTTAACTGTGACAGCGCCACTACTGGACAATTTAACTCTTTGGCCAGGGATTTAAGCGACCTGGAAATCTCGGATATCTCCTCGGCACGACTGGCACTGGCCCGGCTGGTTTTAATCTGCATTAATTGCAGGTAATCGATCATAATCATCGATACTTCGCCGTGCTCGCGCACCACTCGACGCGCTCTGGTGCGCATTTCAGTAGGGCTAATTCCGGAAGTGTCATCGATAAACAGTGGTTTGTCACGTAACATATTGACTGCTGTGGTTAACTTAGGCCAGTCATCTTCTTCTAACTGCCCGGTACGCAAGCGCGTTTGGTTAATTTTTCCAAGCGAGGCCAACATACGTGTAATCAGCTGATCTGCCGGCATTTCCAACGAGAATACTAACACCGGTTTGTCATCTGCCATCAGTGCATTTTCTACTAAGTTCATGGCAAAAGTGGTTTTACCCATGGAGGGACGGGCGGCTACTATAATTAAATCTGAAGACTGTAACCCTGCGGTTTTTTCATCTAAATCATCAAACCCAGTAGTCACACCGGTCAACTGATCGCTGTTATTGAACAAGTAATCAATTTTATCGACTGCCCCTTTGAGCAGCTCGTTGATAGGGATAAAGCCACCTTCACTGGGGCGACTTTCGGCTATCTCAAAGATGCGCTGCTCGGCTTCGTTGAGTACTTCCTGAGCGTCCCGCCCCTCAGGCGCAAAGGCGCTGTCAGCGATTTCCTGAGAAACTGAAATCATCTGTCGCAACAGCGCCCGATCTCGGACGATAACGGAGTAGGCACGTAAGTTTGAAGTACTTGGAGTATTACGCGCCAGCTCGATCAAATAATCCAACCCGCCCGCCGCTTCCAAATCACCGGTACGATCCAGTTCCTCTGAGAGCGTCACCACATCTACTGGCTTCTGATTATTTACCAGCTTATGCATCATGCGGAATATCAGTCGATGATCGTGACGATAGAACAGCTCTTCAGTGACGATTTCACTGACGACATCCCAAGTATTATTATCTAACATTAAGCCACCGAGCACTGACTGTTCAGCCTCTATTGACTGGGGTGGTTTTTTAATTAGCTCAACTTCAGTGTCAAACTGAGAATTGTCAGAGAACTCAGGGTATTCCATTTAAACATCCGCTAGTGGTGAATAATTTCGATAAAATTCGAGCTCCACTGTAACATATTGACTGAGATTTTTAGCAGTAAATGCTTGAGATAAGGGCTTCTATAAGCGAGAGCTTAAGCACTTGTGCAGCCCTTGCATAAGCGTCAACACGCCGCAATCAGGAGTCTGCGAAACTGCAATTTCGCCGATGAAGACTTTACAGTGCTAGGTTGCTAAGCAAGCTGCCCACTGGACAATACACGACCGAAAGATTAAACGATTGCCGAGCTGAAAATTTTTAGCAACAGGGTATTGAGAAACTACAGCGACTAACTGAAACACTCGAGGGAGACTTGCGATAAGTAGAAAGATGAGAAGGATCTCACCGTATATTCAGAACACTGAAATAGACGGAGAGATCCTTCTCATTAAGTGGCGCGGACTGGCCGGATGCCACTTTGATTACTGCATGTTAAAGTCGAAGAATTAAGCTTCTTCGCCGATTACATTAACAGTGATCACTGTATTGATTTCACTGTGCAAGTGCAAAGTGATAGCAAATTCACCTGTGTGGCGCAATGCACCTTCAGGTAAACGTACTTCGCTCTTGTCAATTTCTTGACCAGCAGCAGTTAATGCGTCAGCGATATCACGAGTACCGATAGAACCGAACAGCTTACCTTCTTCACCCGCTTTTGAGCTGATGTCTAAAGTGTAATCTTCCAGTGCAGTAGCACGTACTTGAGCAGCATCTAATTTAACGCCAGCAGCTTTTTCAAGCTCTGCACGACGCTCTTCAAACTTGGCAACGTTTGCTGTAGTAGCAGACACTGCTTTGCCTTGAGGAACTAAATAGTTACGACCAAAACCTGACTTAACAGCAACTTTGTCGCCTAAGGCGCCAAGCTTACCAATTCTCTCGAGTAGAATAACTTCCATCTCGTAAACCTCTTTTGTTCTGTGATCTATACAATCACAGTACTTATTGACTGGCCGGGATCTTGTTGCGGATATCTACCAGAGTATCTATCGCCGCCAAGATCACCAACATCGTAATCACATAGGACTGAAGTAAAATCACTGCTATATATAGCGCAATTATCCAGGACCTACCTAAACTTCGTTTTGCTACACTGCCATGGGCCAGTGCCAATCCTGCTAATATTAGTGGAGATACCAGCAGTGGCACCCATCTAATATACTCCCCGTCACCGCTTGAGGCGATTACAGTTATCACTAGTAGCGATAACGCAAACAGAGGAGAAAGTCTCAATTGATGGAACTCCTGTTGCAAACCACCGGGGTTGTACAACTTAGATTGCCACCAACGCGCCAAAAACAAACTCGATAACATCATCGCAAAATGCAGGGCATCAAAAGCCCCTAAAGTTGCCTGTAGCAACCATTGCGAATCCCCGGACAAGCTCGCGCCTATCTCAGGAGATGCTTGCAACATCATTTTTTGCGCTGCTATAACAACTTGCTCTAATACATCCCCATTCAACTGCTGCTGAACCAGACCTGCAATAACAGCTAGTAACAGCGAGGCTTGTATAGTGCGTTGCCAAGACACGCTACTTCTCAGAACTATTGCCAGAATAAAACTGCCCAGTATAACAATAATGGGTGTCAGATCTCCCTGGCGAGACCACATAATTGCCGGTGCTAATGCCCCTAGCAATATGATGCCTCCCTTAGCTACTCCCTTACGAAGAGTTACTAAGCACACTGCTGCTGCGCTTAACCAGAACAACAGTGGTAGCAAGGCGGCTACAGCCGCCACAACTAGCGCCTGT
>ASZI01000149.1 GCA_000416315.1 Osedax symbiont Rs2 | reverse complement strand
TATTCTTTGCTCCGTTTTAAAGGCGCAGCTTTTGCAGCTGCCGCGCAGTGCGTTTACGCATTCTCTATTCTTTGCCTCGTTGTTAACACAAAGCTTCAGGAGCTACTTTGTGATAAATGTGGGAAGTTAATTTATAAATAATACTCTCTGCGAAATTCACTGGGGGTCAGGCTGGTGAACTCTTTGAAGGCGCGGTTAAACGAACTTAGGGATTGGTAGCCTACATCAAGGCTGATTGTGAGCATCTGCAAATCTAGATTGCTCAACAGCTCTATCGCTTGGATCATGCGCATGTGGCGCAGTAGCTGGCTCCAGGTCATGTCGGTTTCTGTGCCGAAGGCTCTGGCGAGGGAGCGCTCCGTCATCGCTGTATGGCTGGCTATATCGGTAAAGGTAATCGGCCCAGAGAGGTTTTTCTGGGTGTAGTTCAGGGCCTGCTTAATCTTTTTAGACTGGCCTTTGGGGGTCCACAGCTCGCTGGGCAGGTCTTTTAGTTCGGCGCACAAGTGTGCTATTGACTGGAAAAAGTGTTTGGCGTAGGCGTCAAATTCAGTGCAGTCAGGGCCCCATTTTCGGCTGTGCAGTATCATTTCTTTTAACACATTGGGCAGTGCTAGTACCTGACAGCGGCTGAAAACCGGGTTGATAAAATCTAGATCAAAAAGTATTGAGCAGCACTCTACAGGTTGACTGATTTCGATCTCAATAGCGGTTTTTGCAGGTATCCAAAGCGCGCGCGAGGGCGGCAGTATCCAGTAGCGATCCTCTGCTTCAATACGCAAAACACCTTTGGCGCTGTACAGTAGATAATGCCGGTCAAATTGCATTGTTTTTGCCGGCGATACGGGGAAGCTGCTGTTAAAGCAATAGGCGGGCAGTTCAGAGTGCATCGCTATTCTCTATGTAGATCAAAGGCTTCCCCGGAAAATAATGGACTTACTTATAAGTTGCTAAGGTATAAGTGTGGCTTTAAAGATCTCTGTTCTAGGCGGCGCACTCATCATAGGTTTTACTTCGCCAATCATACTAGCAAATAAGTCACTGGCCCGATATGCATCAAAAGCAGCTAGGTCGCTCCAGCTCTGGCAGATAAAGACCGCGCCTTTTTGATCCGGGGTGTTGTGTACTTGGTAGGAGCGACAGCTATCTGTCGCTAATGCTTTATCTCTGACTAACTGCAAACAGCGCAGAGCCTGGTTTAGTTGGATCTCAGAAAATTGACAAAATATATGGGTGATGATCATGTTGCTGTCCTTTTATCGGTTGCAAAATTGCTGGCATAGTAGCCGTAGCTGGTGAATTTGGGTGGTCCCTTGTTAAAACGAGTTGCATAAACTTTACTAAGCCCTGCACTGTGCAGCATCTTAATAAAAGTTGCTTTTGGATATGTCTGATGGCCCCAGCTCAACTGAATTAATCGACTGCACCAATGTGGTCTGCTGACCGCCAGGATAATTATTCCGTCTTCGCTCAATAAGCTGGACAATGTTTGCAGCGCAGCCTGCGGATCGGCGCAGTGCTCAATCACATGACCACAGAGGATCAAGTCATAGCGCTTTCTTGAGTGCTGTAGTGCGTTAATGTCGCTGTTAATGAGGGTGCAGGAGTAACCGCAATGGTGCAGTTGCTGTTGGGCTATGTTGAGCATCTCGGGGGATAGATCTAGCAGCTCGAAACTAAGCTCCAAGTGAAGTAACTTACTTAGAGCGATTGAAAATCCACCAGTACCAGCACCTGCGTCCAATACTGATAAAGGTGTGCTAGTAAAATTAAACTCAAAGCTGTTGATAGCTTCGCCGATAACTTGTTGGTAGGCACTGAGGTAATGATTAGCTTGTAAAGTGGCATGCCAGTTGGCGGCAATTTTATCGTAGCGTCTTGCCAGTTCATCGCAAGATGGCTTGCTGAAGGATAGTTTACGGTTTAAGAAGTGCATCTGGCTGACCTGTATTAAATCAATAGCGTCAGAATAATAAAATCAGCGTTTGTTATCCGAGTGTTATCGGTCAGTTTTTTGTCTGAAAATGCCAAAAATGCCAGCTTAACAATGGGGCGCTTGTGCAGGGAGGGATTCAGCTGATAAAAGAGAATAGAGCTAGGAGTCTTTAGTCGATTATGCGGCCAAGCCGACTACAAGGGTGTCATTAAATAGTCAGAGCCATAGATAAAATCAATGGCTCTGATTGCTTGCCTTAGATGGCGTCTGGTCCAGTTTCACCGGTACGGATGCGGATAATTTGCTCAAGAGGTGAGACAAAAATCTTACCGTCACCAATTTTTCCGGTGTTAGCAGTGATTGTAACAGCTTCAATTACTTGGTCTAACATGTCGTCGTCGATAGCAACTTCCAACTTCACTTTAGGTAGAAAATCTACCACATATTCCGCGCCACGGTAGAGCTCAGTGTGACCTTTCTGGCGACCAAAACCTTTGACTTCGGTGACGGTGATGCCCTGGATTCCTATCTCGGAAAGTGCTTCACGTACATCGTCAAGTTTGAACGGCTTAATCACGGCTGTGACTAATTTCATATCTATCTCCTTCATTTAGGTCGGATCGCATTGTGCCTTTGCGGCATAACTTTAGTGGGTATTCTAAAGTGTAGACTTAAGTAGAGACTTAGGCCGTTATAAAAACCGGCCTAAGTATACTGGCTTTTAGCCGACAAACACAGGATGGGATCCTTTAATATACTAATGTCTAAGCTTTTTAGCTCTTGAATTCCGGGTAGGCGTCCATACCGCATTCAACAATATCGCTGCCCAGGAACTCTTCCTCTTCGCTGACGCGGATGCCGATAGTGACTTGCAACAGTTTCCAAATCACTAAGCTTGCGCCGAAACACCAGCCAAAGATAACCACAATGCCGTAAAGCTGTGCGCTTAAAGTGGCGTCGGCGTTGTTCAATGGAACGGCTAATAGTCCCCAGATTGCAACGACTCCATGCACTGAGATAGCACCTACTGGATCATCTATTCGCAGTTTGTCTAAGCCAATGATGGCGAATACGACTAATACACCGCCAACAGCACCTATAAAGGCAGAGCTAAGAGCAGTAGCGGACAGTGGGTCAGCTGTGATAGCCACTAAGCCTGCCAGAGCGCCGTTAAGAATCATGGTTAAGTCAGTTTTATTGAATAGTAACTTGGCGGTAAGTAGTGCAGCGATAACACCAGCAGCCGCTGCAGCGTTGGTATTGACAAAAACTTGTGCCACTGCATTTGCCTCGCCAACATCCGACAATTTTAGTTCAGAGCCACCGTTAAAACCAAACCAGCCCAACCATAGAATGAAAGTTCCCAGTGTTGCCAGTGGTAGATTGGCTCCGGGGATTGCGTTTATTTTTCCGTTTGCGGCGTATTTTCCTTTGCGCGCGCCGAGTAACAATACCCCTGCAAGTGCTGCTGCTGCACCGGCCATATGTACTATGCCGGACCCGGCGAAGTCAGAGAACCCCGCCTCTGACAAGAAGCCGCTGCCCCAAGTCCAGTAACCACTGACCGGATAAATAACGGCGGTCATCACTACAGTGAACAACAGGAAGCTGGTTAGCTTCATGCGCTCGGCAACGGCACCTGAAACGATAGACATCGCGGTGGCGACAAACACCACCTGAAAGAAGAAGTCTGAGCGAGCTGAGTAGTAGGGGGCGTCATCGCCACCGCCGATCACTGCGTCTACTTCGTTTTCTGCACCTATTAGTGAGCCGAAGTTAGGGAAAATACCGCCCTCTGGTGAACTGTACATTATCTCGTAGCCACAGAGCAGGTACATGGTACAAGCGATGGCGTACAGAGAGATATTTTTAGTCAATATCTCAGTGGTGTTTTTAGCTCTGACTAACCCCGCCTCTAACATGGCAAAGCCCGCTGCCATCCACATTACTAAAGCGCCACAGATCAAAAAATAAAATGTATCTAAGGCATACCGTAGTTGAGTGAGGTCAGCACTTAATTCGCTAACGATTGACTCCATGATTTTCTCCAGTCATTAAAAAATGATTTGTTTAATTGGCTGGTCTATAGCGAATATCGTGCCAGTATTTTTAAAACTGAAAAATCAATAGCTTATGTAGTTGATTGGAATTGTCTGCTCTAAAATGGCCAGCCTGAGGTGATGGCTTGCACTTGATTGGTGCGCTTTTTTAAGCAGTCATCGCAACAGTTTGCAGCGACTTAGGCTGTGTTATACTGCGCTGACAATTTATTGGCCGTTATTAAAGGACATCAGTCATGAACGAAAAATTCATCGAAGGCTTATCGCAACAGTTCTCTTCACTCGTGAATAATTTACCTAAAGGTGGTGAACTACCGGGGCAGGAGCAAATCAAAAGTTTGTTACAAAATGCGCTGGCAAAACTGGATCTGGTCACCAGAGACGAGTTTGATGCACAAGCTGCGGTACTGACCAGAACCCGCGCAAAAGTGGATGCACTGGAAGTTCGCATGGCTAAGCTTGAGCAACAATTAAACGACAACAATGCACAGTAGGGAGACAACATGAGTATAGAGCGTATAGATTCGACCGAGCGCATGAGCCGTATCGTCAAACACAACCACACGGTTTACTTGTGTGGTCAGACAGCCTGTGACCCAGATTGGGATATTACCGAACAAACTCAGCGCTGCTTAGTGAAAGTTGAAGATTTGCTAAGCCAGGCCGGCAGCAGTAAAAAACAGATGTTATCTGTGACTATCTATGTGCGCGATATGAAAGATTTTTCCGCCATGAATGCCGTTTGGGATGCTTGGGTCAGCGATTGCCCTAAGCCTGCGCGCGCCTGTGTGGAAGCGCGTATGGCCAGAGCAGACTTGCTGGTAGAGTTTTCAGTGACAGCTGCGTACTAGATAACTAGAGGATAGTTTAGCCCACAGAGCTGCTCTGCTCTGTGGTATTCAGCGTGCAATTGCACGCAATTAGAACGGGAGTAACTGGCTCTCGTCCCCAGCAAATATCAGCGCAATAAATCTCTGCCACAAGCTGGGCTTTTTATCGTGATAATCATTGCGTAAATCATCGATCACATACAGAGCTTGTTTGCTCTGCGCTAGATTTTCGGCATCAATCGGCAATTTTACTGCGTTTAGTGCAACCGTCACTTTGTCCAGCCCCTCTAAAGCTTTAACTTTTCGCTCTTTGTTGTAGGGGAATCCAGCGGCAATCTTCAGCTGTTTTTTAAATTCGAGAATGTGTTGATTAAATTTTTCTGCAGAGCCAGTTTTCATCGCCTGAGTATATTCAAAACGCATCTGTTTCATCACCGCTTCCAAATCTATACCCCCTTTTATCTGTGCTGTCGCTATTGACGAGTACAGTGTGACGCCGAGCAATAATAATAAAACAGCAAGCTTGGTAGTGGACTTTAATTGAAGATCTACAAACAAAGGGAGCACCTAGGAGAAAAATGCGGATCATAGCAGAAATAAGCTCTGCCAGCATGCGGGATAATGGCTTTAGCTGCTACTAACTCTGGGATATCCCGTCCGATAACTGTCAGGCTTGAGAGTAATTGTCAAAAAAAAATAACTAGCCTATTGTTTTAAAAAATGTTTTGCTGATCGGTCTGCTCAACTATTGGCTTTGTGGGAGGATGATTTTGCACTCAAGGATGATTTATATAGGTAGCGCTGCATGATCACACCGCGCTCGCAAGGCATTCTCTGCATGTTGGGGGCTATGGCCTTTATTTCAGTCCAAGAGGCATTTGCTAAATATCTGGGCGAGTTCTTGCCTATTCCACAAGTGGTTTGGGCACGTTACACAGGCCACTTGTTACTGATGTTAATAGTGCTCTGGCCCCGTTATGGCAAGCGTATTTTAAAAGCCAGTAATTTACCTATGCAAATACTTCGCTCACTGATACTGCTGATAGATACCGCGCTATTTTTTTACGGTCTGACCTTTATTGGACTGGCCGAGGCAACGGCAATCTTTTTTACCGTGCCGGCGCTAGTGATCATTGTATCGGTGCTGTTGTTGGGGGAAAAAGTGCGCACATCGACACTGCTGGCGATAGGGCTAGGCTTTGCAGGCACTCTGGTTATTGTCAGGCCAGGTGGTAGTTCAGGGGGGGAAGAATCGATGTTGCTGGGTGGTTTGCTGATATTTGGCGCCGCCTGCTGCACTGCGTTTTACAATGTAATAACCCGCAAGCTGGCAGGGACTGACCCGCTGTCGGTAACGCTCTTTTATACGGCGATGATCGGCGCTCTGGTCAGCAGTGTTGCGGTGCCTTTCTACTGGCAGATGCCAGAGGGGATTTATCAGTGGCTGGCACTGCTCTCTATCGGCCTGTTTGGTGGGGGGGCGCACAGTTTAATTATAGCGGCACATCAATATACCACGGCCAGTACTGTCGCACCTTTTATGTATAGCCAAATCTTTTGGGCAATATTCCTCGGCTGGCTGTTTTTCGCTGAATTACCTGATGCTTACGCTTATGGCGGCGGATTGTTAGTGATTGTCAGTGGATTATTTTTGCTCTATGCAGGGCGCCCTAAACAGACAAAACAACCACTCAGTTGAGCGGTTGTGGGGATGCGGGCTGAAAATTTGCAGCTGCTGAATAATGCTCCAGCCCATGTAAAGTGCTTTTATGTTCGGCGAACACTTCAAGCAGTGCCTCCATCATCAAACGTACCGCGGGTGACTGGCGCATGTCGCGGTGCACCATTAAATACAAATCAGAACTGACATCTTCAATGGTCTCGAGTTTTTGCAAGTCGTTTTGCATATCCCCGACAAAACAGGGCAGTACCCCTAAACCTGCACCCGCGACAATCGCATCCAGAATCACCACACCGTTATTGCTGCGGATTACCGGTAAGCGTTTTCCGAGTTTCTTGCGCAGCCATTGCTGGCCGTTGAACCGAATGTGCTCGTCGTCATAACTGACCCAGTCGCAAGCTTGATAGCGCTCTTTAGTCAGCGCCAGTGGCTGTTGTTGAATGTATTCTCTGCTGGCGTATACCGCGTAGTGGTGGTGACCCAGCTTCTTGGCAATGATATCGGGAATATCCGGCAGGCACTCTCTGATTATCAGATCTGCCTCGCGTTTGGATAAGTTGGCAGCGTTATGTGCTATGGCCAGCTCAATCTCAATATCGGGGCATTTTTTACGCAGTGCCGGCAGTTGCGGCAGCAAAAATTTGGCAATGTGCTCGTACATGGAAATTCGTACAGTGCCTTTAATCTCAGCACTAAAGCTGGCCTGGTGTCTGTGCACAGCGCTGGCAGCCATCTCCATATTTTGCGCCAAGGGGATCAACTGCTGGCCGTGTACTGTCAGTAACATGCCATCGGGAAGACGATCAAATAGTTTAGTGCCCATATTTTGTTCCAGCGCTTTAAGCCTTCTGCCCACGGTCGGCTGGCTGACTTTAAGTGCTCTGGAGGCAGAAGATAAATTGCCGTGTTCACAAATACTTAAAAATATTTTCAAATCATCCCAATCAAATTGCATATTGTATCCGCTATTCAAAAATGAACAGATAGTATAAGAAATAGTCGAGAGCTATACAAATACTTTAAAGGTAGGCTGGGTGGGTGAAAAAACAAGGGTGCAAAAACTATTGGGTTGTTTTTGCCTGAAATGTACTCATAATGAAGCTTCCAGCCAGGGTTGTCCTTTCCCCAAGCCATTTGTAGTTTCAACTTTCTCTTATGAGTACCGATAAGTGTTTATCCGCAGAAAAATACTGTGGTGAGCTAGGAGTGGAAAATGTATTTTAATCGTAAGTTGTGGTCCTTAACTGACACTGTTAGGCCGAAAATTTTAGCCTCAGTGGTCATGGGCTTAATAGGTTCTGTGATCGGTATTTGCCGGTTGCTACTGCTGGGTTGGTTAATCTCCAAAGTAATTAATGGTGCCTCCCTGACAGAGATCTGGCCACTGGTGTTGGCGACTCTGGCGACTATGCTTGGCTACTCGCTATGGGAATACCAGCGGCTGATGTTACCCCATCGCACAGCCGCTACTGTGCAACAGCAGTTGCGCACAAGCCTGTTTGATAAAATGGTCAACTTAGGTCCTGCATATTTTGCCAGCAGGCGCAGTGGTGAAATCACTAATGCGGCGGTAGAGGGGGTAGAGCAGCTGGAAATTTACTTCGGTCGCTATTTACCGCAGCTGTTTGTAGCGGCGGTGACGCCGCTGGTAATCTTTGCAGTAGTGGCGCAAATTGATTTACCGGTCGCCAGCCTATTACTGCTGGCCTCGTTATTTACCTTGTTTGCCCCAAGTATTTTTCAGCGCTGGGACAGCGCTCATTCAATGCGTCGCTCCAGAGCTTACAAAGCTTTTGCCTCAGAATTTTTAGATGCACTGCAGGGCATGGTAACTTTAAAGGCCTTTGGTCAAAGTAAAACCCGTGAAGCTAAGCTGGCCAGTAAAGCCCACCACTTATTTCAAACCACTATGTGGGTGATGGCGACCAATTCACTGGCGCGAGGCATTACCGATATAGGTATCACTTTAGGGGCCGCATCAGCGCTGGCATTTAGTGCCTACCGTGTCAGTGAGGGCTCAATGTCTTTCGACAGCTTGTTATTAATTTTGCTATTGGGGGTTGAAGTTTTTAAACCGCTGCGCGAACTGCGCTCGCTGATGCACGCGGGCATGTTGGCGCAATCCGCCGCTAAGCAAGTCTTTAACGTGCTGGATGCTAAAGAGCCGATTGTCGCTGAAAAAAACGCCGCTGCGGTTAACTTAACCCCTTCTATATCTTTTGAAAATGTGACTTTTAGTTATCCACAGCGCGGCGCAAAGCAGCCTCTGGGGAGAACTGTACACGACAATTTAAACTTTAACCTGCAGCCGGGTCAGCGCATTGGTGTAGTGGGTGGTAGTGGTGGCGGTAAATCGACTATCGTCAACTTACTGCTGCGTTTTTATGAGCCACAGGCGGGGGGGATTCGCATCGGTGAGACTGATGTTCAGTCGCTTTCCCTGCAGCAGTTGCGCAGCCAGTTTGCGGTTGTCAGTCAAGATACTTATCTGTTCCATGGCACTGTCAGGGATAACTTGAGTTTGGGATCTCAGGAGGCCAGTGAGCAGCAAATTGTGCAGGCTGCAAAAGCGGCCAATGCGGATGCGTTTATCCGCGAGCTGCCACAGGGCTATGACAGTATCATTGGTGAGCGAGGAGTGC
>ASZI01000148.1 GCA_000416315.1 Osedax symbiont Rs2 | reverse complement strand
GCTGGTGTAGTATCAAAAATCACTAAGTAATACTTAGCTGATTTGAAAAAGCCCTCCTAGTGAGGGCTTTTTTGTGCCCCTAGCTTTGAAATAGTGGTTAACCTGAATCTATATTGATTAAATGGCAAAAACAGTTCGAAATCATAGCTGAATATTTAAGGTTTGTAGTATTGTTAAACCCATCTGCAAACCAGTCACTGTCTGACTTGTGTGATTGAACTTCAGGCTAAACATTGCAGTGCATTAATTTACCAGTAGTATCAGCGAGGGTGTCAAAGTGTTGGACAGCATATTAACAGCAAATGTAGTTGTTGCTTTCAGTATATATTTTCTTGGCGTTGCCAGTCCGGGTCCTAGTAATTTGGCGATCATGGGAGTGGCTATGAGTGGCAGTAGAAAATCTGCACTGTTGATGGCGCTGGGTGTGATCAGTGGTTCGGTGTTCTGGGGGTTGTTAGCTGCTTTGGGTCTGTCCGTGGTTCTGGCTAGTTTCTCAGGATTGTTGGTCGCCATTAAAATCAGCGGCGGTCTATATTTGCTTTGGTTAGCGATCAAATCCGCGCGATCTGCTTTAACTAGCCAGTGCGCGATACAAGCCAGTCAGAAAATTGTTGAATCTAGTCACTTGAAAATATTTTGTAGCGGCGCTGCAATACATCTGACCAACCCCAAGGCGGTGTTTGTTTGGATGTCGATAGTGTCCTTTGCCATGCCTGTTAACGCACCTTTAAGCTCAGTGTTGCTGGTTGTGTTAGGTTGCTGCATGATTGGTATAGTGGTTTTTTGTAGCTATGCATTGTTGTTTTCAACAGTTCTAGCCAGGCAAGTTTATGCGAAATTACGCCGCTACTTTGAGTCCACTCTGGCAATCTTTTTTGGCTTTGCCAGTTATAAAATGCTCACCTCAAAAATAATTGACGCTTAGCGGTGAATAGAGAACCTGCGAGCTGTAGCATCCGCAGCCATCAAATAGACAAGATTCCAATGCTCTTAAGTATGGGCAATCGGTCGTAGATTCTATTAGCTGGCCCGTTAAATACATCGGCTGAGTAAAGCCTTTGTTCAAAAGTAAGACAATAAGCACATTGTAGGCAAATTACTGCAAAATTGCTCAACAACTGCACTGTGTACATTCAAGGCCAGTCAAATAATAGTGGGTTAAATTTAATGAGCAAAAACAGTCCAATGTACTTACAACTAAGGCAACGGTTAGTTGATTGGATCAAAGAAAAGAATTTATCCAGCCAGGACAAGCTACCGGCAGAGCGAGTTTTGGCAACTAAATTTTGTACAACCAGAGTGACGTTGCGCCAGGCATTGGCACAACTAGAAGCTGAAGGCGTTATTTTTCGATCTAATCGCCGCGGTTGGTACGTTACACCCGATAGATTAAGTTATGACCCTAGCAAAGACATTGGCTTCAACTTGTATGTACAGCAACAAGGTTTTACTCCCCGTACCGAAACCATTAGTAAGCAGCTCATTGGCACACCCAGCTGGTTGTCTGAGAAATCGGGTTTATTGGTAGATACACCTGTCTATCATTTTGTCAGAAGGCGCTATGTTGATGAGCGGGCGCTGCTAATTGAGCATAATTATGTAAACCCTCAGGGGTGTGGTGGATTGATGCAGCTAAACACTGACGATTCACTCTGGCAGCTGTTGCGCGATGAGTTCAATCTAAAGCCAGCCTCACGCAAAATTGAAATATACCCTCAGGCGTTAGTTGATAACAGCGCTGAATTGTTAAGTGTTAATACCGGTAGTGCCGGATTATATTTACAGCGAATCAGTCACGATGAAGATGGACGTTTCCTCGAGTTTGATCATGAATATTGGCTGCACGATGCATTAAAATTGGTCGTTAACGTAGATGGTTAAACAAACCCTTAAAAATAGCAGGATACTAATCCCAGTCTAATTGTTTAAGAGCCTTTCTAAAATACCTATCAATACATCTGTTTGTGTAACCTGCAGATTGCAGTCTAATGATCACTTGTTCAAGCAATATTCAAAATTTTTTGTTACCCCTGTAGCAAGGGAATTTACACAATAAAGCTACTTTTCTTATCCCCCAATATTACTGTTCTATGAAAGTTTCAACTATTGCACTTTTTATGTACAACTTTGAATGCCAATTTGCTATATTGAAAATCTGGTATATACCAGAAGCAAATGGAGACTATTGTGGCGTTAAGAATTTTTGATTTGGATGAAACTTTGGTCCGTTGTGATTCATCATCCCTGTTTTCTCAGTATATGGTAGAGCGTGGTTTAGTAGAAAATGTTCTTTATCTAACCAAAGAGCGCGAGTTAATGGAGCAATACAGTAATCAACAATTACAAATAGATGATTACATACAGTTCCAATTAGCACCGCTTAGTTGTTTAAGCGTAGATCAGATACAGCAGCTAGCGACCGAATTTGTTAGCAGCAAGATGCGACAGTGTATCTATCCGCAAGGGAGAGAGTTAATAAGCCAATTATCTGGGCAGGGCCACCGTATATTGATAATTTCTGCAACAGCAGCTTTTATTGTTAAGGCGGTTGCTGCAGAGCTTGGGGTTGAGGACGTAATAGCCATTGATTTAACGGAAAAAAACAATCAATACACAGGAGCAATTCAAGGGGTGCCGTCTTATCGAGATGGAAAGGTCACCCGTATTAAATGCTGGCTAAAACAACAGCAGCTCAGTTTAACCGATGCGCACTTCTACAGCGATTCGATGAATGATTTGCCATTACTGGAATTGGTAGATACGCCGATCGCAACAAACCCAGATCCTAAGTTAAAGAAAATAGCAGTACAGCGAAACTGGCAGTCATTACATTGGCAGCTAATGGAAACTTAGGTTGTGGACAAAGCAATTTCTGATAAACATTTGATTAGGAGTACATATGAATCAGCTAGTGGAAAAAATTTCTCAACTGTTTGATGAGCAAGGTGCTCATACCTATGGGGAAAATATTACCCAAACGGAACATGCAGTGCAGTGCGCGGAATTGGCTGTGCGCGCAAGCGAAAGCGATGATCTGGTTACTGCGGCGTTATTACATGATATCGGACATCTTCTGGTAACCACAGATGTAGCTTTTGGTAATTATAAGCACGATGCAGTGGGAGCGGATTACCTCGCCGGCTTTTTTCCTGAATCAGTCACTGAGCCGATAAGGTTGCACGCACAGGCCAAGCGCTATCTTTGTTCGACAGAGTCTTCGTACTTAACTGATTTATCGGCAGCTTCGCTTGATTCGCTGCAACATCAGGGGGGGCTGATGAATGAAGTCGAGCAACAGCAGTTCATGCAGCAGCCATTTGCAAGGCAAGCAATTAAATTGAGGCGTTGGGACGACGAGGGAAAAGTAGACGAACTGAGTAAAAGAAGATTTGATCACTATTTGCCTTATCTCAATAACTGCATTAATAGCGACTTAAAATCAGATACAGGAAATGACTATGAATAAGCAACAGCAACAATTTGTCGACCAAGGTTATATTGTCCTGGAGCAAGGCTTGGATGCGGCCGATATGCAGATGTTAGAGCGAAGTAATGGCCAGCTTTATCAACAGGCACAAACTTTATTAGAGAATGCGTTAACGGGACAATATACGCTCAGTGACTACTATAAAGATGCCGGAGAAGATTTGATTGCTGTGCCTGAAATAGATAATCCGACTAAAGTTTGTCGTTACGAATATATAACGGCCAGTAATCAAGCTATACGCGAGCAGTTAGTGCCTAAACTGCAGCAGTATATAAAAGGCATTACCGGGGTAGACTTCGTCTTGTTCAAAGATAAATGTAACGCCAAAAATCCTGGTGGCGGCGCTTTTGAGCCTCATCAGGACGTGATTGCCTACGATAAATTTAAGCCAAACTACCATATTACAGTGGCAATCTTTCTAGATGAGTCTACTCAGGAAAATGGCTGTTTACATTTTGCTAAAAACTACCGGCATGATCTAGCCGGTCAGGGAATAGCGAGCTTCGACACCCCGGCGGGGGAGTTGCAAGTATTGCCTAGCGATTTAGGTGGGGCTAAAAATGGTAATATAACAGAAGATATATGCCAGCAAATAAACTGGCAGGAAATCCTGGCTAAGCCAGGTGATGTAGTTATATTTGATTCCTATGTACCTCACTTTTCGAATAAAAACCAATCCGAATTTCCCCGAAGGGCGATGTTTTTTACCTTTAATGCCGAGCAAGACGGTGACTATTACCAAGCATATTATCAGATGAAACACGCTGAATTTGACAATCCAGCATTTCATATAGCCACTCCGACCGCGCACAGTAAAACGCTCTGAATCTAATAATGTTAAGTAGGCAGGAATCAGCATGGACTTGATAGAAGCAGTGATTATGGACTGGGCCGGGACTAGCGTTGATTTTGGCTCCACTGCACCTATCCGTGGTTTTCTTGCACTGTTTGCAAGCAGAGGAATAACAATCACTGAAGCTGAAGCTAGGGGACCCATGGGGTGTGAGAAGCGCCGGCATATCGAACAACTCTTGCAGCTGCCTAGAATTAAGCAGGCATGGCTGCATAGATACGGACAGCACAGTACAGTAGATGATCTCGACGAGTTGTTTGAACAGTTCGTTCCACTGCAAATAACCGCCATTAGTGAGTCATCAACACTTATCCCGGGATTGCTGACGCTACTGGAATGGGCACAAAAAAAAGGCATCAAAATAGCAGCCAATACCGGCTACAGTGAGAGCATGGTAGTCGAGTTACTGCAAAGTGCCGCTGAGCAAGGTTATCGGCCGCAAAGTAATGTCTGTGCGTCACAAGTAACAAAAGGTCGGCCCTATCCTTATATGTGCATGGCCAATGCCATGCAATTAGGGGTGATGAAACTAGCATGCTGTGTGAAGATAGATGACACAGTACCCGGTATAGCAGAAGGGCTAAATGCTGGCATGTGGACTATAGCAGTGTCGGTTAGCGGCAATGAAGTCGGCTTAAGTTTAAGTGAATGGCAACAACTGGATCTGCAGACACAGAAAAAGTTAAGAGAAAAAGCTGAGCTTAAACTACGAAATGGGGGTGCGCATTATGTGGTTGATAGCATTGCAGAGGTCATTCCTTGTCTTAATGACATAGCGTTTCGTCTTGCACAAGGGGAGAGGCCTTGAGTTGGCAGCCAATGCTGCTGATTGTAATATCAGCATTCATGCATGCATTGTGGAATTCCATTGGTAAGCGGTCAGCAACAGGAGTGTCGTTTTACGTTTGGGCAATGGTTGCTGGATCGGTTATCTTTAGTCCCCTGTTGATAATTAACTGGCAGCAAGTTTTGCAATTACCTGCCCCATTTTGGTGGCTTTTATTGGTCTCTGGAGGGTTCCAGTGTATTTACACGAGTGGCTTGGCAAAAGCCTATCAGAGCGCCGAGTTATCGTTAATCTATCCTCTGGCCAGAGCTTTGCCGGTGTTGGTTGTGCCGGTCTTCGTTCTAATAATTTACGGCGAAAGCCGCTTGTCAAATACCCATATAGCGGCCATAGCGATGATAGCAACAGGTGCTTTGGTGCTGCCGATAAATAGGTGGAGAAGCTGGGATGTAAGGGGGTATTTTACCCCAGCTGTTTGTTGGGCAGTTGTTGCGGCATTGGGTACAGCAGGTTATTCGCTGACGGACAGCGCAGCACTTAAAATTATGCGAGACAATGGTTGGAGTGCTTTTGAGGCAGGCAGTAGTTTTGTTATCTTACAAGCAATAATTGTGATTTTATGTATGTTGCCGGTTTTAAAATTTGGTTTCAAAGAAAAGTTTGAATGGCCGGAAAACAAATCCTCAATTTTATTGGCAGGGTTGTTTATAGTAGGAACTTATTTAGTCGTACTTATCGGCATGGCAATGGTTGAGGAGGTCAGTTACGTCGTGGCGCTGCGACAACTGAGTATTCCAATAGGCGTAGCAATTGGAGTGTTTTGGCTAAAAGAAAAAATTTCTCTACCAAGATTGCAAGGTGTCGGCATAATGTTGCTGGGGCTATTGTTGATATCAATATAAGTTACTTAAACTACACTTAGAAGAGCTAAACCCAGATCAAAGGAATGGACATGGGCAATGGAAGTGTAGAGACTGTTGTAACAGTCATTGTGGTCTTGCTGATAAATGGTTGCGGCAATAAGCTGGAGAGCAAATCCGAAAAAATCATTGTACCATTAACTGCAGAGCAGCAATTGGTACGCAAAGCCAAACAAATGCAGTGCCCTGAATGTTTGGGCTAAAAGCAAATAGCATTATATTAATTGGAAAAAAACATGTCGCTCGCCGATCTACTATTATTTATCCCCGCCTGTTTTGCCTTAAATATGTCACCTGGACCGAATAATATTTTAGCATTAAACAATGCAAGAAATTACTCGTTACGCCATTCATGCGTGGCGGGGTTAGGTAGGTTATCTGCATTCAGTTTGATGCTGTTATTGGTAGCCTCGGGCCTGGCGGCGGGGTTGTACACATCAGTACTAGTTTTTTCAGTGCTGAAAATTGTTGGTGTGTTATATCTGATATATATTGCGCTACAAATCTGGCGCAGTGATCTTATGCTTTCTTCGGCAACAGCCACGCAATTGAGTGTGGTTCGATCAGCAAGGCAGGAATTCACTCTGGCAATAGGAAACCCAAAAGCTATATTGATATTCACTGCCTTTTTGCCGCAATTTATTAACCCGCTTGGCAACATCACTGAACAGTTGTTTAGCTTGGGCTTGCTGTTTCTGCTGCTAGAGTTTATAGCCATCGCTATTTATTCATTGATTGGTGTATATTTGCGACAGCAGTTATGCCGGCCATCATTCAATAAGCTGTTTAACAGAATCTGTGCCAGCCTGCTGGTAGCGGCTGCTATGTCATTATTATTCTCTGGCAAAGATAAAACGCTGGCCTAGTGTTATGGATAGATAAATGGCTGGCTGTAGTCGTTAGCGAATCTGGCTCCGCAAATAAGCACTGATTCCAGATATTTTTAATTAACTGTTGACGTCGCTCTGCAGATCTATATAATTCGCCTCCTCGCTGCAGGGGTCACCCAAAACACAGCGAGCAGGATGAATTACCAATCAATATAAAGCATTGCTTTATAACGAATAAATTCATTTTGGTTAAGTTTTAATCGTTGTTGTTCGCTTTAATCTCTTC
>ASZI01000147.1 GCA_000416315.1 Osedax symbiont Rs2 | reverse complement strand
AAGCCACAAAACTAGCTGTCTTAGTCGGTGCTCTGGAATTAGTTGATTCGACAGTTTAAGGGATCAGAGGTGATAAACAAGGGGCTAGTGTGATTTTATTGAAAATAAACTCACGCCTTGCTAGTTATGGTATTTATGCGGATTTAATTCCCGCTAAATTGGCAAAGGAAACTTCTTTGGCGGTCTCTAAAAAATCCAGCATAAACTCGGCGTTCTGCTGTTCCTGGCGAACACCTGCATACAAAGTGCACCATAAACCTCTTTCGCCTATTGGTCTGCCAACTATATAACCTTTTTTCAGGTACTCATCAATAGCCCAGTTCGGCAGTGCTGCTATGCCTCTGCCACTGGCCACTAGCTGGAGCATCATTAATGTCAGATCGGCAGTGCGTACTTCTTTAGGTTCAATCCCGGCAGGATCCAGGAAGCGGCTAAATATATCTAAGCGATCTTGGTTTACCGGGTAAGTGATCAGCGTCTGAGTGGCTATGTCTTTAGCGCTGATGAATTTCTTGCTGGCAAGAGGGTGGTTTTTGCTGATTGCGATCAGTGACTCGTAGCTGAAAAGCGGCGTGTAACTGATCCCTGTGCGCACAATAGGATCCGAGGTGATGACCAGGTCTATGTCGCCCTTTGCCAGCGCGGGGATAGGTGCAAAGGTGAAACTATTAGCCAGGTCCATTTCTATTTCTGGCCAGTTTTTTCTAAAACAATCTATGGTCGGCATCAACCAGTCAAAACAGCTGTGGCAATCTATGCTGATGTTAAGTCTGCCCGCTTCACCACAGGCCAATCGGACTATCTCGCGCTCGGTGTTTTTAACCATAGGCAATACCTGATCCGCCAAGGTCAGGATACGTCTACCTGCAGCTGTGAAGCTAATGGGTTTAGTTTTGCGGATAAATAGCGAGCAATTAAGACGATCTTCCAAATCTTTGATTTGGTGGGAGAGAGCTGATTGGGTTAAGTGAATGCGCTCAGCGGCTTCAACTAGACTGCCAGAATCACGCAGTGCAGAAAGTGTCTTTAAGTGTCTCAGCTCAATCATCTTGTTCATCCAGAAGGAGAGTGTGTTTTAAGTATTGTTGCTAATATTAAGACGATACCAGTGCTACTTGCTGCTCACTGGCGAGTCTGTGATTAAGGGTAGCAGAAATTACTGCAGCTTTGATCTAATAAATGTCTGATATGTAAAAATTGACTGCCTGATATCATAGTCTTAGCTATAAATAGTTAAAGGCAGCCAATGTATTAGGTTACTCTTTGCTTGAATTGAGCAAAAATTCCATTAACGCTTTTTGCGCGTGCAATCGATTTTCTGCCTCGTCAAAGACCACGCTGTTGGGAGCATCTAGCATGTCGACGCTAATCTCTTCGCCGCGATGAGCGGGTAGGCAGTGCATGAATAGTGCATCTGGATTTGCCTGGGCCAAAAGTTCTGGGGTTACCTGAAAAGCTGCGAAGCTTTTCTCTCTGGCCAGTTGTTCCTCTTCCTGGCCCATTGATGCCCATACATCCGTAACTATCAGGTCACTGTTAGCGACGGCGTCATTTATATCGCGAAATACGGTGACGCGATCGGCGTTAATTTCTAGCAGTTTCGAGTCGGGGTCATACCCCTGCGGGCAGGCTATGCTCAACTGGAAATCTAACACTCTGGCGGCATTAATATACGAGTGGCACATGTTGTTGCCATCGCCAACCCAAGTCACTCTTTTGTCTTGAATATCGCCACGATGCTCCCAGTAGGTCTGCATGTCTGCTAGCAATTGGCATGGGTGGTACTCATCACTGAGTGCATTGATGACAGGAACGCTGGAGTGTTTTGCGAAATCTTCAATAATGTCGTGACCAAAAGTTCTGATCATCACTATATCAACCATACTGGAAATAACTTTGGCTGAATCTTGTATAGGTTCGCCACGGCCAAGTTGGGTGTCTCGGGAGGAGAGGAACATAGCGTGCCCACCGAACTGAGCCATCCCCGCTTCAAAAGACACACGAGTACGGGTAGATGATTTTTCAAAGATCATGGCCAGTACTTTGTCGGGAAACGGCTGAAATATCTGTCCCTGCTTACGCATCGCCTTTAGTTCAATGGCGCGCTTAATGATTTGCTGGAATTCTGCTTTGGATAAATCGAGGATGGTTAAAAAGTGTCTGATGTTTTTCATACTGGGTCTAATTTATTGCGGCCAATAGCAAAAGCTCACTTTTCAATGCTAAATAGTTCATTGAATCTAGAGGAAGTTACCGGCGGGGTAATGTTTTTTTAGTTAAAATATCGAGTCAGCTTTTTTCTGCAAAAGCTGTTTGCGATAGCAAGTTCAATATTCACAGCTGACCTACATTAGAGCATGTATAGCATTAAAAATTGTCGGGCACCAGATTGATTTTCCTTTTGGTCTAACTTAGCCGTATGAAAGTTGTCCGCTATATGTCTGGAAAACGCGCTTACTAACAGCTTGACGTCGTTTTCGGCAATCCAGATGTTATTATTGTAATTGGGCACTTGTAGTGTCAAATTTTAGCCTTATATAAAGTGAAACAGGCGTGTTTATGAAAAATAAACTTGAGTAAAATAGTCGGCTTTATGCTAAAATGCCGCGCAGTAAAAAATAGAATTAATGCCTTTTGTTAGTATGCGAGAATGAATTATGAGTGTTGCTGAAACAATTAAAGATCAAATCGAAAATAATGCCATTTTACTTTACATGAAGGGTACGCCACGCTTCCCGCAGTGTGGCTTTTCCTCGCGTACCGTAGAGGCATTAATGGCTTTCGAAGAGGGCTTTGCGTTTTTCAATATCCTGGAGAATCAGGATATTCGCACTGAGTTGCCAAAAATTGCCAATTGGCCAACATTTCCACAGCTGTGGATCGATGGTGAGCTAGTGGGCGGTTGTGACATAGTCTGCGAATTGGCCCAGAGCGGCGAACTCAAAGAAATGGTGTCGGCCGCAGCCAGTAAAGAGCAAGCTAGCGAATAAATTAAAATGTCGATTGTCCCGTGACAGATCGGCGTTTCTGCTAAAAAATATCAAAATGATAATGGAGATTACAGATGGGCGTATTAGTAGGTAAGAAAGCACCGGATTTCACAGCATCGGCTGTGCTAGGTGACGGTCAGATTGTTGATGGATACAACTTCGCAGAAGCAACTAAAGGAAAGTATGCACTAGTATTTTTCTACCCATTAGATTTTACTTTTGTTTGTCCTTCAGAGCTGATCGCTCTTGATCACCGTATCGAAGCTTTCAAAGCATTAAATGTTGAAGTGGTAGGCGTTTCTATCGATTCTCACTTTACTCATAATGCATGGCGTAATACCCCAGTTGAGAAGGGCGGTATTGGTCAAGTTAACTACACTCTAGTCGCTGATATGACACATGCAATTTGTAAGGCATACGATGTTGAAAGTGAAGGTGGAGTTGCTTTTCGCGGTGCATTCATCATCGATCAGAACGGTGATGTTCGCTCGCAAATCGTCAATGATTTGCCTCTTGGACGTAACATGGATGAGTTAATTCGTCTTTTTGAAGCGCTTCAATACCATGAAGAGCACGGTGAAGTTTGCCCTGCTGGCTGGAGCAAAGGCGACAAAGGTATGGATGCCTCACCTGATGGCGTTGCAGCTTACCTCAGTGCTGAATCTGATAAGCTATAACAAATACTGCTCTGCTGTGATCTAATAATGGTCACGACAGGGCGTACTAGCTTATAAAGAAAAAGACCTGGTTTTTACCAGGTTTTTTTTCGGAAAAATTAATTTACTTTATGCTGGGTCTCAAAAGAGTCTGCTAAATTAGGATTAAGGCAAAATCTAGATGTTTTTGTCTGGCGGGCACTGTTAGAATACGCATAATTTATAAAAGCATACAAATCAGTATGATTAAGGATATCCATTGGCCAATAGTAATATTACACAATTAATGATGGAGCGCTTTCGCGGTTATTTACCTGTCGTTATAGATGTTGAAACAGCGGGATTCAACTGTCAAACCGATGCTTTGCTGGAAATAGCGGCTGTCACTTTGACGATGGATGATCAAGGTTACGTGATTGTCGATAATAGTTTTGAAGCACATGTCGAGCCTTTTGCAGGGGCCAATTTAGAGCAATCGGCTCTGGATTTTACTGGCATAGATCCCAGTGATCCAAACCGGGGTGCAGTAACTGAGCTTGAAGCGATGGAGAAAATCTTCAAAGCTGTACGCAAAGCGGTTAAAGCTCACGGGTGTAAAAGGGCAATCCTGGTCGGACACAATGCATCATTTGATCACGGTTTTGTTATGCAGGCAGCAGAGCGCTGCGAGTTGAAGCGAAATCCATTCCACCCCTTTTCCACGTTTGATACGGCGACACTTTCGGGGCTGGCTTACGGGCAGACGGTGCTAGCGCGGGGCTGCGAAATGGCGGGGATCCCGTTTGACGGGAAAAAAGCGCACTCAGCCCTTTACGACACAGAAAAAACGGCTGACTTATTTTGCTCTATTGTGAATAGATGGAAAGATTTAGGCGGCTGGGATATGGTTCTTAACGATCAGTAAGCTGAGCTATAATGCTCTGTTACTGCAGGCTAATTACAGTCATGAGCTTTGTTGTTTGTTAAATGGCGCTCAGACTGTCAATAAGCTTTGATTTGAATGAAAAGCTAACAGCAGTAAGCTGATCTATAATGTTCTTTTATTACAGGTTACTTACAGTCTTGTCAGTATTGATGTCAGGTAAATAGCGCTTAGACTGTCAATAAACTTTGATTTGAATGAAAAACTAACAGCAGTAAGCTGATTTATAATGCTCTCTTACTGCAGGTTAATTACAGCCTTATCAGTGTTGATGTCAGTTAAAAAGCGCTCAGACTGTCAACAGCCTTCGTATTAACCAAAAACTAACAGCAGTGAGTTGATTTATAATGGTTTCTTGTAGCAAGCTAATTACAGTTTTGTGTATGTTTCTGCTAGTAAGTGCCGCTCAGGCTGTGACTTTTCGCGCCTCTATTGACGAGTCGAAATGGGTATTGGAATCATCTAAATTTGAATGTAAGTTATCGCAGCAAATACCGGCCTTTGGTATTGGTGAGTTTCTACACGAGGCGGGAGTTGAGCCGCTGTTTACCTTAAAACCAACTCAGCGTTTGGCTATAAAGCGCAACGCTACTTTAGTGGTCGAGGCTTCGCCTTGGCAACCGGGGGTTGCGACATCGGTGATAGGGCCATTGGAAGCGGGAAGAGTATTAAAAACCAATGCTGCATATGCAGGGCAAATGCTGGTCTCTCTGTACAAGGGCATGTCTCCGACATTTACTGTCGACCGCTGGATGAACTCGGATGATCAATTGCGAGTGGCGCTATCGGCGGCGAATTTTAAAGCAGCCTATAAAGATTACATTAGTTGTGTGGCCGGATTACTGCCGGCAAATTATCGCCAAGTTGCCCGCACTGCGGTGTTGTTTCCACCTGCTGCGTGGACGCTTTCGGATGCTACACGTGAGCGCCTGGAGCTGATTGCTTTTTATGTGCAAGAAGATAAGAGTGTCACTGCTATCTACATAGATGGACACTCGGACAGTGGCGGTCGACGTCTGTTGAACAGAGACCTTTCCAAGCAACGTGCGGAAGAAGTTACCCGCTATTTGATATCTCTGGGGGTTGAGGAATCTATGGTGACAACTAGATACCATGGAGAGAGATACCCGGTTGTGCCCAATACCTCTAAAACTAACCGTGCGCGTAACCGTCGTGTGACCATAAGGTTAGATCGGGAATAGCCCACTAACGGGCTACTTACAGATAGCAATGTGGGCTGTCCTTAGATTTACTGATTTTCTATGCAGCATTAAACGCTGTTCTGATCGCCCTGGGTGTAAGGGCTTATTTGCATGTTCTATAAAGTATTTGTCTTATTGTGGGATAGTATGATCCGCTATATACTACGCCACCCCTATTTTTATAATGATCTGGCAAAAAGGGCCAGATCTTTGTTTGGAGCAATATAGATGTCCGATATTAAAAAGGTCGTTCTGGCATATTCTGGCGGTTTAGATACATCGGTTATCGTTCGCTGGTTGCAGGAGACATACAACTGCGAAGTGGTAACTTTTACTGCAGATTTAGGTCAAGGTGAAGAAGTTGAGCCGGCGCGTGCCAAAGCTGAAGCATTAGGTGTTAAAGAAATTTACATCGACGATCTGCGCGAAGAATTCGTGCGTGATTTTGTCTACCCAATGTTTCGCGCCAATACTGTTTATGAAGGTGAATACCTGTTGGGGACATCTATTGCCCGACCTTTGATTTCCAAGCGATTGATAGAAATCGCCAACGAGACCGGTGCCGATGCTATCTCGCATGGCGCCACTGGTAAGGGCAACGACCAGGTTCGCTTTGAGCTTGGTGCCTACGCGTTAAAGCCAGGTGTTGAAATCATAGCGCCTTGGCGTGAGTGGGATCTTACTTCTCGCGAGTCATTGATGGCCTACTGTGAGGCGCATGATATAGCGGTTGACTACGCTAAGAATAAGAAAAAATCTCCTTATTCTATGGATGCGAATTTACTACATATTTCCTACGAGTCAGGCATCCTAGAAGATCCTTGGGTAGAGGCTGAAGAGGAAATGTGGCGTTGGTCGGTATCTCCTGAGGCGGCACCGGATGAGCCGAGATACATAGAATTAAGTTATGAAAAAGGTGACATAGTTGCTATCGACGGTGAGGCTATGACCCCAGCGACTGTGCTGGCTACCTTGAACCAGATTGGCGGAGAAAACGGTGTAGGTAGATTAGACATCGTCGAAAACCGCTATGTAGGCATGAAAGCACGCGGTTGTTATGAAACCCCCGGCGGCAGTATCATGCTAAAGGCACATCGCGCCATAGAGTCGATTACTCTTGATCGCGAGGCCGCCCACCTTAAAGATGAGATGATGCCTCGTTATGCGAAGCTCATCTACAACGGTTTCTGGTGGTCTGAAGAAAGAAAAATGCTACAGCAATCAATTGACTATAGTCAGCGTTACGTCAGTGGTGACGTGCGTATTAAGCTTTATAAAGGCAATATCAGTGTTGTTGGTCGTCGCTCCGATGAGAGTTTATTTGATGAAGCCATCGCCACTATGGAGGACGATGCCGGTTCATACAACCAGCAAGATGCAGAGGGCTTTATCAAGTTAAATGCTCTGCGTATGCGCATTGCTGCGACCAAAGGCAGAGATTTGTTAAAAGATTAAACTGTCAAAGTGAAAAATAACAAGCCCGCTCTGTAGCGGGCTTTTTTTTGTGCAAAAATGCACCGCAGTGATATTGGTAGGATCGCCGTTGTAGGGTGCTTTTAAAATGCTTGATTGTTTTTCTGGCATGATTTTGTCAGGCAACTAGCTGGTTTTACTGTTTTTTGTCGAAATATTAATAAAATCTGAATATTTTGTGGGATAGATAATGCATTGGCTGCGTTGGCCGCTATATAATCTAACTCAATCTAGCGGTGCAAAAATGATAACTCGCAAAACCGCTGCTGACTGACTCAGTGATAAAGCTCGGTTTCAGGCAACTAATTTTCACTGTTTTAAATAGATCTTGAAACATTCAGTTGATTGTTAAATCAGTTGGAATTATAGCAAGCGATCTTCGTCGGATAATATCGATGACTCTTTGTCTTCTTTATCGTCGCTAACGCTCTGCTTATTGTCTTGCAGTAAAGATCTGACAACGCGGCGCGATAGTAACTTTTTCTGTGCTTGATCGGGCAATTCAGTGAACATGATGATGTTCTTCTTAACCAGCAGGTCTACCAAGTCATCTAAGATTCGGGCGATGGCTAAGTCGGACTCATCTAGGTATGAATCCGGGGTAAAGTCTTTATTGTGCACAGAAAAAAATGCTTTGACGTCGGGGTGGTTGTTGTCAATAGCTTCAGCTGAACTGGAGGGGGTGTCAGAGATGCCAATGATCTTGCCTTCGGTATTACGTGATGCGTATAACATGGTGGTAACTCGTCTATAACTGGATGATTTACGTGATAGTATGTATAAAAAATAAAAATGGTCAAGGAAATGGATGTAATACAAGATCCTTTATTAAAATGTCTAATGCATTTAACTCAGCAAAATCATCGGCCTCTCTCAGCAGAGGCGCTAAGAGATGGTTTACCGCTAGAGGATAATAAGCTCAATCCAAAATTATTTGTCAGAGCCGCTAAGCGGGCAGGTTTTGCTGCGAAAGTCGTTCAGCGAGATCTTTTATCTATTAGTCCTCTCACCTTACCTGCAGTGTTGTTACTGGAAAATGACGACGCTTGTATATTGCAGGAAATAGACGAGCAAACCGGGGAGGCGATACTGATCTTTCCCGATAGCGGTATGAAAAGGATCGCTATGGCCAGTCTTGAACAGCAATATAGTGGAGTAGCGATTTACCTGAACCTGGAGTATCACTTTACCGAACGGGTATCGCGGGTCTTGGATCAAAAAGAGGGGCATTGGTTTTGGGGAACCATCTGGCGCTCGGCCAAAATTTACCGCGATGTATTGATTGCCTCGCTGTTGATAAACTTGTTTGTATTGGCCAATCCACTGTTTGTGATGAATGTCTACGACCGAGTAGTACCTAACTCGGCACTGGAAACTTTGTGGGTACTCGCCATAGGTGTGTTTGCTGTCTATCTGTTTGATTTCGGTTTGAAAATGCTGCGGGCATACTTCTTAGAAATAGCCGGTAAGAAAGCGGACATATTAATGTCGGCAATGCTCTTTGAAAAAGTAATGAGCATGAAATATGCCCATATGCCCAAATCTGTAGGATCCTTCGCCAGCAATTTAAGGGAATTTGAGAGTATACGTGGCTTCTTAAGTTCTACTACAAACACCGTACTGATCGACATTCCTTTCGCGGTTATTTTCTTGCTGGTGATGTTCTTGATAGGCGGTCCTCTTGTATATGTACCGCTAGTCGCTATTCCGATTGTGCTTATCTATTCAATAATAGCCAGTAAAAAGCTCAAGGTAGCGGTTGAAAAGACTTTTGCTGCATCGGCGCAAAAAAACTCGACCTTGATTGAGTGTCTTACTGCGATGGAGACAGTGAAGACACAGCGAGCTTCGTCAGTATTGCAGCTGCGATGGGAACAGGCGGAAGGCTATATTTCTAAGTGGAGCCTGAAGAGTAAGATGATCTCCTCATCGGTGACCAATTTCGCCGGATTTGTCACGCAGATTAGTTCAGTGTGTATTGTCATTGTTGGTGTTTATCTAATATCCGAGCGCGAGTTGACTATGGGAGCGCTGATCGCTTCGGTGATCTTGTCCGGACGAGTACTTCAGCCCATGGCGCAAGTGACCGGTTTAGTGACCAGCTTCTTTCAATCCAAAACCGCACTGGTAACGTTAAATCAGATCATGAGTTTGCCGGATGAGCGAGCTGAGGGAAAAAACTATGTGCACCGCCAGGATCTAGAGGGCAGCATTAGTTTTAAAGGCGTTAAATTTAGTTATCCTGAAGCTGAGCAAGCTTCACTTGAAGGCATAGATTTTAACATTAAAGCTGGCGAAAAAACGGCTCTAATCGGACGAATAGGCTCAGGAAAAACCACTATAGAAAAACTTTTGATGGGCTTGTATAGTCCAGATGAAGGAGCGATAAGCATAGATGGTATTGATCTTAACCAAATCGATCCTGTTGATTTGCGCCGAAATATTGGTTATGTACCACAGGAGTTGATGCTTTTTGATGGCACTGTTCGCGAAAATATAATTATGGGTTCGCCGGAAATATCCGATGATTCCCTGATTAAGGCTGCAGCTATCTCCGGTGTTGAGCAATTTGTAAACAGGCACCCGCAGGGCTTTGAAATGCCAGTGGGGGAGCGCGGAGCAAGATTGTCCGGAGGGCAAAAGCAGGCGATAGCCATTGCCCGAGCACTGATTCACTCGCCAAATATTCTGATTTTAGATGAACCTACCAACTCTATGGACAATTCATCCGAAGACTATTTACGTAAACAGCTAAAAGAATATTGTGAAAATCGTACTTTAGTTCTAGTCACCCATAAAATGTCACTGCTGACTTTAGTGGATAGAATTATTGTAATGGACGGTGGTCGAGTCGTTGCTGATGGACCTAAAGATGCAGTGCTGGATGCACTAAAACAAGGACGCCTTCACATACAGCGCTGAGGTAAATAAATATGGCTATAAAAGTAGAAAAGAAAGATTTGCGCTACATGTCAAGTGTCAGTGAGGCAGTCTTAGAGCAAGCGCCGACTGGAGCTAAGTGGCTGCTTTGGACTGTGGCTGTGTTTGTCGCACTGGCTATTTTTTGGGCGAGCTGGGCGCAGTTGGATGAACTCAGTCGAGGAGAGGGTGAGATTATTCCCTCCAAGCAACTGCAAGTCATTCAAAACCTGGAAGGTGGAATCGTTGCAGAAATATTGGTCCGCGAAGGTGATTTGGTCGAAAAGGGCCAAGTGTTATTGCGCATAGACGATACCCGCTTCTCCAGTTCGTTTAAAGAAAATAAAGTCAGAGAACTAGAATTAATTGCCAAGGCAATTCGACTCAAAGCGGAGTCTGAGGGAAGTGCGTTTATTGTTCCAACAGATTTTCCGTATGAGTTTAATTCATTGATATTACAAGAAAAAAGTTTATATGAGGCCCGCGGGAGAGAGTTGGACTCCAACGTTTCTATATTCAAAGCGCAGCTGCGGCAAAAAGAGCAAGAGCTGGTTCAGGCAAAAAGTAAGCGCAGGCAGCTGGGAAGCAGCTATAGTTTACTTAGACAAGAAAGGGATATGACCGCACCTTTAGTCCGAGATGGGGTAGTCTCTGAAGTTGAATACTTGCGCTTGAAGCGACAAGTGGTAGATTTATCAGGTGAACTAAACAATATTCGCCTCAGTTTACCGAGAATAGAATCATCTCTGGCTGAAACCAAAGAAATGCTTGAAGAGACTAAGCTGAAGTTTCAAAGTAGTGCTCGAGCAGAGTTGAACGAGACTTTATCTGAAACGGCTAGGTTGCGCGAGGCGCTAACGGGTATGCAAGATAAACTGCGCCGCACCGAAGTGACCTCCCCAGTTAAGGGGACTATTAAGGAGTTGTTGTTTAATACTGTTAATGGGGTTGTGCAGCCTGGGGATGAAATTCTTAATATTGTTCCCTGGGAAGATACCTTGTTAGTCGAGGCGAAATTAAAACCTTCTGATATCGCCAAAGT
>ASZI01000146.1 GCA_000416315.1 Osedax symbiont Rs2 | reverse complement strand
AATGGGCCAATATTCAAAATACAATTTAAGGCCAATTAATAGCCTCGCAACAGCACTAACCCAGTATAAATCGTTGTTATAGCAAATAAAATGGCAGTTAGCCAGTCTGACGCTTTGCCTATAACTTCTAGAAGTTTAGGCGTGTCTAACCTTAATTTATTGATGCCGGACATTTAAGAAAGCCGTTTAGGGTGTGCTTATTGGCTTCGTTGAAAATAAGGGCTACTCAAGATGGTATCCCTCATGCTGATGGAATTGTAGTGGTTGACATGATGTGTGTTGGATATCTAATTTCCAAAGGAGCCAAAGATCAGAGAAAATAGATAATTCGATTTGCTTGTAGTCGGTATGGACCATTTAGGCGACAGTGGCTTAATCCCTTGACACATAGTTGCCGTTTTATGGATCTGATAATAGCCGTTTTGAACACCACATATGGGGCAAAAAATTAGCCGATACCAGCAAGGCTACCTCACTGAGTATTTGATTTTATTGGAGGAATACGTTCATTGCTCATATTAGACTTATGAATGACAACGCAATCAATTCAGAATCCATGTTTTAGCAGAATTTTGTTCAGTTCTCCTGACTCAGTAAGCTTTTTAAGACCCAAATTAAACGCATCAAGCTTCATTTGAAAGTTTTTTGCCTGCTTCGAAATTATTAGATATTGATTTACCACTTCAACGGGGGGATCTATCCATTCCAGCTTATTTTCCTGCTCTCGTAGCTCAGTACGGATAATATATCTTCCCAGAGCCTTGTCTGTTAGCGCTAAATCAATACGATTCATTGTCAGCAGGCGCAGGTTTGCACTGTCGGTCGCGGCAAGGGTGGTTTTTAAATTAGTTTCTTTAAATCCAGTAGGATTAACATGCCCCCTGACAACTCCTATCTTGTACGGCTTCAAGTCTTCGAATGAATTGAATTTGATGTTTTGCCCTTTTCGTTTGTAGAAACCAATTTTGTTTGGAGGCAAGGGGGCGGAAAAAACGAACCATTCTTCCCTTTCTTCTCTGTACCAAGCAGTGAATAGTCCATCATAGATTCCTTGTTTTGTTCCCTTTAGTCCCCTTGCCCACGGAACAAACTTTAACTTCACTTCATATCCTACCTGATTAAAAGCTTGGACTATAATTTCCGTGATGGGACCTCCATTCTCTAGGCTTTGCCCATAATAAGGAGGATACTCCACATAGGCCAATAGCACTTTTTTTTCATGGGCAATTGTCGGCAATGAATAAATCAAACAAATCAACATTCCTACCAATAATTTAATTCTCATATTGATTTACTCAAATATAAAATTAAGACTCTATTCTTTGTTCGTATATACATTTAAACACTTAACTTCGTTAGAAAATCTCTCATTTTTCCCGTGCATCTTTATACCTCTTATCTACTTGCATAAATACAAACACAATAGGAATCTTAGTTATTCCAAAATGACACATATATAGTTACCGGAGAGATGAGAATTATGAGTTTGTGGATTGAAATCGAGATATTTCCCCAGCTCTATGAGCAAGTAGATTATTGCTCTTGAAGCTCGACGGGTTATACTATTGTGTATTCAACTGAAAATTATCACTAATTATGTTTGCGAGCATTCCCCCCTTAAACAAAGAGGGATTTATACAAAACTCTAAGCTTGGTAAAAATATCAAATAGAGCAGTTATCAGTGGTTCAGTTTCGATGAGCATCTTCCAAAACCCTCCAACATATTAAATGTTCTCAACAGCGAAAATTTCTCAATTGACCACAATAATTGAGATGAAAATGAATAAAAAGTAGTGGTTAGGAGTCATAATGAAAAATAGTTTTCTTGCTCTATCAATGTTGTCCTTTCTTTGGTCAGTAAACTGTTTTGCTCAAGAAAAAATTATTTTTGGCTCGTATAAAATTCCATTAATGGTAGTCGACGAACAAAATGGTCTATTTGTTAAACTGGTAAAAGCCATCGCAAAGCGAGCTAACTTGGATATCGATATAGTCATATACCCAGTAAAAAGAACGATAAAAAAATTTTTAAATAATGAAATCGATGTGTTGTTTCCAGCTGTAGATGCTTTTTTCACAAAAGGCACGAACCCTGTAAAGTCATCAGAACTTATCTATGTGAAGACAGATTTCACTTTTACTAAAAAAGGTGAAAAATTACTGAGAACTATATCTGACTTGAAAGAAAAAAGAGTCGGTATTACATTAGGTTATAAATATGATGATGCGTTAATTGATGATAGTTCAATAAGCTTTGATATTGCCCTGTCTGACCAGATTAATGCAAAAAAGCTGGTCAAAGGAAATATTGACGCATTTGTAGTCGAAGAAAAATCAGGTTTGAAAGCTTTTTCAGACTCTGGTTTTATAGATGAAATTCAATATGACAAACATAGCCCGTTGAGCAAGAAAAATGTTTATTTGGCGTTTCAAGATGATGAAAAAGGAAAACAGTTATCCCTGACCGTTTCAAATATTCTTAGAGAAATGAAACAGGATGGAACATTTGAACGCATTATTAATTTAGTGAAGGATCCGAAATAGTCATCTGGGTCAGATCCCGGAACAGCGACATTTCAAAGAGATAATAAATATTAATCGCTAATGAATAACGAGGGGATCGCAGCGCAAATACAAGCTTAGCAAAATGATTGCTGTTGGCAGACTATCGTTATAGCTAACCGAATATTTAGCGGTTGCCATTCAAGCCTAGTTAACGGAAAAATATAACGCATAACTGCTATTTAAACGCAGCTGATAAAGCCACTTTGAGAACCTAAAATGCGCCTAGAAAACAAGAGGCCAATTTGTTGTCCTTTTCCGCTATAAGTTTATAACTGCATTTTTTAATGCCGTTCGCAATAATTGAAATTTATTAAATCTGAAAATTGTCTAAAATTAAATGAATTAGTCCCACACAGTTTGAAAAAGCTTAATTTTAGAATATGAACAGTTTAGAGAACTGGCGACATATTACATATCATTAAGTAAAGTTATATGTCAGGGTCCTATGCCCACCATCAACCATCAACCATCAACCATCAACCATCAACCATCAACCATTACCACTGTTCCACTTACAAAAGCGGCCCGATCTGATGCCATGAAAGTAATCATTTGCGCACATTCTTCTACAGAAGCTGGGCGGCCAATAGTCAATTTTGATATGTAGCTTTCCCATTGATCCGCATTTTTAAATTCAAACTCTTAGCGGGTTTGCATACTACCAACCAATTGATTTTTTCAACGGCTCCGGAACAAACGGATAATACGCGAATACCGTCAATCAGGCTGCGGCTACCCAACGACATGGTGTATGAATTAAGCTCCGAATCTCCGGCTGTACCTGAAATATAGTCAACCGTTGCTAGCCCTAATTGATGGCTACCTGTTGGAACAGGAGGACGATATCTAATAGCATTTACTTTTGGTGCGCATGGCTTGGCCCCAGTAAAGATTTACTGCCATCGTGGTCCTACCATCTATTGATAGCAGTGGATGCCCTCAGGGAACAAAAAACGATGGCTTAATATAAGTCTGCCACCCTAAAGTCTTTGCCAATTAATGCTTTAATACCCCCCCCTCATAAAGTTTAATGTATGCCGCATTAAATCGATCGACAACTTTTTTGTCAGTAGAAGCCTTCGAGAAGGCAAAGAAATAAGTAACCGTTTGATGATCAAAAGCATAGCTAACGTTGCCAAGTCCTAATGATCTAATTAGGTATTTACCAATATCCTTATTTAGATAAACAGCATCTACTCTGCCCAGAGATAACTTTTTTAACCCGGATTCCTGGTCAAAGCTCATGTCGATGTCTAGCCCTGCGATTTCATTTTTGATTAGTTCAAGATTACGGGAGCTTTTTGACGGGCCATGAACAGAGATTGTATACCCTTGCAAATCTAAGATTGAGCTTGGCTTACGAATATCATTTTTTCTAATAAAAATGCCATAGCCGGTTTGAATAATAGGGGGCGAATAATAGAGCCAGGCAGTGCGCTCTTCACTCCAAGCCAATGTAGCAATACCATTGACTTTCTTCAGCTTAAAGGTGCTGCCCAGTCTTACCATTTTTTTTGCTCGATTCCAGCTCTCTACATAATAAATATTGCATGAAATTTGCATTTCATCACAAATTTTCCAGATAATTTTGATGAAAGGGCCGCGCATTCCTTGTTCTGTATTGTATTGGAACGGGGCCGAATTCGGTGTCACGAAATTTAGTTCTGCACCATAGAGGGTGTTTGTGGATAGCGAAAAAAAGAGCGGTGGGAGCAAATGCCAGAGAACTGATGTTTTTCTCATAGTGCTTCTCCGGAGGTAAACGAATAAGTCCTTAAAGGTAATATGATATAGGAGGCGAGATATAGCTGAATAGGAATTAAGCTGGTTTATTGTCGTGTTTAGTTATTTCAAATAAAGGAGAAATAACTATATGAATATCAGATCAAAAGGTTTCAGGCGCGGAACAGGTAGTGAAACAAAGTTCAGTAGGTATCTACTGTTTCATGCCCTAGAATTAACTTGTGATGGCTTAATCAGCTGTTTAAATTGCAGGAAAGGCCACTATTGGTGGACAGACATCATAGCTAATTGAAAATCAACGTTTGTATGTCAGTATGGATAACGGCAAAACCTGACATATAGCTGCCATTTACACGGACTGATAAAGGCATTTTGAGAACCTAATATATGACTAGAAACTAGAGACTTACCATTGCGTTACTTGGATTAAATTAGATTTATTTCTATGTATTACCTCCAATGCCACGGCTATAATTCCTGTGTGTCAAGGTAAGCAACCACCGGATTATATGTTTTCCTGAGGTCAGATAATGACAGGAAGTATATTGGAATTAGTACGAAGTTCGGTGAGCACTTCATATCTTCAAGCCATGAAATGTCGATTGAGGAGACTGTTTATGAATTTTTCAAAAAAAATATTTTTAGTAATCTACTTCAGTTTATTTGTTGCTATAAGTCAGAATGCTTGGTCCCATAAGGTGCGAATGGTTACTACTGACTGGGCACCATATTACGCATCGACTCTAGAATCTGGGGGTGTTGTCGCAGAGTTAGTTCAAGCCGCTTTTCTAAGGGGAGGTCATGAATCAAGTCTCAGCTGGTATTCTTGGATACGGGCAATGAGAATGGCAAAGGTTGGTTCTGCTGATGCTGTAATGGGAGCATATTACTCTGAAGAACGTGCAGGAATTTATAATTATAGCGATCCCATTTTCTCAGTTGATGTGGGATTGATAGCTCTGAAATCTTTAGGTATAGACAAGTATGGAGGATTGCGGTCTCTTGACTCTTACATTATTGGTGTGATGCGCGGTTGGGTATATACAGAAGAATTTGACACCGCTGATTTTCTAAAAAAACAAATAGTCGTTAATCAAGTCTTTGCTGTTCGTATGCTTTTCTCAAAGCAGGTTGATATTGTTGCTGCATCAATCTCTGTGTTTAAGCATGAAGCAAATTTATTATCGAACAGTAAAGGGCAGGACATTGTAGTGCTAAACCCTCTACTTGATTCAAAGCCTTTGTATCTTATGTTTAGTAAAAATATCCCTAATTCTTTAGAATTAGTTAAGAGCTTTAATGCAGGAATGGCGAGTATCCGCGCTGATGGAACATTCCAAAAAATTCGAGATAAACATGGCTTTTAACACAGAAGATACGATATCACCGGGTGAGCAATTATCAACGTTTGCAGCTATACAAGGTGCATTATAGTAATTAGGGGATTAAAGTTACTTCTTCAATGGAATATGAATATCAGCTAACGCTGCTGACCCACCTGCAATAGCAGTCAACTTAAAAAGGGTTAAACACTAAAGTCGAGCCAGTGACAAGGCAGGGTCATGAGTTTGATACAAGACGGCAAAGTGACTCCTATTCGCCGTTAGCCTCTATTGACCTGCATCACTCATTAACTAGAGTTTTTTGTTCCGTGAGATATACCAACTCCATAGTAAAATGCCAATATCGACTGTACTCAAAAGTAGCAGTAACTACCTTGAAAAACACCGCCTGCAAGTGGCCGAATGCCAGCTACATCAAGTAAACAGGGTATCAGCCCTGCAAGCAGTTGAAACTTACGCATTGCAGACGCTTAAAGAGTAAGTAAATATGAATAGGCCAGCATTTAGTGCAACTGATTCTCTTGGAGTTACACTACTCGAATTTAAATGAGTTATTCGCCACCTCAACAATCCTTGCGTAACTGCCATCTTTTTTCATTTCATCAATAGTATCGGCAATTTTAATAGCTAACTGTTTATGTTTTTTATGCATGTATGAGTACATTCGAACTGGGATTATTTTCTTTACTTTTGTGATACTAGAGAACTGTGGATGGGTTTCTAACAAATGATCTCCTAACCTGCTTCCCGACACTACTAGGTCTACGACCCCATCAGATAACATTTTGAAGGCATGGGTATCATTGTTGGCGACTAGTATCTGTTCTTTTGGCAAATATTGGAGAAGAATTTTCTTTAGAATTTTTTTTCCCCGAGAGTAGCTGACCTTATGTTTCTTGAGATTATCCCAAGTATCGAATGTTATCTTTTTAGTGGAAAATACTGCAAACCAAATGGTCAGCATTTCAGATTCTATTCTGATCAGATCAGGGTATTTACCGTCGCTAACTTTATAAAAATCATAAACCCGGTGCAGTTCGCCGTCTAGTTTCCCGGTACTTGAGTATACTAATGACCTAAGACTGGGATGATGCACCGCTTTAAAGCTAATGCCGTTACGCTTAAAGGCTTCGGTTAAGATAGGCACTATGATACTGGGTGAATATTGATTGAGAGGCTGTCCGCCGGTAAAAGTAATGTCTTTCGCAAATGACACCCTTGAAAATAGTAGAATAACAATGATGCTAAAGATCCATTTCATCCTTACCTCTGTCTTAGAAGAGTAAAATTCTTACTGAGAGAAGTGGTCTATTATTTACTATTATAGTCAAACAGGGGAAGGGAAAAAATCCTAATACTCAATATTACAGTTTTTAGTCGTTAGTCGTTAGTCGTTAGTCGTCATCGATAAGCTAAGGCTCAGTGCTTGCAAGCCACCTGGGTAACGGCAGAGGCTGAGACATCGCTGGCGTTGTTACCTATCCGATAGCAGGCACATATCACTACTTTATCAGTCACTTGAATAGCTTATTTTGCTAGATGGAGTTTAAGGGATGCCATATAGATTGGTCAATGACAATAGGCATCTCGTTTATACAGCTGAGTAGATCATTTTGCCTCGGCTAACAATAATCCTTCGTCGTCTTCAATATTAGCGGTATCTGTCAGTAAGCTAGCGTATACGCCACCCATTGCCAGTAAGTTCTGATGGCTGCCTCGCTCCACAATCTTGCCCTGGTTGAGCACCAATATTTGATCGGAGTGTCGAATGGTACTCAGGCGGTGGGCTATTGCGATAACGGTCTTTTCTTCAAACAGACGTCCAATGGCTTTTTGGATCAAGTTCTCGGTAATGGAGTCCACCGAACTGGTTGCTTCATCCAGCATCATCACTTGTCCGCCTTGAGCCACTGAGCGAGCAAACGAGATCAATTGGGCTTGGCCCGCGGATAAGTTGCTGCCATTATTTTTTAGTTCAAATTGGTACTGATCCGCCAGATCGAGAATAAAATCGTGAGCATAAACGTATTCAGCGGCGTCGATCACTGCGTCTTCTCTGATTTCTTCACAGCCTAGAGAGATATTAAAATGAATATCTTGTTCAAACAAAAACACGTCTTGTTGCATCAGGGAGAACAAATGCAACATAGAATCTTTAGCAATGCTGGACAATTCAATTCCGTTTAGCTCAATACTGCCTTCGTAGTCCATATAGGTTTTATTGATGAGGCGAATAATAGTCGACTTGCCTGAGCCGGTGGTGCCTACCAAGGCCAATTGTTCACCTTTGTTAAGGGTGAAGGACACATCATTTAAAACATAGGGACTGTTGTCGTTGTAGCGAAAACGCACGTTTTTGAATTCGAGTGTCTGAAAATTAGCCAACTTTTCTTTTACCGACTCTTCAGGCAAAAATGTTTGTCCTTGCTCTTCAAGGTCTTCTACAAAAAGCTCTTCTATGTGCTCAAAGGCTGCAAATGATCGCTGTATGGAAGCGATTTGAGAGGTGAAGTCGCGCAGCGGTAC
>ASZI01000145.1 GCA_000416315.1 Osedax symbiont Rs2 | reverse complement strand
CCAGAGTGAAATTGTTGGCTGATATGGTGAACAGAATGTCCGCAATTAGCCGTTAGGAGCCTCATCGCAGTGGGATAGCAGACGATGATGTCGCTTGGTAAAAGTAGATTTACCACTCAATAAAAATCTATATTTATGTTTTAAAATAGATCCTTACAGTTCATCGTTGCAAGTGTTTGTTTATTTTCTAGGATGTAAGCATCTGAAAATAAAGGATTACTTATTTAACCTGTGGCCATCTTTTCTATGAATAGCCACAGTTTGACTTAATAGCCCGAGTGAATTTTGGGTTTTAATAGTCGGACAGTCGGTCGGTTAATAGAGTAAAAAATTCCTCCGCGTTTACATCGTGCGCCCAGTGAATATTGTGTGGCTGATCAGTGACCTGCCAAAAATCCACCGCTGTGTGCCCTCGGGTAAGTTCACTGTTTAGCTCTACCTGACAAGCACAAGCTTTCATTTTAAACATTTCAGGTTGTAGTAAAAAAGCCACTGTACAAGGGTCATGCAAAGGCGCCCCTTCACTGGCATATTTCTGACTGTCGTAGCGATCAAAAAACTCCAGCATGTCGGCAGCAGCTTGCGCCACCGGATTATCTAAGGCGCGAATAGCCGCTACCCTTTTGGGTGAACTCATTACCTTGTGGGTGACATCTAAACCAAAAGCGTAGATAGGTCTGCCAGCTTTTAGCACTATGTCTAAAGCTTCGGGGTCCAGATAGACATTAAACTCAGCCGAGGGCGTTACATTACCGCCTTCAAACATCGCACCGCCCATCATCACTATTTGCTTAATCCGGACACTCAACTGCGGTGCTCTGCTCAATACAGTGGCTATATTGGTCATCGGCCCGGTAGCCACTATAGTGATTTCATTATCAGCAGCATTAGTTAAGGTATCGATTATAAAATCAACTCCGTGCTGAGCTTGCAGTTGTACTTGCGGTTGATAGATCTCCAGCGGATCAATACCGGTTTTGCCATGCACGTATTCCGCCGTAATTAGCGACCTTTGCAAAGGCTTTTCACAGCCGCTATACAAAGGCACGTCAGTTCGATTACAAATATCAGCTAAGATACGTATATTAAGCTCTGTGGCCGCCAACGGTACATTCCCTGCCACTGCAACAATTCCGCGAAGATCAAATTCGGGGGCATTTAACGCCATAAAAAGCATCAGGGCGTCATCCTGTCCCGGGTCACAATCTATGATCAGTGGCATTTTGTTGATTGCTTTGAATTTTGCCTGTCTGGGCGCTTTTAAGCTCATAGTCGCTCCGCTATACTCTGTTCTGGTAATTTTAAAAAGATCCAAGATAAGCTTATTTTACTGATATTGATAGAGTTTTTTAGGAAAGCTAATATGAAGTTAAAAACAGATCATATAGTCGTGGCTGCTGATTCTCTGCAACAGGGAATTGACTACATCAAGCAACAGTTAGGTGTCGAGGTTCCTATGGGGGGGATTCATCCCAGTATGGGCACTCACAACGCTCTGATGCAGCTAGCAGATGACTTATTTTTTGAAATAATAGCCATCAACCCTGATTCTCTATCCAATAGTGATTTACAAATCGATCAACCGCGCTGGTTTTCACTGGATAATCCCCTGTTACAGCAACAGTTAAAGCGTCAACCGCAATTACTGACTTGGGTGGTCAACAGCGACAATATTCAACAAGATATTTCACAGGGGATCTACCGCCAAACCAATAGCCGTTTAGTTGAGCGCAATAATTTAAGCTGGGACTTCGCCATGCCCGATGATGGTGGCTTAATAGCCGAAGGGTTAATTCCCTATGTACTACAGTGGCACAACTCTCACCCTGCAGCTAATATGCTCAACAGAGGCTGCTGCTTAAAACAAATTGTGATCCACCACCCACACCCTCAGTGGATTGAAAAGCTCTTAACTGAAATTGGAGCTATTGAATTAGTGCGGATAAAGCCTCTGAATAAAAACCAATCTGGCTATCTAGCAGTAGAATTAAACACCCCTAAAGGCGTGGTTGTACTTGAGACAATGCGAGGAGCCCTGTAGGCAACATGCAAAAATCAGCTGCGTTTCAGCTTGGCTCTTAATAAGCTAACTCTTAGTCAGTCACAATCACTTCATTACTAAAGGCAGTTAAATCAACTTCTACTCTTTGTTTAGTGGCGCTGCTTAGCTCTGCCAGCTCAATTAGCTTGATCACTTTAGCCCCTTCAAGTGCAGTGACAGGCACCGTTAAACCATTGCTGATTGCGCTCGCCAATTGATTGTAATAATCCATATAACAACCTGTCATGGTTTGTAGTTTAGTCACTTGCTGCAGCGCTCCATCGGCATCTGCAATATATTTTTTGCCGTAAGCTGAGGGCGGCTCTACGCCAAAAGCGGGTACCTCTGGAGATAAACCTTCACCAAGCTGATCTTCCTGTGGATCCAGACCATATTTAATATAGCTACCTTTAGTGCCCTGCAGCTGAAAGCGAATATTGGGATCGGCCGAGAACGGACTGGACTGTAATACCACTTCCATATTGGCGTAGTGCAGCATCAACTGAAAATAGTCAGTGGTAGTGGCACCATCGCGCAACTTACTACAATTAGCGGTTAGGGAATCTGGCGCGCCAAACAGGCACAGGGCCTGATCAATAAGGTGTGACCCCAAATCGTACAATATCCCGGCTCCGGCACCTGGCTGCTCTCTCCAGCGGTTCCTGACTGTCGGTCTAAAACGATCAAAATGCGAATTAAAGACTTTAATTTTTCCTAACTGGCCGCTTTTCACCAACTGCGCCAGGGTCAGAAAATCCCCATCCCAGCGCCTGTTGTGGTAGACAGACAAAACCAGAGACTGTCGCTGAGCCAGCTTCGCCAAAGCCAGAGCCTGATCGCTGGTAGTCGTCATCGGTTTCTCTACTAACACATGCTTTCCCGATTCTAAAGCAAGTTTAGCTAACGGGTAATGACTCATGTTTGGCGAGGTAATGATGACTAAATCTGCGTTGCATTCTTCTATCATCTGTTGCGCGTCTAAGTAAACATCTATTCTGGGATGATTTTTTTGCACCCGTTCAAGTTGACTTGAGCTTATTGCCACTAAGTTAAATTGTTTGGCATGCGCAACGAAGGGAAGATGGAACACAGTCGCGGATAGCCCGTAACCTACAACAGCAACCTTAATCAAAGTAAATGTCTACCTAATAGCAAAAGAGTTAAATTATTGCGGCAAATACTACTCGCTACTGACCATACTCAAACTGAACAGAATGACTGTCAGCCCAATAACTTGGTATTTATTTGATTTAAAAGACTATTATTTAAATAATATGTGCAAGTAAATAAACTGTAACAAATCAATGCTACTGGATGATTTTATTGGATGTTTATAAATGAATCGGACTTTTTAACCAGCCCATGTACATACAATATTTATAATAAATATTAATAGGTGATTGTATTGATGGCGCTATCGCAATAACATGTTGCATCTGCAACAATAAATCTAAGAGGCAAATAATGACCTGGATAAATACCATAGCGTTTGAAGATGCTACCGGCCGACTAAAAAAGCTCTATCAACGGGTAAAAGGCCCTGATAATAATGTCGATAACATCATGCTTGCTCACAGTTTGCGCCCACACAGCATGGAAGGGCATATGTCCATATACAAAAATGTCATCCATCACTCTGGCAACAAAGTGCCCAAATGGTTTTTAGAAGCTTGTGGCGTTTATGTAAGCCATCTCAATGGCTGCGGATATTGTTTTGAACATCACTATGCTGGAATGCAACGTCTGCTAAAGGATGATGAGCGCAGCGAAACTATTCGCCAGGCTTTTGTCACTGACACACCTCAACTTGCTTTTGCAGACGAAGAGCTGGCCATCATGCGCTACGTTAGAAAGCTCACCACTAAACCTGCACAGATGATTGAAGAAGATGTCATTAATCTTAAACAAGCAGGAGTTGACGATGGCGAAATCTTGGAAATAAACCAAGTCACGAGCTATTTTGGCTACGCTAACCGCATGGTATTAGGCTTGGGAATCAACACAGATAGCGATATTATTGGCCTATCACCTAATCAGTCCGACGACCCCGATAATTGGAATCATAGCTAGGGACTAGTTGGAAGTCGGAAGTCGGAAGTCGGAAGTCGGAAGCATTGTTTACCTTTTAACTTTCGACTTCCTACTTACGACTGTTTTTTTTATCTTTCGACAAATGCGCGTTCAATCACGAAGTGGCCTAAATTGCCGCGACGCGCTTCCAGGAAGCCCATTTCTTTTAAGATACCGCAGCAATCTTTGAGCATCGCCGGGCTGCCGCAAAGCATAAAGCGATCAGTTTCAACATTCAGGTCGGGGATACCTAGATCCGCTGTCAGTTTACCGCTGGTCATCAATTCAGTCAGGCGGCCACGATTACGAAACTCTTCTCGGGTGACTGTAGGGTAGTAAAGCAATTTCTCGGCGATGATGTCGCCAAAAAACTCATTCTTAGGCAGCACATTTTCAATGTGATCGGCATAGGCCAACTCTGATTTAAAACGAACTCCATGGGTTAATATTACTTGGTCGTACTGCTCGTAAATTTCAGGATCTTTGATGATACTTAGAAACGGTGCCAGGCCAGTACCGGTACTCAACAAAATCAGCCGTTTGCCCGGTAACAAGTGATCATCTATTAATGTGCCGGTAGACTTACGACCTACTAATACCTTATCCCCTACTTTGATCTTTTGTAGTTTAGAGGTCAGTGGACCGTCCTGGACTTTAATACTAAAAAACTCTAATGCATCTTCATAGTTTGCACTGGCAATACTATAAGCACGCATCAACTGCTTACCACCCTCTTCAAGGCCTATCATAGTAAAATGACCGTTCTTAAATCGAAAGCCTGGATCACGGCTAGTAGTAAAGCTAAATAAAGTGTCGTTCCAGTGATGCACACTCAAAACTTCTTCTGCGACAATATTAGACATTTTATCCTCAATGTTAACTGCTTAAATAGTGTTGATATATTTCTATATTCTGTTTGGTTATATTAAAAAGATTATTTATTACTATTTTTTGATTGTATGCTTCTCAGCTTATATGTCAAAGATGATTTATCACTAAGCTTATACCAAAACCCCAGAACTAATGATAATCATTATCTTTTAATTTCTTGCAAAGCACTACTCTTTTCCAATCTGTCAGCTGTGCCCAAGCAGATACATATTTAATCCATACGCAGTCCTGCGGGAAATTTTCGGCAACCGCTTAGCTCCAGCAACCTTTAATTAATGTTAACCTAAGCTAGAACTCGGCAGATTATGAAATAAAACAGCCCTTCTGATACTATTGAGCAAAGCAATTACAACCAACAGATTGTAGAGTCATGGAACTATCCAGTCGCTTGCGCTTAATATTTTCAAACCCAGCATCAAAGCTAGTATCAAAACTAGCGCTGAAACTGCTGTTGCTAATTGCTGTGTTGTTCACCACTTATAGTTCATCAAACCCTCCCCCTGTGAAAAAAACAGTCGTCATTCCCTTGAATAACTGGAGCAGCCAAAGAGTTATCTCCAATGCAATCGGTCAAATTCTACAGACTCACAAATACCCAGTGGAATATCGAAACATCAATTCGCAAGATCAATGGGGGGCAATGGCTCGCGGGTTAGTACATTTTCAAATTGAAGTATGGGAACCTTCAATGGATGAAGAAACGCGCTCATTTGTGAGCAAAAAACGTATCCTTGATTTAGGCAGCCACAGTGCCAAAGCCGTAGAGGACTGGTGGTACCCGGAGTACGTTGCCAAACTTTGTCCAGGTCTGCCCGACTGGCGTGCACTCAACAGATGCGCTGCACTATTTGCAGCAGAGAATAGTGACAAGGGCAGCTACTATACCGGTCCCTGGAATTATAGGGACCCGGAATTAATCCGCAGTTTGGACCTAAATTTTACTATTGTCAGGCTGGATGAAGCAAAATCCATCTGGCGTCAACTGCACAAAGCGATGGCGAACCAACAACCAATCGTCATCTTGAACTGGTCGCCCAACTGGACCGACGCAAGAATTCCCGGTGAATTTATTCGTTTTCCGGCCTATCATCCATCTTGCGAGTCAGACCCCGGCTGGGGGGTGAACCCAAATAAAGCTTACGATTGCGCTAACAAAAAGAATGCATGGATAAAGAAATACGCTTGGCCTAAACTCGAGCAGCAACTTCCCTGTGTCTATCAGTTTATTGCGCAGATTGATTTAAGCAGTGAAATGATATCAGAAGCCGCGGCACTGGTAGACTATGATGGCTTTAGCGACGAGAAAGCGGCAGGGTTCTGGTTGCAAAAATATAGCGCTCAAGTTCAGCAATGGTCTAAAAATTCTTGCATAGCTCATCAGACTACCCCTGACACTTAGACATTCTAATCCAGCTATAGGTTTTCAGTAAGATTCAGGCATTTTCACATTATGTTCGCCACCGCTCACCTGCTCAACGTCATCTGAAATTTGATAATCCCCGCCCGCTTCTTCGACAAAGATATGCGCCGCCAACTTGATTTCAACAGCATCATCAATACTACCTGCAGCAATCGAGATATTATCCGCGACCCCAGTATCACAGACAAAAAATAAGCTTGAACCGCAGAGTTTGCAAAATCCTCGCTTGTACAACTGCGGTGGCTGATACCAACTGAGCCCTCTGTCTTCGGTGATGACTAAGTTCTCAAATCGGGTAGCTGTCGCTGCGACAAAATGCCCACTAGTGCGACGACACTGAGTACAGTGACAGGCAATCACATCTCGCAACGGTCCTTGTACCCGATAGCGAACAGCTTTACACAGGCATCCGCCAGTGGCCGTGATAGGTGAGTTAGACATGTCGTTCCTCAGTAATAAAAGACAGCTGATAAATGATTAACAACATAGCACTTTTTGCTGAGGATAATCGCAATCTTTTAAAGCTCATAAAAAGCTTGTTATACAAGGAGCCAATCGTAAAAGTGCATTCGCTACTGTGCAGTAGCTACAAAAGCTGCGCTGCTGAGGCGAAACTTTCACCGCACCTTAGGTTATCGCAGCAGATGTTTACTGAATTATCAAAGCGCTGTGACAGCTTGTCAGGCTGATTGAATGCGACTGCGAACGTAGGGATTCTGGAGTTAAAATATGCATGCAGTAATTATCGGGATATCGTTGATGAACAGTCGTTAGTTTGGCAATGAGTGCAGGGACTTTCGCTAATCGAGGAACTGCTTTTGGTTACTCTTTTGCACCGGCAAAAAAGTAACAGGACACAAGCGAAACTGCCTAATACTTAATAGAAAAACCCCTTAAAGCTCTAATCCTTTAAGTATTGTGAAGTCACTTAGTAGCCACTTCACAACTAAAGTCTAAACAGCAATTTAAGCGTTATTCTCGCGCTGTGCCTCACGTAACTGCTGCTTCTGCTGACGTCGCTTAGTCGTAATTGCAACAGCATCACCACCGATATGTGCTTCGCCGCGTTGCTCAGCCAACTGCATTTGCTTCTCGCGCTGGCTAAAGCGCTGGCGTTGCTCGTCGCTTTGGCTATCAAAACAGAACTCACAGCTAACGCCTTTGCTAAATTTTTCGTGCTGCAGTTGCTGCTCAGTTAACGGCAGGCGACAAGCATGGCACTGCTCGTATTTACCTTTGTCCAAATTGTGATCGACTGTGACTCTGTTATCAAAAACAAAACATTCACCCTGCCACATAGACTCTTGCTGAGGGATTTCCTCTAAGTATTTAAGGATGCCACCCTCTAAGTGGTAGACATCTTCAAAGCCCTGTTCTTTTAAGTAAGCTGTTGATTTCTCACAGCGAATACCACCGGTACAGAACATTGCCACTTTTTTGTTTTTCTCAGGATCCAGATTATCTTTAACATACTGAGGAAATTCACGAAAAGTGGTGGTCTGCGGATCCAGCGCCCCTTCAAAAGTACCTACTTTTACTTCGTAATCATTACGGGTATCAACCAAAATAACATCGGGGTCGGAGATAAGCGCATTCCACTCACTAGGTTTTACATAAGTGCCTACTACTTGTTTTGGATCTATGCCCTCTACACCCATAGTGACAATTTCTTTTTTCAGCTTAACCTTAGTGCGATAAAAGGGGTTAGTTTCGTCAAAAGACTCTTTTGTCACTATGTTTTCAAGCCTGGGATCAGTCCCCAACCAGCTCAGCAGCGCGTCAACGCCAGCACGACTACCGGCAACAGTGCCATTAATGCCCTCTTGAGCCAATAGTAAAGTACCGCGTACTTGATTATCTTGCATGACTTGATGCAGCGGTTCACGCAGCATTTCGAAATTTTCCAGAGTGACAAACTTATACATTGCACAGACGACAATATTCGACATGAAATTTCCTCAGCGGGCCGGAGCGTAAATCCGGAGCTTGTTAATAAAGGGCGGCATTATAGTGCAATTATTGTAATCCAGCCACCGTAATTAAATATAAAACTAAACCGGTTAAACAGGCCTGCCTTGCACCCTACACTGCTTGCTGGTTACAGTTCATGCTAGGCTTTATTCAGAGTTAGCAAACTCATTTGCACGTTCCCTTATCGATATAAAACCCTTATTATGACCCACTATGAATGACTCAGAGAAAGCGCAGCCAAAACTCTGCCTAAAAAGCTCCCAGCCACAAGTCGATACGCATCAACACAGCTTTCACCAGTTGGTACTGCCTGTACATGGATCTCTACAGATAGAAATCGGCAGCAGAGCGGGAACAGTGCAAACTCAACATGCAGCAGTAATCTGCGCCAGTGAAAGTCATGCTTTTGAGTCGCGTGGTGAAAATCAATTTATTGTCGCGGATATTCCGCTGCAGCTGGCCCCCGCCTTTGAACAGTTACCGGTGTTTTTGCAGCTCGATGACAACATCAACCGCTATATCCATTTTTTACAGTCTCAGTTAGCACTTGAGAAAAGCCAACAGAACCCTTTAATGCAGCGACAAATGTTACTGCTACTGGTGCAATTGCTGGATGACCGATACGCAAAAACAGCGCACTTTGATAAGCGTCTGCTGGTAGCAAGACATTTTCTGGAACAACATTTTCCCAGTAAAGATGTTATCAATAACGCCGCCAGAGTCGCCGCCTTAAGCAGCCGTCACTTGCGGACGCTGTTCCAGCAATACTACCAAATGTCGCCATCTCAATACTTACTTGAATTGCGCATGCAGAGCGCCTGGCAAATGCTTGCCAATAGCACCCTCAGTGTGCAGATTATTGCCGAGCGCTGTGGATACTCTAACCTGAGCGCCTTTAGTGGCAGGGTTCATAAACACTTTTCCCGTAGCCCGATGCAAATTCGTCGTGACGCTCTGCCACCCACTGCATAAAGAAATCCCCGACAACAGCGCAACACAGAGTATAGCGTTAGCTGCTCAGTACAACTGAGCCGTTTTAACAAACAACTGCACCGTAGCGACAAACTGCTGACATTTATATTCTCTATAATCCCCAGCTATCTTCATTAAGGCTAACACTATGAAAAATACACACTCCATTGCTACAGCAGTCGGCTGTATCGCAATATTCCTCTGGGGCATCCTGGCACTACTGTCCAAGCAAGCGGCACAATTTCCGCCTTTTCAGTTATTGGCCATGTGTTTTAGCATCGCTTTTATCTTCATGTTGTTAAAATGGCTGATATTCGGCCAGTCAATTTCAATACTCATGAAACAGCCACCTATAGCTTGGTTAATCGGCACATTGGGATTATTTCTCTATCATGCTTGTTACTTTATCGCCCTGGCAAAAGCGCCGGTTTTAGAAGTGAGTTTGATCGCCTACTTATGGCCCTTATTAATCGTGTTATTGTCAGCTCTGCTGCCGGGTGAAAACCTCTATTTAAAACATATTGTCGGAGCACTGATATCACTGCTTGGTTGCTGGATACTGTTGGGCGGGCCGCAGAGTAATTTCAACAGCGATTATCTCAGTGGTTATTTATTTGCAGCTGCCTGTGCCGTTATTTGGTCCTGTTATTCCGTAGCTTCCAGGTTCGTCAAACAAGTACCTACAGATGCAGTGGGCCTGTTTTGTGCACTGTGCGCCCTGCTGGGCTGGCTGTGCCACTTCTATCTTGAAACTAGCTACATTGCCAACAACAGCTCCCAGTGGCTAGCGGTATTAGGTTTGGGGCTGGGCCCATTAGGACTGGCTTTTTTTGCCTGGGACTTTGGGATAAAAAAAGGCAACATTCAACTGCTGGGGGTACTCTCTTATGCAACTCCACTTATTTCAACCGCTATGCTGATAGCCTTTACTGACATCCAGGCCAGCAACACTATTTATCTCGCCTGCACCACTATCGTAATGGGGGCACTGATCGCCAGTTTACAATGGAGCGACCTGCTACAGAAAATAAGTGCTGTAACAAATCGCGTTAAAGCCAACTAGCAAGTTTTCTAATTCGCAACTTAAACAGCCGTCTGTCGATTGCAATAAAGCTAAGGTTTTAGCAAGCATGTCTGAAAATTAGATGCTTTAGGCAAGTTTTCTAATTCTCAGTTTAAATAATCGTCCGTCGATTGCAATTAAACCTAAAGCTATCAGCCCCATACCAACAAACTGGTTAAATGTTAGCTGCTCTTGCAGGAACAACCAGCCTAGTAATATGGCGCTGACAGGGACTAACAAAGTCACTAATACAGCATTAGTGGCCCCTGCTTCTGCGATCAGTTTAAAAAATAGCACATACGCCACAGCAGTGCTGAGAATACCTAAGGCCGCTATTGCCAGCAGCGAATCAACACTGGGAATGCTGAGCAGCCAGGGCTTATCTAAGAAAAAGACTAAAGGCACTAATAACATACTTGAACTCAATACCTGCCCGAAGGCCCCGACACTGGGCTGCACTCCCAGCTGCTGGAACTTTCGGCCAAAAATTGAGGCGACTGCATAGGAGATAGCTGCCGCTATACAGGCCAGCATTGCCCATAGCGAATCGCCAACCCCTAAGAACACTTCAACACCGATCAATATACAAACCCCCAACATCCCCGATAAGATTCCCAACAATTTATGGCCACTGATACGCTCATCTGTGGTCGCAATATGGGCCACTAAAATGGTGAATAGTGGAGTCGTGGCATTTAATATTGAAGCTAAGCCACTGGCAATTTCTGTCATGCCATAAATTAACAAACTAAAAGGCAATAAATTATTGAACAGGCCCAGCAGTAAAAATAACCGCCATACTTTTAATTCTCGGGGGACTTTTAACTTACAGACTTTCAGGTAAAAATACAGTACCAGCGCAGCTGAGCTGACCCTGAGAAAGACAATACTAAAAGTGGGGACATCTACTAACGCCACTTTCATAAAAAAGAAAGAACCGCCCCAAAGTAGCGACAAAATCAGTAACATCGACCACTGTCTTATGCCCATAGGTTTTATTGACGACATTTTTCACCTCAATTGATTAACAGTCATACCTTATACAAGCCCAATCCATTTTCATATCCGTATCTTGCGCTGGCGATAAGATAATTTTCCCCTTACAATCACCCTCTTTAATCGTAAACAGCGACCGCCAACACCGAGCAAACTTATGTCTATTAAAGCGCTAAACACTTTAACTGTTATTGCCAAGTGCGGCAGCTTCGCCGGTGCCGCTAAAGAACTGCACTTGAGCCAGGCGGCTATCAGCATTCAAATAAAAAAATTGGAGCAGGAACTTGGCTGCTCACTGTTTGATCGCAGCGCCAGAAGCCCGGTATTAAACAGCAACGGTCACAAAATCATTACCCGGGCCAAGAGCATCCTTGATCTATACCAGGCACTGAGTGATGATTTAAATACACGCAACGATTTTGCCGGGGTGTTTACTATAGGTGCGGTTCGCACTGCTCAGCAATTGCTGCCCAGTGTTATTCAGCAGCTAATCCGCGAGCACCCAAAACTGCAGATAAAGGTTATTGCCGGCATGACCTTTGCCCTTGCAAATAAAGTTGAGAGCGGTGAGATAGACGCCGCGCTAATCGCCGATATCAGTGAGCGCCAAGCGGGCCATTGTCAGTGGGATCGCTATGACAGCGAAACCTATTTCATCGTCGCGCCAAAACACTTAAACATAGACAACCAGGTTGAGCTGTTAAAATTACCTTTCATTCGCTTTGACAAAGGCACTTACGCCGGTAGCGTGATAGATGCACAGTTATTGCGCCAGGGTATTCGCGTCAGCGAGGTCATGCAGCTAGATTCTCTGGAGCCGGCACTTGATATGGTCAGTCATGATCTGGGGGTCACTGTTATCCCCTGTCGCAGCAATCAGATCGCCAGTCTGCAACAGAAGTTTTTGTTACTGCCTTTTGGCGATCCTCCCCTTATCAGGCAGATGGGTCTGTATCAAAAGATTAACAGCCCACGTAAAAAAATTGCGGCATTGGTGCTCGAGCGAATTCAGCCTAATGCTTAAATATTTTTTAACGACATGATAAATATATTCAATTATTTTTTATCTATATTCTGCATTATACTTAACGCAATAGAGGGAGAAATCTACCCCCCTATTTATCTAGTCGCCTTGACTCCCCGATTATTATTAAGCAGAGAAACTCCATGTTAGCAATTGCCAGCTCCCTTATTCCGATTATTGTCACCATTTTATTAGGCTATGGAATCAAGCGCAGTGCGATGATGAAAAACGATTTCTGGTTGGGTGCCGAAAATCTTACCTATTACATTCTAACCCCGGCTCTGCTGGTCAGTATACTGTCGAACAGATCGCTATCTCAGTTGCCGTGGCATTCTTTTTTAGCTATTTTGATGATTATAGTACTGCTCAGCGCACTGATCATTTGTCTATGGCACTGGTGCCTGAAACGCCAGTCCACTGCCGCATTTACTTCACTGTTTCAAGGCGGTGTCCGATACAATACTTTCATTTCACTGGCGCTGGCGGCTTCACTGTACGGGGATTCTGGTCTGAGCTATGCAGCGCTTGCCGCCACCGGTTTAATAATCTTAAACAATTTACTCTGTGTCTCGATGTTTTCCATCAGCATCAGAACTCACAAGTTTTCCCTGCGGGCAATGGGTAAACAGGTCATCTTAAATCCATTAATTCTCGGAGCGGCAATTGGTATTTCTCTCAACCTAAGCCAAATAGGTCTGCATAGCGCACTGGTCGATTCACTGGATTTATTTGGTCGAGCGGCGTTTCCACTAGGTTTGATTTTAGTCGGCGCGGCGCTGAGCTTTAAAGGCTTAAAAGCTGATTGGGAATTGACTTTAGTCAGTATACTGATCCAGTTTATATTCAAACCGTTGGCGGCAATCTACTTTATTAACCTGTTTTCAATCCAGGCGCTACCCGCTGCTGTGATTCTGATCTTTATGTGTGTGCCAACCGCACCTGCGGCCTACATATTAGCCCGAAAACTCGGTGGTGACGCCCCGGCCATGGCAACAATCATCACCACCCAAACACTACTGGCATTTATCAGCATGCCGTTGACCTTGTACTGGGCACCGCAATTTTTTACATAGAAATTTAAAGTCGATAGGCGCTGAGGGAATAACCATAACAATGATTTTGATGCGATACAAATCAGTAGTAAGCTAATAGCTTATACTGATCAGACGCTTTGAATTAAGCATTCTACTTTACAGTTGTAGGGCGTGTAGTTTAAACCTCTATGCTATTTAAAGTGTCTGGATCTGCAAATAGCTGTCATTTCAAAGCCCCTGCTAAAAGGTCTTTTTGAAAACCAAATAAACGCCTATCAGCTAGGGGCTACCCCAGCCGATACCCTTGCTGTACTGCTAATAGATATGCCAAATCATAGGAATCACAGAGTTCTGAAATACCGAGTTGAGGGCCGAAAATTAGACTTCTTATCGTAGACACAAAGCGAAAATCACCCGCTTCAATCTCAATAACATCGCCAACTCTAACTGGGTGCTTTGCGGTATAGATTCTTGGCTTTTTGTAATCTTTAACAACAAATTTGAGTTTATATCTTATTGTGGCCATCCGTGGCTCCAGTTTTTGTTTTTGTTTGTGTGGGGTAGCATTTCGCTGCCATCAACATGGCACCCCACCAAGCTATTTCCTTTGATACCCAGCCATCACAACAGTGCTGGTTTTCAAATTTAAGTTCATCTAAATTCGTATATGTTCTAAGAATTTTTTTCCTTTTCCAGGATATCTTTTATACCTCTTATGAGTTCAAATAATAATGCACATAATAAGAATTTTAATCATTCCTGACGGGGACCTTTTAGAATAAAGGTGAAATGATCATGCAAACTATCGGGTAAATTATGCTGCTTAGCTAAGCGCTAACGGTGCCTAAAAAATTCTAGTTACTGGTTTAATTGTTTTTTTGGCCATTCCCGGTGGAAAGAGGCCTGCCATTGCCAGTAACTGTCGATAGCGACCCTCAGCTCTACGCTAGTTCTTCAGCCTGATTAATCGCAGCAACTGACACATTGCTTTTACTTCAAAGCTCCTAACGTGAAGCTTCTGTGAACTAAATATACCTAGACAAATCCGGAGATTAGCCGTTGAAATCAGATCTCTATGGCAACGATTGCTGTGAGTCTAAAAGAGTAAGATAGGTACGCACAGCAGACTTGCTAGAATATATTTTATATTGCCTTTCTTCTTTAAGATCAACAAGCTAATACCATAGATCAAAACAGTACTCATAAGTAAGAAAAATATTGCGAACGGCACCATCATTCCCATACTAGGATCATTAAATAATAAAAAGTATGCAGCAATTCCCTTATATAGAAAATAAGCGGCAGAGGGTAGTAGCGGATTCATTGTTTTCTTTAAAATCAGGTAGCAGACAACAATTGCAATAACATTGTAGAGGATCATTTATTTTCTCGTCAATTAATAGATCTGGTTTAATACTGAGCGCGCGCATTGGTAACAAAAACATGTTTCGCGTTGTTATTGAAGCCTTTGATACTGCAGTAGTTTTTAATGGGTGACTAGTGTAACTCGCTCGAGTATCGAATAAAACATTCATCACCCAGCTTTTAGTCAGAAATTTTTAATATGGCAAAATGCTGCTGGGAAAAAGCATCGCCATTGACCCGAACTGGGTAAAAAACTCTGTTCTGGCGTTGGTCTGGGCATTGCTCCAATGTTGTTAATAAAGCCCTGTATATATGTTATCCCTGCAGACATACCTTTAAGATATGATGTTAGATATTTATTTTCCATTCACTGCTCGAAATTACTCTTCTGCAAACAGTCTAAATTCACCCCGTATGTCAATAAATCTGCTCAAGATTCTATTTCATTTATTTACAGCTTCATGCCTAAAATGACTAAGTAAGATTATGCAACATCAGTGATCAATGTTATTTAGCAAGGCCTTAAATCACCAATAGTAAACACTCCAGCAGGCTCTTAAGACACGGGTTCAACGTACAGTTGAGGGGCGTAGCTGAGTCATTTCTAGAGCGGTTATGCCTAAATAGTTTGATAAAAAGGGGTGTATATACCAGTGAAAAGATGTTTCTGACGAAGTTGGAAGCTGCCTTCAACAATGCAAGCACTTTTAATTCGATCTATTCTAAATACTCGGGATGACATGCGAAGATGATCCCAGGCGATGATATACCATATAGGCCAATTCAGTAGTATATCCTGCGCTTCGATCCCTCTAAGGGTCCGATCCCCCGCCTCTGAATGGTACTCGATCTGCAGACAGTTTTGTTGTAAGAATGCTTGCGCTATGCTCTCTGAAATTTGCTGCGCCGGAGTAGTGTAATTAGAGATGACATTTGCTTTTGCATTATCGCCAATCATTATACGTTTACGCAGAGTACTGACTGAACTGCGCTGCTTCTCAGGGAAGGCTTGGAAAAGCTTCTGTTTGATAGCTTTCAGATTGCCAGTGAGTAGCGGTGATTGCAGGGACTCCATAACCGCTAACGAGAGTATCAATTCAACGACCTCCTGATGGTTTAAATTCAGGCGGGTAATTCCCCACCTGCCATTCAAACGAATACCGCCCCCACGGCCCCTGTCTGACTCAATTGGATAACCGGCATGCCTTAGCTCTGCCAGCTCACGCATCAATGTACGTTGGCTAATGCCCAAGTGCTCGCGCAAATCCGAAGTTTTCCAGTGTTGCTCAGATTGGAGCAGGCCGATAAGACGGTTACGCCGCTGGGCACGTTGTTCAAAGCTGCTATTTATCATCAATTTAATATGCCATATAACGGCATATTTTGCCATATACTTCAAACCAGTGGCAATCTTCCACTGTGCATAGAAATAGCTAAAAGCAATCAATGCATCTTTCAACTTCGCCATATGACTACTAGGAAATCTAAACATGAAGCACTACTACAATCCGATGAGCAGATCGGTCACCACTGACTGGATGCTCAAAGAACTCGATGTTCAACACCAGCAAATCATCATCGACTTTGCAGTAGAAGATACTAATTTATCTGACCTTCGAAAAATCAACCCGATGGGTAAGCTGCCAGTGCTTGTGGATGGAGAAACAGTCGTTACCGAAGTGGCTGCGATCTGTGCATACCTTGCCGACAAGTATCCAAAAAAACGCCTTGCACCTGAAATAGGCTCTGTTGAGCGTGCGACTTATTATCGCTATCTGTTCATCGCAGGTAACACAATTGAACCGGCATTCTCACTTGCAGCTTCTGGATTTGAGCACCCCGAGCCTGTCTCGGCTGGGTGGGGAGATATGACTCGCGCATTGGCAACTGTAGAGGCAATGACTCCCGAAAAAGGTTGGGCGCTAGGCGAGCAGTTCACTGCTGCCGACGTAGTGTTTGGCGCTCTGCTGGACTTCTCAATGATCTTTAAGTGGATCGATGCATCGCCTAAGGTAGCTGCCTATGTATCGCGCATCCGCCAACGACCGTCTTATCGTGAAAGTCATAGGACATTCATCGAAATGGCTGATTAGTAAATTGAAGCTATTACAAGGATGTTAACAAAAATAGCCATAATTGAAATCAGACGTTCGCAGATCGTGTACGTCTGTAGCTACTCGCCCTTTTTTGCTTGATGTAAAGACCTACTCAACAGCTGGGTTGGGGCACGTAACTAGATAAACCAGTAGGGAGTTTTCATTATGACAACCCCCCTTTTGATAACATCTTCTCTATATCAGCAACGATGTTTTCTACACTGTTGATGCCTTTTGTATCTAGCCCCGCTTCTTTAGCTATGTCATATACCATGTCTAGCTGCTCTGACAGTATCTGCGGTGAGAATCCATCAACTACTTTTATACCAAATTTTTGAGCTAACACTATTACATCCGCTCTGTTGAGTATAGTTGAGCCCTCATCACCCATATCTATGTATACGGTTTCATAAGTAGGGTCATCTGCACTCTCATGGGCTACATTAATGATGTCTTCGTCATGCCAGGCATGCGCCTTAATCTTGTTTGTCACAATTTTTATCCTAGTTACCTGTCATACGCTGTCATACGCTGTCAGTGATATTTCCATCAGAACGGGCTGTAAACCTGGCCCGGTCCGTACAAGTGTTAGAAAATATAGCCAATGCACTGTTTTAATTGTTTAGATGTATTCTATTTGCAACTTCCGCTGGCTACTGCGCATTTTTCAGCTTTTATACTTAACCACAGACTGGTTCATCGCAGTGGCGAAATCTAAAAGTTTGGCACTTGAATTAACGTTTTTACCGGCATTACTGGCGGTAACTTCAGAGATATCGCGGATGCTGCTGACGTTGTCTTTGACTTCGATGGTCATCTGCGTCTGCTGATCGACAGCAGTGGCTATCTGAGTACTCATGTCAGCAATAGCGGTAATATCTTCAGATATCTGTTGCAGTATTTTACCCGCCTTGTTTACCTGTTCAGTACTGTCTTGCCCCTGCAGATGACACTCTTCAATCAGTGTTACTATTTCTGAAGTCCGCTGTTGTAAGATGTTGATAATGCCACTGATCTCCTCGGTAGATTCTTGGGTGCGCATCGCCAAATTTCTTACCTCATCGGCACCCACGGCGAAACCCCGCCCGTGTTCCCCGGCACGAGCCGCTTCTATTGACGCATTAAGGGCCAGTAAATTAGTTTGATCGGCAATCCCTTTAATCACATCTAATACTTTGTCTATGGCCTTGCTCTCTTCGACTAAAACTGTCGCCGAGCGACTAGACTCTGTGAGTTTCTCTGCCAGTATGGCGATTTTTTGTGTCGTTTCATCGACACTCATCTGTCCCTGGGTGGCGTTTGAGGTTGCCTGCTGTGCCAAGAGCGAAGCAGATTCTGTGTTAGTTGAAATATCGCCGATGGTCTCTTCCATCTGAGCGGTGGCTGCGGCAACCTGATCAGCGGTTCGCAGTTGCTGTTGCATTCCCTGCTGATTGTTAGAGGCTTGAGTTGTCATGTTCTGTGCAGATGAGGTTAAATTCGTAGTGATACTATTTACCTCATTAATAATTTGCTGGAAGTTATCTAAAAAAGCATTGAAACACTCGCCCAACTGAGCCATCTCATCTGTTCCACGATTGCTTATCCGCTGGGTTAAATCATGGCTCTGTGAGATGCTGATCAATCTGTTGCCGAGCAAGCTGATCGGTTTAATAATACTCAGATTAAGAGCTATACAGACCAGTAGCACCAGCACAGAGACGACAGCTGTGATAATGACACTAAAGTTCTGAATTTCGCTCTGCTGCGATGCCAGTAAAGCTTGAACTTCTGTCACTGTCACTACCAGTGCCTGTCCCATGCTGCTCGCTGCTTCAGATAATTGCTGTTGCAGGCCTGGTTTTAGTTTGGATTCTTGTAACTGAGAAAACAATTTCGACGAGTTCACAACAGCTAGGCTCAATGCATTTAAACTGCGCTGCTCAAGGCCCTGATCTACATACAACGATCTTAAGTTTTCGACCAGTGAATTAACCTTGAGTAAGGTTTCGCTGAAACCTTTGCTGCTATTAGCAGGTATACCGACAACTAAATTGTGCTGCAAAGCAGACAACTTAGCTATGCTGCTGCCAAGCTGGTTAACTATTTGATATTTACTTTGCTGCTGTTGTAATTGTGACGATTGATTCAGAACCACAAATAAAAGTGCCACAAAACTTAGTGCCACTACTACTGTGTTTGCTATTAACTTATGTTTAATCAACATCTGATTTCCCTTATAATTTTTTACGCTCAGCCAGCTAGAACCCACAGCTTGCTGAGGATCGCATATTATAGGGGCAACCTTAATAATGTGCATGATTTAATTGTATTATTTTTGTACTTTTCGGCTATTTAAAAACCCTGACAGCGCTTATTCCTGTTAGCTAGGTGAACGCGGATACTGTTGTTGTGCTGTGCCAAAAAAGCTCCTAATTAGGAGCTTTATGGACAGTTATCTAGTTAAAGGATAAAAATAGCGGAATCAATACTGGCACCAACAGACTCAAGACAAAACCACTGGCAATAGCCGTGGGGATTATCCCGGCGCCGTGGAACTTACCTAACATAGGCAAGGTAAAATCCATCGCCGTAGCACCCGACCCCCCAACGGTGCAGTGACTTCCCCAGCGACTGAGTACCGGGATCATCATCAATGCCACAACTTCCCGGCCTATATCTAGCAAAAACGCAGTGGTGCCCAACACCGGATTACCTAAGTCAGTGATCAGTATTCCCGACAAACTATACCAGCCAAACCCTGAAGCCACAGCCAGTGCAGAAAAAATAGGCATCTTTAACAGCCATCCGGCTATCGCAGCGGCAGCTAAAGTACTAACCAGCACCACCGCGCTGATAATTAAACCTTGGGTGTTTAGGAACAGAGAGCGCAGACGATAATTTGCCTGGTGTAGCTGTCGTCCAATCATAAACAGCAACAAGTACAACAGCCAGGCAACTGAGTCCTCAGCTGCACTAAAATCCCCCTCAGACAAATACCCTGCCACGGCCCCGCCCACTACCCAGACAACCGTTTGGATAGAGTCTGAAAACATTGCCCAATTAACCGGCAATTTCGCCTTGCCGACCGGCACTTGTTTCTCTGGCTTGTGCGAGCCTAGATAGCGACTACTGAGGATCAAAGCACCTACATTCGCCAACATGATTAAACTAAACAAGACCAGCGCCATTACTCCAGATGTATAGAGCTTATCTGCAAGCTGCTCTAGAGCGCCGATGCCGTAGCCAATTAACCCCAACATTATGAAGGTCAGCCATTTCAAACAAGCATCTATAATGCGTGGGGTTAATTGTTTTAAATCCCAGTAAAAACCTAACAATAAAGCGAATATCAAAGGGACTAAGGTATACAAAATGGTCATTATTTTTCTCTATATATTTTCAATTGTTAAGGAACTAGCGCTTAGTTAAAGTAAAACCTTGCGGGCTATCTTCAACGACATACCCCAACCCGAGAATTTTCCCACGCAGCTCATCACTTTGTTGCCAGTGTTTTGCAGCTCTTGCATGCTGTCGCTGCTCTGCCAACTCAATCACCTGTTGCGGAACCGCCTCTAAAACTTGCTGACGATCCAGGGAAAGCGCCAGCACTTGATCAAAATGCAAGATGGTGGCCTTTTTATCCTCATCTTGCAAATCACTTTTAGCCACCGCCCAAAGTACTGCCATAGCCTGGGGCATTTTAAGGTCACTGTTGATGCACTGCATAAACTTTAGTACGTAATCTGCTGACAACTCGCCACCATCTGGCCACTGACTGAGCATTTTTGTTAAACGCTTCAGAGCCGTTGCCGCGCTATCCAGCGCTTTGATGCTAAATTGCAGATGGCTGCGGTAGTGGCTAGTTAAGACTAAATAGCGAAACGCCAGTGGATCATAACCACGCTTAATCAGCTGCGATAACAACAGCGACTTTCCGGATTTCGATAACTTTTCTTTGCCTAATTGCAAAAAATATCCGTGCATCCAAAAATTGGCGGGCTGATGATCGTGGCGACCTTCGCACTGAGCAATCTCATTGGAGTGATGAACCGGAATATGATCCTCTCCACCGACATGAATATCAAATTTATTGCCCAGATATTTCTCAGACATAGCTGAACATTCAATGTGCCAACCTGGAAATCCCTCACCCCATGGACTGAGCCATTGCATCTGTCGCTGGCCATCACCGCTGAACTTCCACAGCGCAAAATCAGTCAGGCGTTTTTTTTCTCCGATGTCGACCCTGGCTCCAGCTTGCAAACCTTCAATATCTAGCTTTGCCAATTTCCCATAGCTGGGTAATTTCGCCGTATCAAAATAGATACCGTCACTAGTCCGATAAGTGTAACCGCGCTGCTGCAGAATTTCGACGTACTCAATCTGCTCTGCGATATGCTCAGTAGCCCGGCAGACAGTAGTTGCTCGTTTGATTGCTAAGTGATCTAAATCATCAAAAAAGGCTTTTTCAAAAAACTTGGCTATATCCCAGGCCGATTTACCTTGCTTGCGAGCACCTTTCTCCATTTTGTCCTCACCGCTGTCTGCATCTGAGGTCAAGTGACCGACATCGGTAATATTCATCACGTGATTTAGCTGGTAGCCGTTTAATTCTAGAACCCGACGCAAGACGTCGACAAACAAATAACTGCGTAGGTTGCCAAGGTGTGCGTAATCGTAAACGGTCGGACCGCAGGCATACAGAGAAACCGACTCTTTAGATAACGGTATAAATTTATGTATTTCGCGACGATAAGTATCGTACAGATGCACGTCTGGGTATTCGGTGTTCATTATTAATCTCTATATTTATCAAACAGATATCTCAAATCAATCACTGCCATATTTTTATAGCAGCCAATACAGGCACAAAAAAAGGGCCGGTAACGTTAATTAGCGGCCCCTGATTTAGTGGTAATTTACCCAGGCAGGCTTGACCGCAACGACGCACAACAGCATTTACAGCAGCTAGTCTGTTGTTGTTTGTTAACGATCTTAA
>ASZI01000144.1 GCA_000416315.1 Osedax symbiont Rs2 | reverse complement strand
TTTTTATGTGTCTAATACAACAGCAGTATTGAGCTGCTGCTATTTTTCCGGGGTTTGGAAGATAAGGTACAAATCGACCAGAATGTCCGGAATCTCATTGGCCATCTCTTCACAGACGTCTGGATTGCGACGAATTTCTTGAAATTCTTTAGCGTCAAACAAATCAGAGACTACCATTATTGGCAGCATTAATTCAGTTACTTTCTGCTCTTGAGCCGCCCCCTCCTGATACCAGTCCTGTTCTTTAAGGAACACGCCTTCCATAAAAGCTTGGGCCCAAGTTTCGATGTCAGCGACCTCATCGCCTTCTTCAACCACTAATGACAGCTCGCAGGGCATTTCTAACTCGCGATCATTTTCCATGTCTGAACGAATACTTGCATACCAGTTGCGCAAAATTGCCTTAATTTCATCTTGCTGCGTCTGAGATTTCCAATCGGGCGCGCCGTCAAACAGAATCTCCATCCACTGCTGCTCATCTGTCGAGCTAGGTGAGATCACTAATGAACATAGAAAACCGTGGATTCCGATTAAATCAAGGGATTCTTCAGATACCGCATCGCTGAAAATGAAGAGTTCTAACTGGTCTAATTCAGAGTCGGTAATAGTCGCAAATTGCTGAGTTTGTTGCATGGCTGCTGATCCTGGAAAAATAACAGGGCGTAGTTTACTCCAACTGAGGTTATAAACATAGACAGTTTATTTTAATTCCCGTTAGCAGGGGGATAAAAAAGCTTCAAAGCAGCAATATGAGATGACAGTAGCGGGCGCTTTGAGGATAATTGGCCGCTTGTTGTGCCCCTGTATTGAGCACTGGGCGCAATATTGACTTTATTTTTACCTAGGATAGACATGGCTGAGCAAGCGCTAAAAGTTCTCAAAGATGTATTTGGTTACGATGGCTTTAGATCCGGACAACAGCAGATCATTGAAAGTATGCTCGATGGACGGGATACTTTAGTAATTATGCCCACCGGTGGCGGCAAATCGATTTGCTATCAGTTACCGGCATTACTCAGAGCGGGTACCGCTATAGTGGTGTCCCCTTTGATAGCTTTGATGCACGATCAAGTGACTGCGCTTTCCCAGTGGGGCATTAACGCGGCATACTTAAATTCCTCGTTAGATTATCAGCTGCAAAATGAAGTGGAGCAGCAGCTGCTGCGCGGCGAGTTAGATATGTTGTATATTGCCCCTGAGCGACTACTGCAGCCAAAAACTTTTCAGCTGTTATCCCAGTGTCAATTGGCATTAATCGCTATTGATGAGGCGCACTGTGTCTCGCAGTGGGGACACGATTTTAGACCGGAATACCTGCAGATAGCACAATTTGCCAATCACTTCCCGCATGTGCCGCGCATTGCACTGACAGCCACTGCTGATAGTCGCACCCAGCTTGAGATAGAACAGCGCCTTGAACTGCGTCAGGCAAACATCTTTATGCAGGGTTTTGACCGGCCTAATATACGTTACCGCATCGGTCAAAAAGACCGGGCTCGCGAGCAGTTACTGGCTTTTATTCAATCTGAGCACCTCAATGATGCGGGCATTGTTTACTGTCTGTCGCGTAAACGTGTTGAAGAGACAGCAGCCTGGCTCTGTACTAAAGGTCTGAATGCGCTGCCCTATCACGCCGGGCTGTCTTCGGATTTAAAAAAACATCACCAACATCGATTTTTAACCGAAGATAAAGTGATTATCGTGGCAACTATCGCCTTCGGTATGGGTATCGATAAACCAAACGTGCGCTTTGTTGCCCATTTGGATTTGCCTAAAAGTATTGAAGCCTACTATCAAGAGACCGGACGTGCTGGTCGCGATGGTCAAGCTGCCAATGCCTGGATGGTATACGGACTACAAGACGTAGTGTTTTTGCGGCAGATGGTCGAGGGCTCGCAAGCACCTGATAATATCAAGCAAGTAGAGCGGCAAAAGCTCGAGGCCATTTTAGGCTTATGTGAAATCACCAGTTGCAGGCGACAAGTGCTGTTAGGTTATTTTGGTGAGAGCGAGCATCCCGCTTGTGGTAACTGTGATAACTGTCTGCAGCCAGTCCCTGTCTGGGACGGCACGCAAGCGGCCAGAAAAGTATTGTCGGCAGTCTATCGCACCGGCCAGAGCTTTGGTGTCAATCACATTGTCGATGTATTAACCGGCAGTGAAACCGAAAAAGTTAAACAGTTTGGGCACGAAAAGCTGTCTATCTGGAATATCGGTACCGAGCTCAACAAGCAACAGTGGCGCTCAGTGTTTCGCCAGTTGGTTGCCAGGAGCTTTCTGGGTGTGGATTACGAGCGCTTTGGTGTATTGCGGTTGACCGAAAAGTGTCGGCCACTGCTGCGCGGTGAAGAGAGCATTGAGCTGCGCGAAGATTTGCGCAAGAACACTGCGCGGACAAAATACGATAAAAAGAAATCGGTACAGCACAAGCTGGATTCGCAGGAACATATTTTATGGGAGGCGTTGCGCGCATTGCGCTCTGAATTGGCCAAAGAGCAAGATGTTCCCCCCTATATTATCTTTCACGACGCAACGCTGATGGAAATGGTGATGTATCGGCCCACCAATCGCAAGCAAATGCAAAAAGTCAGCGGTGTCGGAGAGCGCAAGTTGGATTTGTATGGCGATCAGTTCTTGGCGGTATTAAACGAAGAGCCCGATGCGCAGTTGAGCGTCGATCAACAGGGTGATGAATCTATCACACTGTTTAAAACCGGTATGTTGGTCGCTCAGGTCGCCAGTATGCAAAAACTGTCGGTAGCGGTTATTTACAACCATTTAGCCGGGGGTATCAGCAAAGGAGAATTGACTGTCGATGAAGTTGTTGAGCTGCCAGAACCGGAAATACAGCTAATTGAACAGGAAATCATTCAATCCCGCTCTGTGCATGGTTTGGCGCTTAAGCCTGTGTATGAAGCATTGGGCGGAGTCTATGAATTGGCAGTGATCCGCTGTGTCAGCATGGGGCTGGCGCATAAATGACTAGAATTAGCGCAATTGCCAGTGACCGTTGCTATTGGCGATGATGCTGATTCAGTATAAGGTTTTAATGGGTAAAAACACTGACGTTGAGCGCTGTTGCTGATGTCGCTAGAATTATGGGGGCTGTTCGCCAGCAGCTTTATTGCCTCTACGCTATTACCTGGAGGCTCAGAGGCTGCCCTGGCCTGGTTGGTAGATGATGGGCAAATTCCACTGTGGCAGTTGTTGAGTGTGGCCGTAGCAGGCAACAGCGCTGGTGGCATATTGACCTTGATATTGGGCAGGATTATCAGTATTTACTACCCGGCTAAAGTATTAGACAATCCGCGGCAAGAGCGCGCTAAAAGATGGTTGCAGCGCCGCGGAGCTCCAGCATTAGTAGTGTCCTGGCTGCCGTTAATAGGTGATCCACTGTGTCTGCTGGCCGGTTGGCTGAAGTTAAATATCTACTGGTGCAGTTTGTTTATAGTGATAGGTAAAGCGGCTCGTTACCTGCTGATAGCCGGGCTTTTTAGCTAATCAAATGACTGTATTGTTTCCAGTCGCAGCTATGGCATAAGCCAGCCCAAAAGTACTTGTAAACAAATTGCTTATTCATCAGTTAGAGCAAAAATAAAGTCGCAGTGCTATAGACAGCTGTGATGTCACCCACCCATGCGTCGGCTGTAGGGGCTTGTCTCATCAGTTAGAGCAAAAACCATGTGGCAGTACCACAGACGGCCAGGACGACAGCTATTCATGCGTTGGCTGAAGGCGTTTATTCATCAGTTAGAGCATAAACCATGTGGCAGTGCCACAGACGGCCAAAACGACATCCATTCATGCGTTGGCTGCAGGCGCTTGTTTCAGCAGTTAGAGCAAAAATAATGTGGCTGTGCCACAGACGGCCAGAACGGCACCTATCCAAGCGTTGGCTGCAGGTGCTTGTTTCATCAGTAGCCATAGTATCGGCAGTGCGATGACAGGGGATATCGATGACAACGTCGAGATAATGCCAGTGTCGCCACCTTTTAGGCCAAACAGTAACAATGTCATTCCCAGCCCCATGGCCAAAAATCCGCTGGCACTGATCTGTAGAAATATCAGAGGGGTCATCGGCACTTTGTTTGCAGCTTTGTCGGGGTTTTTAATATTGGCGATAAATGCTACTAGAAGCAGGCACAATGCGGCGATACCGACACGAACAGCACTGGCGGCAACCGGGTCAATTCCCGATTCCATAGCCTGGCGCAAGATAACTAAACTAAAAGCCTGGCACAGCGCTGAGGCTAAAGTAATAGAGACAGCCACTAATAGTTTGCCCTGGGTTTGCTCTAAGTTGTGCTGCTGCTTTTTGTTACGGCCAAATGCTACCGCTGTAATAACTCCGCTGGTAATCATTAAAGCCCCAATCAATGCTGACAGTGGCAGTTTTTCATCCAGAAACATCCAGCCGAGAAAAACAGTCATAGGTGCATTTAATGCAAAGATGACCGTGTTTCTACGGGGGCCCATTCTCTTAAGACCCAAAAACAATAAAGTGTCACCGAGAAAAATCCCCACCAGAGAGCTGATCACTATCCCCAGCCACCAGTCCAGCAAATCCGCACGCCAGCCATCAGTAACAAAGGCCATCGCCGCTAACATGAAAAACACAACCGACATGCGCCATTTGTTAAAGCGTACTGAGCCCAGAGATCTGACTGCATTCACAGAAAAGAAAGGAGAGAGTGCAAAGCACAGACCAGCACCTAGCGCTGCAAGTTGATAGATCATGATGTTCGAAACCTATAGCTGTGAAAATAGAATGAAAAAAAGACCGTCAGTGTTGAAGCTGGTTTAGCGAAGACCGGTAAAGGTCTGTAGATACAAGCGAGTAATAACAGAGCCCGGAGCGGGCGGGCTAGGAGCGTCAGCCCCTAGCGGGATGATTTAAAGGCCTTCGTAAGCGAGCAAAGTAAACACAGGAATGTCTGCATCTTCGATTAAGCTGGCGCCTTGTAAATCCGGTAAGTTGATGATGGCTGCGCTTTCTACCACGCTTGCCCCAAACTTTTTAATTAAAGTACAGGCGGCTAATAAAGTACCACCGGTGGCGATAAGATCATCAAAGACTAATACTTTGTCGCCTGCTTCAAGGGCGTCCACTTGCATTTCGATTTCAGCGGTGCCGTACTCCAGGTTGTACTCCTGGGAGATGGTCTCCCCTGGAAGCTTGCCTTTTTTGCGAACGAGTACCAAAGGTAGGCCCAGTTGATATGCCATGATCGAAGCCACCAAAAAGCCGCGAGCGTCGATGCAGGCGATGTGGGTTATGTCTGAATCAATATAGCGCTGAATAAAAGCGTCTGAAACCATCCGCAATGCTTTAGGGTCTTTAAAAATAGGTGTGATATCGCGGAACACGACCCCTGGCTCGGGCCAGTTATCGACAGAGCGGACAACTGACTTTACATAAAATTCGTCAAAAGACATGATTTGGCCTTAAATCTAAGTGAGAAATGTTGTGCACCAGAATGTTAAGTAACTTTGGAGCATGGGGAACATAACAGAGAATTTTACGTATGTTCCCATGCACTATACACAACTGAACAAGCATTGCCAGAGTTTCACTTAGGTCTCTGACCTGTTGGTAGAATTAAGTTCTTCTCAGGCTTGCGGGAGTATTCACGCCCTAATATAGGCTAAGCTTTTGCAGATTATTCAGATTCTTGAGTTAGCTGCAGCAAGGCTTTGAAATTTATAATATCAATCTCTTTGTTTTCCACTGCGATGTAGCCATTTTTCTGTAATCTGGTTAGTACCCGACTGACCGTTTCGACGGTAATGCCCAAGTAATTACCAATTTCATTTCTCGACATCGAGAGGCGAAATCTGGACTCTGAAAAACCGCGGGCCTTGAATCTGTTGGACAGGCGCAGTAGGAAAGTCGCAATGCGCTGATCGGCATTTTTGTTGGCCAGCAGCTGCAACATATGCTGCTCATTACACAGATCTTTACTCATTGTCTTTAGAATTTGCCGGCGCAGTTTAGGCAAGTTTGCCGAGAGTTCATCCAGTTGTTCAAATTGAATCTGGCAGACGGTGGTCGTTTCTAGAGCGGTAATAGTATCCTGGCAAATACCGGAGTCAATGGCATTGAGACCGATCAAATCTCCTGGAAAATAGAAACCGGTGATTTGCGCATCGCCATTACAACTGGTCGTTACTGCCTTAACACTGCCGGTCTTGATCGCAAATACAGAC
>ASZI01000143.1 GCA_000416315.1 Osedax symbiont Rs2 | reverse complement strand
AACTTCCAACTTCCAACTGCACTTCCCTGCAAATCACTCCTATACTTAAAATTTAACAGGAGTTCCAATGTCTCGTATTATTTGGCCTGTCACTTACTTGTTATCGGCCATATGTGTTCTGCTACTGTTATGGGGAGGAATAGAAACAGGGCATCGACTGCTTAACGAGTTATGGAATATAGGCCATGTTGCAGCATTTTTTGTGTGGACCTTACTCTTAGGCCGAATTTCTTGGTGCAGGAAATCGTCTATTGCTATATTAGTACCTGTACTGTTGCTACTGGCTGTTATTCTGGGTAGCGTAATAGAAGGGCTACAGTGGTTGCGTGGTTCAAGTTTCTCATTCACAGATTTGTTTAATGACCTGACAGGCGCCTGGCTGGCACTAACGGTTATTTACTACTATAGAATTGAGTCTGTTAAATCCGGATTGTTGGCTATGTTCGGCTGTGGAATGCTTTTATTGCTGCTCAGCCTTAGGAGCATAGCAGTGACAATTTATGATGAAATACAAATGCATCGAAGTTTTCCAGTGCTGATTGATTTTCAAAGCCCTCATCAACTGCATAGGATCTTGGCTGATGCAATGCAGCTTGTCAGTGCGCCGGATAATGATTCGCTTAATGTATTGAAGCTGGATTTTGATACCTCCGAATACTCAGGCTTCGCTCTACAGCACTTTATTGCCAACTGGAGTCAATATGATTACCTGACATTAAAGATTTATCGTCAACAAAACGCACCTGTGCATATTAACTGTCGTATAAATGATCGGCAACACGACTTACAAGGCTATAGCTACCAGGATCGGTTTCATCGACAATACCGGCTCAATCACGGTTGGAACTTTATCAATATTTCCCTGCAGCAGGTTCAAAACGCCCCCGCGAATAGGCAGCTGGATTTGTCCCAGATCAGTAACCTAGGCTGCTTTGTACTGCGACAGCCGATCAATCAGACTATATATTTGCACAAGATATCGCTCTACTAACCAGCAAACTGATAACGATTGATAAAAGCATCAGGTAACTCTCTGGTCACGGCCAGTTCGAAAAATCAGAGACTAGGTCTTTTTATGTAGTATCGTAGTAGCTACGCATTCAACAAATTATTATCACTAGCTTTAGCTAACCCCCACTTGTCTCGCAGCTTAAGCATTTCCTTGACGTGGGCTTGAGCGAGCGGTTTTTCGCCTCCTAATTGCTCTACGAACATGCATATTTCAGCCGTTTGCTCTAATACCTCTAATTTTGCATAGGCTTCCCACATATCTTTTCCGGCAACAGTAACGCCGTGATAGGGCAGTACCACACAATCATGACTGCGCATTAACCGGCCCACTTCTACTGCTAAATCTTCAGTGGTAGGGGTTTTATAGTCAGCTTCAGCTATATCTCCTAAAAATAACATCGCCTCGGTCAGAACCTGTGGTCTTATTTTTTTTCCTGCCACGCTTAACGCCACACATGAGCTTGGATGTGCATGTACAACTGCGCCGACATCGGGCCGATTTCTATAAGTTTCTATATGCATGGACGTTTCTGAAGTGGGCTGCAAATCTCGATTAACGGATGTCTGTGCCCCAACCTTATTCCCTTGTTCATCGACGATAATCAATTGATCAGGTGTTAAACGCTGTTTGAAAAACATTGAGGGTGTAAGAAGATATAAATTTGCAGCTAGCTTTGCAGAAATATTCCCCGCAGGTCCACATATCAGACCTTGGTTATACATCAGACGGGCAATTTCACACATATCTTGACGTAGTTTTTTTTCATTCATATTTATATTCACTCCTCATTATCTATGTTGGCCTAGTGCTATCAGTCTTAATCGACGATACATTTGTGTTGCGCTCTACAGCTTTTAAATCAGCTTGACTCATTCAAGTACATTAGAATCATGCAGACCATAAAATAGGCCCTGGGTATCGTTTTGCTGAGTTAGTCATAGCCATACAGCCATCTAGTTGTTCCGTTAAAGATGTTATACAGAGAATGGTAGGTATTTTTAGCAATAAATACCTCGTCGCCTGGGTTTGCAACGAACTCTTCGTCGGCTATCCGCATTCTCAACTGACCGTCAAGGACCATTACTAATTCATTACAGGGGTGAATAAAATCTATCCATTGTTGGCCCGGGACATCTACGAAAATAGAACAGCCAAAGCCTCTTTGTTTCCATTGTGCGGTAACTTCTGCTAGATCTAAAGGTTCTGAAAATTTGTTTTTAGTGACGCAATTCATAATATTACCTTGTAAATTTGATGTTGAGTTTGAGCGCATTACTGGAATTATTAGCATTAATTCGATCAGGCTGATTAGCTGATACTTTTGCTTTACAACCTCTTAAACTTCATCGTGTTTAGACTTTTTAGTTGTTTTTAATAGCAAAAATAGCGGTATTGCTAGTTTTTTTACATGACAGTGCTTGCTTGAATTTCATCAATGCAGCTATGTTTTGCTTAGCAATAATACTAAATAATACAAATAGTATCGTTTTGCTGTTGACCGATCTGATAAAAGTGATTATATTTTACACAGCGAAATATATTACAGCAAGTGAAATATATTTCACTATGGTGAGAGTGGTGCAATAACAGCATTTATTCTCATCTATTGCCAGGTAAGTTAAGGCAGGCAATAAAGTCACAAATTTCTATTGAACTGCTTGTGGAATCACAGTAAATTTCATTAAGCGGAATTAAAATCATTGTTTGAAATTAATATCAATTCGGTCGATTGAAAAGTAATGCAAAATCTACCGAGAGAATATAAAAACAATAAACATTTGGAGATAATGATGAAGCGGATAAGTTTGAACAAATCTTTTAAGACAGGCCTGTTAGTCACGTCGATGATTATGGCAAGCAGTTTTACATCTATGGTACATGCAGAGGGCGAGCGGATCGCTTTCTTCGTATCTAATTTGTCTAACGTTTTCCATCAGTCGCAAGCTACTGAAGCAAAACGCTACGCTAAAGAAAAATACGGTGCAGAAGTCGTTGTTTTTGACGGCAAGTCTGATTCAGCGGTAATGACACAGAATGTTGACCAAGTAGCTGCTGGTGCCTTTGATGGTGCAACACTGCACATCTGGGACGGCGAAGCTGCTACCCCCGGTGTTAAAGAAGCCCTGGGTGATAAAATTGCTATGACTTCTTTCTTTAGTCCAATTACCGACACGGGTATCCCGACTGCACGTAGTGATGAAGCGGGTGTCTCCTTTGAAATGGGTGCGCAAATGGCAAAAGCCTGGAAGGATGCCCATCCTAATAAGCCCATCGTTATGGTACAACTTGGCTGGCCTAACCACACTGAAGTCAACTCTGGTCGCACCAATCCATTTGCTAAGGGTGTGCTTTCAGTTGCTCCTGGCGCAAAAAATCTGGGTGCTTTAGATTCAAGTGATGGACAGGAAGCTGCTAAGCAGATCATCGTCGATTTGCTAACTCAGCAGCCTGGCGTCAACATCATCTACTCGGAGTCTTCTGCCCTTACGGTTGGCACCATGGCAGGTTTATCTCAGCTTGGCCGCGGAAAGTTTGAAAATGGTAAGCCATTAACTGAAATCGTAGCCAGTGTTGATTTTGATTCTGTAGAGTTCGATCAAATCTATGATCCCAACTCAAGTCTAAAAATCTCAATGGGACTTCCTCCTGTAGAAACTGCACGTGGACGAATCGATCTGGTCATGGATGTTATTAATGGCAAAGTATCTAATACCAGTGATACCGCAGAAGAGTTTTTCTATAAAGCCTATACAATTTCATATTGGTCTATGGCAAAAACAGACGCTAAAAGCTGGCTTTCAGCTCAGTTTGGTAACTAACTAAATTCACTTGGCGGCTCTCTTTATAAATTAGTTGTAGTCGGCCGCCAAGGTTTTTATCCGAACACTCAGCAGGAGAATCCAGTTTGACAAGCCATCAGCCCCCCCCTGTCCTCTCGGTCGAAAAACTTATCAAAGACTACCCCGGTGTCAGGGCAGTTGATGAGGTGAGTTTTTCAATTCAGGCCAGCACTGTTCACTGTTTAGTGGGTGAAAACGGAGCCGGGAAATCAACGTTGATAAAAATGTTAACCGGCGCCCTGCAGCCTACTCAGGGAGTCATGAAAGTTAACGGAACGACCTATCAGCCAAGCAGCACCAAAGATGCACGTCGCAGTGGTATAGCTACTTTATTTCAGGAGCTACAAGTGGTCGATGAGCTCAGTGTATTAGAGAACTTGACCTTGGGAATGGAACAGAGCCGTTTTGGCTTCATCATTAGTTCAGATCTCGAGCAACGGGTTACTCAAACACTGGCGACTATCGAGCCCTCTATTGACCCCAGTGCCCGTGTTTCATCTTTGAGTGTGGCACAAAAACAAATTATTGAAATCGCCCGGGCGGCCTCCTCAGGTGCCAATGTGATTATCATGGATGAGCCCACCGCGGCCTTGTCAGAGCGAGAAGTCGAACGACTGTTTACCGTCATCAGAAGGCTGCGAGAACAGCAGGTAACCGTTATATATATATCACACAAGCTGGATGAGATTCTCTCTCTTGGTGATACCGTCACTGTGCTGCGAGACGGCAAGCACATTGTCACAAAGCCGCTCAGTGAGGTTGCAGGGCGCGCTGAATTAATTGATATGATGATTGGGCGCAGTGTGTTTCAAAGTTACACAGTAAGAAGCGCCGTTACCGATGAAGTTGTCCTGAGCGCTAATGGGTTATCCAACAGCCTGTTAAATAATGTCTCTTTTGATATTAATAAAGGTGAGATCGTCGGTTTCTATGGGCTTGTTGGTGCGGGAAAGACTGAGATTGCCCGCGCATTATTTGGCGCAGATAAAGTTTCTGGCTCTATCCTTTTCAAAGGTCAGCCAGTGGGGAATTCACCTAAGGAAGCTATCGCAGCAGGTATTGCCTTGGTTCCTGAAGAGCGTAGAACCCAGGGGTTATTCACCAACTTAACTATTCGTGAAAATATCCCAGTGATGAATATTCGACGTATGTCTGACAACGGTGTCTTTCGCTCAGCAGATGAGCTAACGGCCGCTGTCAATTACGTAGAAAAACTTGGCATAGCTACCGATTCCATTGAAAAACATACCGAAAAATTATCCGGCGGAAATCAGCAAAAAGTAGTATTAGCGAAATGTTTGTTTTCAGATGCCGACTTATTATTGCTTGATGAACCTACTCGCGGTGTTGATGTAGGTGCAAAAACTGAGATCTACGACATTATTAAGAATTTAGCAGACGAGGGCAATTCAGTTGCATTGTTTTCAACCGAACTCGAAGAAGTGCTGGGAATATGTGATCGTATCTTTTTACTGTATTGCGGTTCACTTGAGTCTGTGATCATCAATGGTCCCAATCTAGACACTACAGATATCCTCAATGTTGTGACTGGCGGGGATAGAGGAGGGACGCAATGAGCGTTTCGATAAAAGCCAATAAGACGTTATTTGCTAACCGGCGTATCAGCGATCAAATGTATATCACATTGTTAGTTGCGTCAGTTGCCACCTGTCTGTTTCTGATTGCGTCAGTGTTGGTACCAAATTTCTTTCAGCTGCAAAATATGCTTAATCTGGTGACCAATAACTGGGCGGTTATTTCTCTCGGTGTTGGCGTCACCTTTCTATTGGTTTCGGGTAATTTTGACCTTTCGGTTGGTGGTATTGTGGCGTTGTCTGGCGTCCTTTCTGTTTGGTTTGCGCAATCAATAGGTGGCGCCAATGCCTTGTCGACTGGGCTGGGTCTGCCTTATTGGTTAGCATTGTTGGGTGCACTTGGTGGGGCGCTGGCAATTGGAGCATTAAATGCACTGTTTGTGGTTAAGTTCCGAATCCCATCCATTATTGTAACTTTGGGAACAATGATGGTTGCTCGCGGCATTGCACAAGTTATTACCCAGGGCTCGCAGCGAAATACCAATTTACCCGATGAATTCGGCGTACTGGGTAGTCTTAAAGTGTTTGGCACTTCGATACAGTTGCCTGTTGTATTTATGGCAGCGCTACTGATGCTTGCTATTTTCATTGAGAGAAAGATGCTTTTCGGACGATTAACCTATTGGATTGGTGCTAACCCAACTGCGGCTAGGTTATCAGGTATCGACAATGCTAAACATATCACCTATTTGTATCTATTTAGCTCAGCCATTGCAGGAGTTGTCGGCATCCTTCTTTCATCAGAATTCCAATCTGGCTATTCAAATCGAGGAATGCTAATGGAGTTCGACGCGTTGGTAATAGCGTTGCTTGGTGGGATTGCAATTGCCGGAGGATTTGGCTCGGTCATCGGCATGTTTTTTGGCGCGATCATCCTTGCGGTGGTAACCTCTGCTGCGACAGGGCTGACACTGTCACCCGATTGGCAATTCATTCTAAAAGCGCTAGCCGTCTTCCTGGCTATCATGGCTCAAACATGGGCACTGACCCGTAGAAATCAATGAAAACGGTGAATCTGATGTCGAAATCAACTACTTTTGTTTACTCGCGGACAGCTCTTGCAGGTCAAGTGGCGCAGTTCCTGCGCAATTACTATATTTACTTTGTGCTGATCGCAATAATCGCTTTTCTGAGCGCGGCAAATCTTGACAGGTTTGACTTGTTCGAGCGCGGTAACTTTCTGTACGAAAAGAACATTATTAATATCCTCAGAGTATCCGCTCCGATACTGGTGCTGGCGGGAGCCTTCACATTATTGATGGTTTCAGGATACATCGACCTCTCGGTTGGAAGTACCATGGGTTTAAGTGCGGTCATTTATGCCATGCTGGCAATTAATGGCATGCCGTTCTGGTCAGCCTTTGCCATCACTGCGCTGTGTGGTGCATTACTGGGGGCATTCAATGGGTTACTGGTGGTCAGGTTTAAAATCACACCGGTGATAGCGACATTGATTACTTTAAGCCTCTTTAAAGGCATAGCACTGCTGCTAGTGCAGGATGGTGTTTCGGCAATTAAGTCAATGGGCGATTTGAGAATGCCTCAATGGTTCAACGCCTATGGCCGAGAGGGAGTATTGATGGGTTTGCCGATGGCTTTTTGGGTGGCAGTAGGGGTTACCATTGTGCTGATAGTGCTGCAAAATCGCTCGTTACTCGGCAAATACGCAGCGGCAACTGGCGGTAATCCAACGGCTGCGAAGCTCTCTGGAATTAACACTTCAAAGATCGTCTTTATCCTCTATGCCATCGTCGGTGTCTGTGCAGCATTGGCTGGCATTGCCCGAGCAAGTTTTATGTCCTTAGGGGATCCGCTGTCCGGAGATGGTATGGAACTTACCGCGATCTTGGTGGTGTTAATTGGCGGTACGGCCTTCAGTGGTGGTGAGGGCAAGGTGTTGCGGTCATTCATTGGAGCATTAATCATCATGACGCTTACACTGGGAATGTTGACCTTAGTGCCAGCTTATTATCAGACGCTAGTGATTGGTGCTGTGCTGCTCGGTGCAGCGGCATCTAACCACTTTATCAGCAAAAAAGGACAGACTCTCAGTGAATAACTTTTATATACAGGACTTATTTAGCAGTCCAACGAGCTTGTTCAACGGCCCTGAGCCGTGTGTTTGTCCCGTTACATAGTTACTCAATAATCATAGATACAGCATAGAGAAAAGAGAGAAATGAATAAAATGGCTTTTGCAGGCAATCTCCAAGCATATGAAACAGAACGGCAAATTCACCGGGTCCTGGTTATGCATTACATAGAAGGGTTGAAGCAATCTGAGATTGCCACTTTGATGAACCTGTCGACGGCGCGAGTAAATCGGTTGATAAAACAGGGACGGGAAAAAGGCATGGTGGAGATAAATATTAAGTCTCCTTTCCAGCCTTTATTAGATGTTGAAGAACAGCTTAAAAAGCTCAGTGGTGTACAAATGGCCATGATTGCCCCCACTGTATCAGACAACCCTGATGTGGTTTTGCAAACAGTCGGAGAGGCGGCGGCAGGTGTGTTGCTAGAAAACCTTAAAGACGGGGATATCATTTGCATTACTGGTGGCAAAGGTGTCGGGGCGGTAGTGGCGGCTTTAAATCCAAGCCGAAAATATGATATTGAGGGGGGACCCGCTACAGGCTGTGTGCAGGGAAAACATTACACCGACGTCAATCATGTAGCGACGCAAATGGCTGAAAAATTAGGCGGTCGAGCTTATCAGATCCATGCCCCACTGTTTGCCGAAAGTATCGAACAAAAAGATATGCTGATAGACATGCGCTCAGTGGAAAACGTCATGGAAAGGGCCCGAAAAGCAACCATTGCTGTTGTCGGTGTCGGTTCTATTTTGGTGGGAGACTCCAGCTATTACGATTTGCACCCTATGGCCAAAGGCGATCAAGACGAAATTGTACAAAGCGGGGCAGTGGGCGAGCTGTTAGCGCATTTGCTGGATGAAAAAGGCCAAGTTTGCAGTTACGAATTGAACTCCAGGTTAGTGGCTATCAGCCCCGCAGATCTGGCCAAAATCCCCCTCACCATAGGCGTGGCCTCTGGTGAAAATAAAGTTTCCCCCATTTGTGCGGTGCTGCGCGGCAATCACATCAATGCATTAGTTGTGGATGAAACAACGGCAAGCAGCGTTATCGAAGCATTTTAATCAGATCAGCTGTGCTCTAGATAGCGAAGCTGAGAAAAATATCAGGTAAATTTTGTCTAAACACAAATTTATATTTGGAGAGCACCATGGCTTTAGCTACAAAAATGCACGCGATTGGTTTTGATCGTTCATTGAACATTGAAGATGAATGCAGCCTCATATCTTTCGAAGAAGCATACCCAACGATGCGCGAACTCGATGTTATCGTAAAGATCAGCGCAGTGTCTGTAAACCCGGCTGATGCCAAAGTGCGTATTCGCTCGGCGCCGGATACTGCATTAGAATCCCCGCGAATAATTGGTTTTGATGCCGTTGGTGAGATAGTTTCTGTAGGCCCTGGTGTCACTGATTTTTGCGTAGCTGATCGTGTTTATTTTGCCGGCGATGCATCCAGGCAAGGTTCCAACGCTGAGTATCAAGTAGTTGATTCGCGCATTATTGCACTTGCCCCTGCAAAGCTTAGTGATGCACAGGCAGCGGTATTACCTTTAACGTCGTTAACTGCCTGTGAAGCGCTGTTTGAACGTTTACGGATCTCCAAAACAGCAACAGGAAAGACCTTACTGATTATTGGTGGGGCAGGTGGTGTCGGTTCGATTGCAACTCAAATAGCTAAACACTTCACTGAATTAACCGTTATCACAACAGCGTCTAGACCAGAATCAATCAGTTGGGCAACAAAAATGGGTGCAGACCATGTTGCGGACCACCGAGATTTGATCAATTCTGTGAAGCAGTTGGGTTTTGAAACAGTCGACTACATTTTTAACACTGCGGATACTATAGGTCACTGGGATGCCATGGCCGAACTGATTGCACCCCAGGGCATGATCTGCTCGATTGTCGAGTTTGAAGGCAGTGTTGATCTTAATAAACTGCAGGGCAAGTCCGCAGGTTTTGTCTGGGAGCTTATGTTTACAAAGTCTTCATTTAATACGCCTGATATTAAATCCCAAGGTGAAATTTTAAAGGAAATTGCCTCTTTGATGGACTCCGGTGAATTAAAAACAACTTTAACCGAAACATTATATGGCCTGAGCGAAGACACGCTCAAAAGTGCACATAAGAAAATTGAAAGCGGCGCCACCGTCGGAAAAATTGCCATTCAATATTAATAATTTAGATCATAAGTTAGCGGATCACAAAGAATTGGAGAATAGTTATTATGCAATCTAGAAAATTGGGCAGCAGCGGTTTAGATACCTCGGTGATTGGTTTGGGTACATGGGCCATGGGTGGTTGGATGTGGGGAGGCACTGATGACAAAGCATCTATCGCCGCCATCCGGGGTGCACTGGACAATGGCGTCAACTTGATAGACACAGCCCCTGCATATGGTTTAGGCAAAGCGGAGGAGCTGGTAGGACAGGCGATTGCAGGGCGGCGTGATGAAGTCGTGCTGGCAACCAAGTGCGGTCTGGTTTGGGGAGGCAATCAGGGTAATTATTTTTTTGATGAACAGGGGCAACAAGTGCGCAGGTACTTGGGGGCGAAGTCTATCCGAGCAGAGTTACAGGCGAGCTTGCAACGCCTGGGAACAGATTATATAGACCTGTATATCACTCACTGGCAGGACCCTACTACGCCTATTGAAGAAACCATGGATACACTTCTGGCCCTGAAACAAGAGGGAAAAATACGTGCTATAGGCGTCAGTAATGTTTCGGCCGCTGAGCTAAAAGAGTACTTAGCTTGTGGTCCTATCGATGCCATCCAGGAGAAATACAATATGCTTGATCGGGAAATAGAAGGGCAGTTACTGCCTATCTGTGGTGATTTTAGTACCAGCGTGTTGAGTTATTCTTCTTTTGCACAGGGGGTTTTGTCCGGTAAAATCGGTCCGGATCGTCAATTTAGCGGTGATGATCAACGGATCAATGATCCGCGTTTTAGCCTGGAAAACCGGCTAAAAATAAAATCACTTTTAGATAAGATACAACCGCTTGCAGAAGTATACCAAGTCAGTATTGCACAACTGGTAATCGCCTGGACTGTTGCTCAATCTCCATTGATGTTTGCTCTGTGCGGGGCCCGTAATCTGCAGCAATCTGAAGAGAACGCGGCTGCCGGTGACGTTAAACTGTCTTCTGGCGATGTTCAACAGATAACGGCTGCTGTGGATACATATTTGCAACAGGCGAATTAATCATTATCTAACTTAACCCTTTTACCATTAGCAGAACTATAAAGGAGCGCCTGTTGCTGTCTCCCTGAGAACGCTTTGTCTAAAATTTGGAGTTGCTAAGAGTTATGAAAATGCAAAATCGGCAATCTTTGCTAGAGCAATTAAAGAAAAAGCCAAGCTTTTCGGTAGTTATTGTCGGTGGTGGAATCAATGGTATTGGCTTGTATCGTGAGCTCGCTCTGCAGGGGGGAGATGTACTGCTGGTAGAGCGGGGCGATTTTTGTGCGGGCGCCAGTTCTGCACCTTCACGGATGATTCACGGTGGTTTGCGCTACCTGGAAAATGCCGAATATGAGCTGGTTAGGGAATCGCTGAGAGAGCGAAACAGGTTATTAAAAAATGCACCTCACTATGTCTCTCCTCTGGCGACTACTATCCCTATCTACTCTTGGTTCGATGGAGCTTGGAGTAGTGCGCTACGCTTTTTTGGACTATCAAATAAGCCCAGCAATCGGGGGGCATTGGTGATCAAAATGGGCCTGTGGTTTTATGACCTATTGACTCGCAAAGATAAGATAATGCCAAAGCATCGCTTTAATTCGCTGAAAAAAACGACCCAGCGTTGGTTGGGGATAAATCCTAACTTGGTCTGCAGTGCGACCTATTATGACGCCTGGATCAGCCATCCTGAACGCTTGGGGTTGGAAATGATCTTAGATGTTCAGGAGCAGTGCGATTCAGCTCTGGCGTTAAATTATATGAGTTTAGAGGGCAGTGAGGGAGCTAAGCTAGAACTAAAAGACAGTCGCACAGGGCAAAGTTACAGTATCAGTGGGCAACTAGTTGTTAATGCGGCGGGGCCCTGGGTTGATTTTACCAACCAAAAAATGCAACACAAAACACAAGTAATAGGAGGGACCAAAGGCTCACATCTGATTATCAATAATAGCGAGCTGTTAGCTGCTTTAGACGGGCACATGATCTATTACGAGAATAAGGATGGTCGGGTATGCATTTTATTCCCGTATTTTGGCAATGTATTAGTAGGTTCTACAGATATAAAAGTACAGAGCCCACAAGATGTCACTTGTACTGACGAGGAGCGCCGCTATATTTTGCAGTCGCTGGCCGGGGTTTTTCCGCAGATTAAAATACAAAGCCAGCAGATCGTTTTTAGCTTCAGCGGAGTGCGGCCACTGCCCTCCAGTAATACAGCCACTAATGGTCAAATATCCCGTAATCACAGCATTCATATATTACCGGCAGAAGGGGATCGTCCCTACCCGGTATATTCAATGGTAGGAGGAAAATGGACCACTTTTCGCGCCTTTGCCGAACAGCT
>ASZI01000142.1 GCA_000416315.1 Osedax symbiont Rs2 | reverse complement strand
GTTACACGCTGGATCATCCAGTCGTACAGTCCGCTTCGTCCGAAGCTAGTGACATTAGTTACCATCCCCAGCCCCCCGCCAATACAATTAATACTCCGGATATTACCAGAGCAGCTTTTGCGGCTAACATACCGCTTTCAAGCTCTTCGAAGTGGCCAGCATCCATAAATAAATGCTTTACGCCAACAACACTGTGATACGCCAACGCCGACAGCAGCCCCCATGCGATTAACTTCGCAAAGATACTTTCGTCAAACATGGTGATCGTTTCTTGGAAACCGGCCTCTGATTCTAAAGACAATCCCAACGCGTACATCATAAATACCGCACCAAAAAACAGTGCGATGCCCGATATACGGTGCAGAATTGACGTTATAGCCGGAAGCGGCATATGAATGGTGCTAAAATCTAAATTTACTGGTCTATTTTTTTTCACGGCTCATTTCACACTTGTTATGGTTTCAACGAACAAGATTCTGGGACAGGTCTTGTATTTAATAGATACTTTGCCAATCCTTCTTCGTGGCAGTAAAAACTGCCGCAGCATTATAGCGAGTTCACTGTTGTTTCACAACGCGCTGCTCGCAACTAGCTACATTTTCTACAGATTTTAAGCGCAATTTTAGTCTATGCATATTAGACTAATGAATAATTGTACAATTTTTAACATCAGGGCAAAATACCCTGATAAGTTTTTCTAACACATCAATGCCAACCTTAACAAGCTCGCTATAGCTGGCCGCAACACCTGCACAGACCGATCTTCCAGCTATATCAACGACCACTAGAAGACAAATTTTGCGCTTGTTTTTGTTGACAATCTCGGCTTAATCCCTATATTTGGGATCCAAATTACTAATCTCACTCAATAATTGTAGTCAATTAATCTATAATTAGGAGACTTAGATAATAAATTTACTTATTAAAAGGAGCTTTCTATGGCTGATAAGATCGCAAGACTAAAGGTTGATGGTTTTGATGGTGAAATCGAATTACCGGTATTTTCTGGCACTGAAGGCCCGGATGTCATAGATGTACGCCCACTTACAGGTCACGGCTTATTTACCTACGATCCGGGGTTTGTCTCTACCGCAGCTTGCGAGTCCAAGATAACTTATATAGATGGCGGCAAGGGAATATTGCTACACGGCGGCTATCCGATTGAGCAGCTGGCTGAAAACTCCAGCTATTTGGAAACCTGCTATTTACTGTTAAATGGTGAACTACCCACAGCCGAGCAACTTGAAAAGTTTGTCAATACAGTTAAAGGCCATACGATGGTGCATGAGCAAATGCATCATTTTTTCCAGGGCTTTCGTCGCGACGCGCACCCGATGTCTATCATGGTCGCCGTAGTCGGCGCACTGTCTTCTTTTTATCACGACTCGCTGGACATTAACGACGCCAAGCACCGCGAAGTATGTGCATTTCGCCTGATTGCCAAGATGCCTACTATCGCTGCCATGTGTTATAAATACAGCATCGGCATGCCGTTCCAGTATCCACGCAATGACCTTAGCTACGCCGAAAACTTCTTGCATATGATGTTTGGCAATCCCTGTGAAGAGTATCAACCTAACCCGATACTCTCCAAGGCCATGGACCGTATTTTTCTTTTGCACGCAGATCACGAGCAAAACGCTTCTACTTCTACTGTGCGTCTTGCAGGCTCATCCGGTGCAAATCCTTTCGCTTGCATAGCCGCAGGTGTTGCTACTCTTTGGGGACCTGCACATGGTGGCGCCAATGAAGCGGTGCTGAATATGCTGGAAGAGATCGGCGATGCTAAAAACATCCCGGATTTCATTGCTCGGGCTAAAGATCCTGAAGACAACTTCCGCCTGATGGGCTTTGGCCACAGGGTTTATCGCAACTTTGATCCACGCGCCAACGTGATGAAAAAGACTTGCGATGATGTATTGGCAGAACTTGGCATCAACGATGACCCAATGCTGGAAATAGCCAAGCATTTAGAGCAAATTGCGCTGCAAGATGAATACTTTGTCAAACGCAAGCTCTACCCGAATGTTGATTTTTACTCGGGCATTATCTTAAAAGCTATCGGCATTCCTAGCAGCATGTTCACCGTTATTTTTGCATTATCACGCACCATCGGCTGGATATCTCACTGGAACGAGTTTCATTCAGAGCCCAATAAAATTGGCCGCCCGCGCCAGCTTTACAAAGGACCTAGCGCCAGAGATTACCCAAAAAAGTAACTAGGCAGTCATAAAAAAACCAGCTTTTTGCTGGTTTTTTTTCGCCTAAAAGCTATTACAAAACTGCACTGCAAATTAAAAGCTATGCTGATTATTACTCTAAAGCAGTAGCAGCAGATTTAAGCCACTCAAAAATACGCCCTTGCTGTAACAAATAGCCATCCCATCAACCATTATGGCCCAAAACTACAGCGCTTTTGGTAAATTGCATTGGCAATAAGATTAAAGTTTTTTTGCTCCGGCACTAACTGCTCGGTCTTACCGACAAACAAATAGCCTCCGGCTTTTAACATAGCACCGAGCTTTTCTATTAGCCCTTGCTGCGCCTCCTTATTAAAATACACCATCACATTGCGACAAAATATAAAATCGAACTGCCCCGTCATCGGCCAATCGTCCATCAAATTCAGGTACTTAAAGCAAATTAGCCGCTGCAACTCAGGCCTGATCAAAACCTTGCCACCGCGATTAGCAACACCTTTGAGAAAGTACTTATGCACAGCCTGCCTGGATAACATGTTGATCATGTCTATATCATAGACACCAAATTTTGCCGCTTTCAACATCATCGGATCAATGTCAGTTGCCAGAATTTTGATATCAAGATCATTAAGATTTAACAGCGAATCAGCCAAAGTCATTACAATCGAATAGGCCTCTTCTCCATTTGCACAACCTGCAGACCAGCCTCGTAGCTGCTGCTGATTGTCGGATTTTAACTTGGGAAGCAAAATTTCAGCTATAAAATCAAAATGCTGTCTCTGTTGATAAAAACCCGAAATATTGGCTGTCAATACATTAACAAACTGTCTGAGCTCATTGGGGTTGGCCTGGATGTAATTAAAATAACTGTCGTAACTATCCAGATCAAGAGCACGTAAACGGCGCATCAACCTATTACAAGCTAATTCTTTTTTATGATCAGGCAGCAAAATGCCTGCATGCTCGTACAAATCCTTTTTTACCTTGGAAAAATGCGCTGCTGTAAATTCGTACTCCCCCTGAAAATTAAACGCTGAATCCATGCAACACTACCTCAAATCAACTTACTAAACTTTTCCCTTCAACCATTTACCCACAACTTATAGCACTGGCGGCGACAGGAAAATCGACTTCAAACAAATCCTCTAATTTAAACATAGTAGCAATTGACTCAAAAACCAGATCAAAGCTCGATTAAACACTTGTTCCAAGCACTTTATATGCTACTAGTACAGCCACACCAATAACACTTAACAATCCAACCAGCTAAGGGCAACACTGCTATTCAAACCCTATCTAAGCCATAGCCGCACAGGTATAATCAGTTTTTTTAAAATTCGTTTTGGCAGGACACACATGACCGTACGCACCCGTATAGCACCTTCCCCTACTGGCGACCCGCACGTCGGCACCGCTTACATTGCTCTTTTCAATCTGGCCTTCGCCAGACAACATGGCGGAAAGTTTATCTTACGCATTGAAGATACCGATCAGACACGCAGTACCGGCGAATCTGAACAGACTATCTTAGATTCATTGCGCTGGTTGGGATTGGATTGGGACGAAGGCCCGGATGTCGGCGGCGAATACGGCCCCTATCGCCAGAGTGAACGCAGAGATATTTATGCAAAATACGCCCAGCAGCTACTGGACCAGGGTGATGCATTTCGCTGCTACTTAACCCCAGCAGAACTGGATGCTATTCGAAACTCCCGCAAAGAGCAGGGACTGCCCGCCGCTATGCAGCAATCTGCATTAGCCCTTAGCGATGAAGAAGTCGCCAAGCGACAGGCCGCCAATGCACCTTTTGTCGTGCGCATGAAAATTCCAAGCCAGGGGAGCTGTCAATTCGAGGACATGCTGCGCGGTAAGATCGAGATCGAATGGTCCATGGTCGATGCACAAATACTGCTTAAATCGGATGGCATGCCGACCTACCATTTGGCCAATGTGGTCGACGATCACTTGATGAGAATCACTCATGTACTGCGCGGTGAAGAGTGGATTAACTCAGCGCCAAAACACCAGCTGCTGTATAAGTATTTCAACTGGGACATGCCTACTTTGTGCCATATGCCACTGCTGCGCAACCCGGATAAATCTAAGCTTTCCAAGCGCAAAAACCCAACCAGCATCTTGTACTACCAGCGCATGGGCTTTTTGCCTGAAGGGTTATTAAATTACCTGGGTCGCATGGGTTGGTCGATGCCAGATGAGAGAGAGAAATTCAGTCGCGCAGAAATGTTTGACAATTTTGATATCCAGCGTGTTTCCCTTGGCGGCCCAATCTTCGATCAGACCAAACTGGGCTGGTTAAATGGCCTGTGGCTAAGAGAAAACTACAACACTGCAGAATTTGCCCGCGAGTATCAAAAATGGGCACTCAACCCAGAATACCTAATGCAAATCATCCCGCTTATTCAGCAGCGTGTTGATACTTTTTCCGATGTCGCACC
>ASZI01000141.1 GCA_000416315.1 Osedax symbiont Rs2 | reverse complement strand
TTGGATATTCAGATCTTAGATACGGCACCTGAAGCACAGGATGATGCTAAAGAGATCGGAGAAGACGGTACCAGTGTTGGTGGAACAGTCGTAATTACAGCCGGCGCCGATACACACAGTGTCACAGTACAAAGTGATAAGCCAGGTAGCTACGGCAAGTTCAGCATCAACGCCGGCGGTGAGTATACATATGTATTAGACAATACCCGTGCCGATGTTCAAGATCTTAATGATGGTCAGCACTTGACCGAAGTATTTAGCTATGAAGTGATTGATGCCGACGGCGATAAGAGTACAGCCGAAGTCACTATCACTATTAACGGCAGCACAGATAACAGTGCGCCAGTTGCTACAGACGATTATGGCAAAGGTAACCTGGTGGGTCTCAAGAGCGAGTACTATGCTTACCAGGAGGGCTCAGGTACAGGAAAAGATGGTCCAAATCTGGAGCACATCGCGCAGATAGAGGCATTTATCGCCAGTAAAGATCCTGATGCCACCTTCATTGCTAAGAACATTAATTACGCTCAGAAATCAGGTAACTTGGGTGGAGACAATGAACCTGGAGACAGTGAGACCAATTTAGAAAAGTTCCTTGGCTCAGATGCGGCTTCTTTGAGTGTTGATGATCCGCAGCAGGGCTCAGATGCTATCCTGAAAATGCAGGGGCTGGTTAATTTAGATGCGGGTACTTACCGCTTTAAAGTGAAGGGCGATGATGGCTACATGATTAAAATTGACGGTGAGATAGTGGCAATCGTCGACAAAATCCAATCGCCGCATACTGATACTCATCCGTCATTTACAGTGCCAGATGACGGTTTACACAAAATTGAGATCATCTACTGGGACCAGGGAGGCCTCTACGTATTCCAGCCGACAATTAGCAAAGATGGTGGACCTTTCGTACAGCTGAATACCTCGCAGCTTAGCAGTGGCTTTAATACTGCAGAAGATGAACCTATTAGTTTTGACCACATTACTTTGTTGAATAATGATACAGATCCGGAAAATGATGTATTAGAGATTATTGAAGTCTCTAATCCGCTCAACGGTACAGTCATTATGGACACTTCTACTGGAAAGATCGTATTTACACCTGCTCCAGACTATTTTGGCCCAGCACAATTTGACTATAAGATCACCGATGGTAACGGCGGGGTTGGTACGGCAACTGTTTATCTGACTGTAACCCCTGTTAAAGATGGACCTGATATCAGTTTTGTTAGTCAAACGACTGTATCGGAGGAAGGTCTGATAAACGGAATTTCTGAGCCGGGAAGTACACCAGGCGACACTACAAATGATACAACGCACAGTGGCGTTATCAGAATTGCCGATCCTGACAGCAGTAGTTTTGATATTGCACTTACTGGCCCAACTGGCATTACTAGTGGCGGTGAAGCGGTTATCTGGTCAGCATGGGATAGCAGTAGCAATACAATGACGGGAACTGCAGGTGGCAAAGATGTGATCACTATTAGTTTAGGTAATCAGGTTGGCAGTGATGGCAATTATTCAATAGCTTACACGGTAACGTTAAAAGCGCCGATAGATCATAATGGCGCTGGTGAAGATGTGAAAACCTTAGACTTTTCGGTCAGTGTTTCGGATAAGACGGGAACAAGTGTTGCTACGTCTAACCTGCAGGTGAAAGTGGAAGATGACAGTGCCAATGCCGTTGACGCTAGTCTCAATGTCGAGTTGTCGGGGCAAGATACTAACTTGCTTATTATACTGGATTCTTCCGGTAGTATGAAAAATGGATCTGGAGTCAGTGGCAAGACCAGGTTCGAGATGGCGATAGACGCTATCGACAAGTTGATATCAGGCTATGACAAACAGGGCGAGGTTATGGTACGTATAGTAACCTTTGATAGCACGGCACGTGATCACGGCAACGGCTGGATGACTGCTAATGAAGCCAAAGCAATGCTCTCTGGTATTCCTGTTAGCGATACAGTGACAAATTACGATGCGGCACTGGCCGAAGCTATGGCATCTTATGCTAGCCCTGGCAAGATTGACGGTGCTAATTCAGTTTCTTACTTTATGTCAGACGGTAAACCTAACCGTGGTGATGGTAATAACGACACCTTAACTAATACTAGCTCTAACGGTAGTAGTGGTATTTCAACAAATGAAGCCAAACTATGGCAGGAGTTCTTGCAGAGCGAAGCCGGCGGCATGAAATCTATAGCGCTGGGTATGGGTAAGGATGTTACTAAAGATGCATTGAACCCAGTCGCCTTTGATGCTTCAGTGCAGCCTAATATTAATGGAGATGCGATTTTAGTGAAGGAATTCGCTGATCTCGATGCGGTATTGCAATCGACAATTGACCCTGCTGTTTCTAGCGGTAATCTTCTTGATGGTGAATTGCTGAACAACTCTGGCTTTGGTGCCGATGGTGGTCATATTTCCAAGCTGAATATCGATGGTGTGGAATTTACCTTCGATGGTGCTAATTTAACTAAAGATGGAGGTACCCCGACCAATACCCACAGCTTCACTTTTGTGACGTTACTAGGAGGCAAGCTGACAGTCGATATGAATAACGGTAGCTATACTTATGAAGCTGAAGCTGGTCAACCTAACGCCTACTCTGAAACAATTAATTTTGCATTGCGTGACGCAGATGGCGATGAAACATCTCTGGCACAAGTTGTGTTGAATGTAACGCCGGAAAATGTCATCGATATAGCAAGCAGTGAAACACCTACTGATTCTAATGATAGGATCGAAGGCACTGACATTGCTAATGTCATTAATGCAGGTGGGGGCAATGACAGAGTTTTTGGCAAAGAGGGGGTAGATACGTTAAACGGTGAAGACGGTAATGATACATTATACGGCGGAACCGGGAACGATATCCTCACCGGTGGTGAGGGGGATGACCTGTTATTCGGTGGCTTAGGTGAAGATAAATTAACAGGCAATGCAGGTGCCGATAGCTTTGTCTTTACTAACGCTGATGTAGGCAGCAGTATCGAAACAGATACTATTTTTGGTTTTGATAAAACTGAAGATAATATCAATCTATCGGATTTGCTGGATACAAATGCTACCAGAGATAATTTAGATGAGTACCTGACTTTAACGAAGGATGCCTCTGATGATACTGTCATTCTTGTCAGCCAAGACAGAAATGGCAGTGCAGACCACCAAATACTGCTGAAAGACGTTAATTTAGGAGATCATAGCCTTACCACCTTACAGGACCTATTTGACCAAGGGGCATTGATCATAGACTAGTTATTGGTTAAATATACAAGGCGTCCTGTTGGGCGCTTTTTTTTGCCTGAATTTTACAGTCGGACGATTAAATACTAAATGACACGAACAGTGCATTTGCCAGCATAAACAATACCAATCCGTAGTCGGCTAAAGCAACCCATCAATAATCGAGCAGCAATTTCGAAGTGACGAACCCTTGCAAAAACCTTTGTTTTTATAGTTATTTCCCATTAAATCAAGAATTTTAATTAAAACAGTCGTATGAATATCCCACTAAAAAAATAGGAAAAGTGCCTATAAGCGTACAAAAAGCACTCGCATGTTCATTCTGTATTCAGATAACTATAAGTAAATGAATTAATTAGTAAAACTGTCCCTAGGTACAATAGCCTTTAAGTTTTCATTCATTAATATGCCATACATCTGAAAAATAAACAGGGGATGAATAATGGCTGCAATTGGAAAAGTTACAACTATAATTGGTACAGTTATTGCGGAAGATGCCGCGGGTAATCAGCGAGTGTTATCAATTGGTGACGAGATATTTGCCGGAGAAACTATTTTAGCTTCAGCAGGCGCCAATGTAGAGCTACAGATGTTGACCGGAGATTCGATTGTTGTCGCCGATGGCCAACGCTGGACACCAAATAGTGAGACCTTTGCAAGCGCAGAAGAGATAGCGACAGATGAACAAGTCATTAGTGCCGCAGATCTGACATCCATTGAAAGCCTTCAAGAAGCCCTATTAAGTGGCGCCGATCCGACAGAGTTTGCTGAAGCTACCGCAGCTGGTGCCGGTGCTACTGCAGGAACTGCAGCAACAGGCAATGAGGGAAGCGGTTTTGTATCCATCGATAGAACGGCGGTCGAAGTAGATCCCACTGCCGGTTATGACACTATAGGTTTAGAATCACAAATTGTAGCACCGGTCATTGATCCTCAAACAGTTGATCTTGTTGTCCCTCCTACGCTGAGCATCAATGACGTCACTGTCAATGAAGATGCCGGTACTATGACTTTTACTGTAACACTGTCAAATGCCACCAATACCCCGGTCAGTTTTAACTTCGCCACTACCGAAGGCGGAACAGCTACTGCTGGCAAAGACTACGGCCAAGTCAATACAACGATTACTATTCCTGCAGGTGAAACCAGCGTTAGCATCAGTGTGCCTGTGACAGAAGATTACATTAAAGAAGGCACCGAAAACTTTAATGTTGAGTTAACAGGCCTGACAGGCAACATTGCTGAAGATGGTCATGACACTGAGGCAGTTGGTACTATTACTGATGCCGGAACTAACGTTGAAGAAAATCCAGATGTCCCGATTGAAGATGTGACTGAGCCGGACACAGTGACTTTAAAAGTGATTGCTGTTGATGAAGCTGGCGACCCGATTACCAACAGTACAGTGGACGAAGGTGGTCTGGCTTTTTACAAAGTTATTGCCGTCGATCCCGCGGGCAATGAGATTGCAAACCCTGCTGCTGGTAGCGTAAGCGTTAATTTCGCCGATGGCACGACTCAAGGCAGTATAGATTTTGCTAACGCCTCTTTGGAAGTCGAGATTGGTGATGTGTTTTCAGTAAAGGCAAAAGATGACTACCTGGCCGATAGTGGAGAAGTCTATCAAGTTAGCCTGGCTGGTAGCGATACCATTAAAGGTGAAGTGTTAAACGCCTATGAAAAAGTTGTTACTAGCGCTGATGAAGTCGCGACGACAATTATTGACGAGCAAGACAAAGGGCCGGAAGATACTGTCTATGCAGTCATCAGTGTTGATAATGACACGGCTGCTGAAGGGGGTAAGCTCACCTATACCGTTAAACTGTTCGATGAAAATGACCAGCCAGTGACAGTGCCAGCGGGCCAGAGTGTCAACGTCGAAATCACTTGGACGGGAGCCGCTGCAAATGCAACAGACGCATCGCCACTGCCATCAACAGTCACAATTAGTGGTGGCAGCGAAACGATTTTTGTTGTCGATGCAATTGATGATATTTACAAAGAAGCAGAAGAAGGTTTAGTTGCAACTATTAATAATGTAGTTGATGTAGACGGTAACTTTGAAGCGGTTGCTGTAGGTACACAAAATCAAGCAAATGCCACTATAACTGATGAAGGCATACCTACTAACGAAGATACTGTCAGCGTCAAACTTATCGCCGTGGACAGTGCCGGCAATGAATTAAACCAATCTGCGATTGAAGAAGGCGAAGTTGCCTATTACAAAGTGTTGGCCACTGACCCAGCAGGCGTTGAAGTAACCGAAGGTAGTGTCGACATCAGCTTTGCAGATGCAACGACTAACGGCACCCAAGGGGCTGCTGATTACACCGCTGCCAATCAAAATGCTGTGGCTTTTGGCAGTATCATCAGTGCCGCTGCAATAGATGACTACCTGAAAGAAGCGGCTGAAGACTTTGTCGTGACCTTAAGCAATGTACAAGCACCTGCTTATGAAAACACCACTATCACTAATGCCAGCGTTACTACGACTATTACCGACGATCAGCCAGGTAATGAGAGTAATGATACCGTCAGTGTTAAACTGATCGCCGTTAATAGCGCAGGGGTTGAAATAGATCAGTCAGCCATTGAAGAAGGCGAAGTTGCCTACTACAAAGTGTTGGCCACTAACCCAGCAGGCATTGAAGTTACCGACGGTAGCGTAGACATCACTTTTGCAGATGCTGCGGCCAACGGCACACAAGGAGCTGCGGATTACACCGCTGCGAATCAAAACGGTGTCGCTTTTGGCAGCATCATCAGCGCCGCTGCTGTAGATGACTATCTGAAAGAAAATGCTGAAGATTTTGTGGTTACAATAAGCAATGTTCAGGCGCCTGCTTATGAAAACACTGCGATTACTACTGCCAGCGTCACTACGACTATTACCGATGAAGTAACTACAGGTTCTGAAGACACTGTTTATGCTGTTATTAGCTCTGACGGTGCGGTTGATGAAGGTCAAATCTCTAAGTTCACTGTGCAGTTGCTGGACAAAGATGGCAACCCAGTTACGGTTACTGAAGCGACTATAGTGACTGTTGAGTTCGCAAATGGCACTGCTGAAACAGGTGACTACTCGATAACAAATAACCAGGTGACTATCCCAGCAGGTAGCAGTTC
>ASZI01000140.1 GCA_000416315.1 Osedax symbiont Rs2 | reverse complement strand
AAAAGCCTTGAGTTGCAATTACAGACCAAAATAAAAGATGAAAAGTTACATCGGGCGCTGTTTGAAATTACCTCTCTGACCAGCGATTTTATAGCACTAAAGGATTTGTATCCTAAACTGCACGCTATTTTTAGTACTTTATTAGACGCCTCAAATGTTGGGATCTTGCTCTATGATGAGGGCCGTCAGCAGTTACATTATGATTATGTAGTCGATATCTACGATAAAGAAACCTTGGGCGGTGCGACCATCCCCTTCGGACCAGGTATGTGCTCTTATGTGATAAGAGAACGTCGGCCCTGTCTGTTTACCCCGCAAATAGTTGAAGAAAAATTAAAGTCCAAGGAGATACCAGGAGTTTTGGGGGCACAAAATTTCAGCACTTGGATAGGGGCTCCGTTGATTTCAGCTAACAAAGTCTATGGGGTTATCTATGTGCAAAGTTACACTGCCAGTTTGCTCTACAGCCAGGCGGATTTAGATATATTGGAATTTGTCGCCAGTTACGTGGCCACTGCGATAGAAGTCACCATCAGAACCGCGCAGTTAAATGAAGAGCAAATGCGCCTGGCAGAGCAACATCATTTGCTAGGTGCTGAGAATCAACAGTTGGATATCGCCCTTAAGGAGTTACATAATACTGAGCAGGAATTGATCAAAAAACAGAAGATGTTATCTCTGGGGTCGCTGGTGTCTAATCTGGCCAGTGAAGTAAATCAGCCGATCAATAATTGCCTCGAAAGTATTAATCATATTGAGAAATTAGACCGGCAGTTTCAAAGCAAGTTTAAGGCTGTGCAGCTGACTGAAGAGTCCTTGATCAGTTATGTGCAAGATGTACAAAAAGTTGAAGTAGTCTTGCAGCAAAATTTAGAAAGCGCCGCACAATTGATTAATAATTTTAAGAAAATTGCAGTTGATCAATCCAGAAATGAGTTGCGTAGAGTCGATCTGAAAAGTTATCTTCGCGATACTATTAATGCAATTGAGCAGGGCGTTGATCTTCAGGGGCACAAAATTTTACTGCAATGTGATAATGGCATGCAAATTACCACTAACTGTAGTGCGCTGACTCAAGTTTTAAAGCACTTGGTGGCTAATTCGATTAAACATGGTTTTGAAAAAACAGTCCAGGGCAATATCAATATTTCTATTGGACGCTTTCACGGCAATCTCATAATAAATTATTCTGACAGTGGCCGAGGGCTGAACGATCATGATCTCGAACATCTGTTTGATCCTTTTTTTACCAGCAAAAAAACCAGTGGTACAGGTTTAGGGACTAATCTTATCTACAATTTAGTCACCCGGTCGCTACTGGGAAAAATTGAAGTGAAAAACCTAAAAGTCGGAGGGCTTGCTTTTTGCATCACTTTCCCAGTGCATCTGCAATACTGATACTGCTTATGGGCTTTCGATTGCTTTTGTCGCAACTACAATTAGTTCCTATAGCTGTCAATTAGCGGTTATTTTATATTTAGGTGTCATATGTTTAGTGACCAATATGCAAGTAGCGCAGGTTTAATTAATGCCCTTGAATAAATTAGTAAAGACTTCTGATAAACCAGTCGCTGTGTCGCAACTATGGGAGCTGTCAGAAGCTTTTAAAACCGAACCCGACTTAGAGAGCTACATCAAAAAGGCGCATCAGTTGTTGGCTACATTAATGACAGCCAATAATTTTTTGCTCTGGGTCTATAAACAATCCGATAATAGTATTGAGTATATCTACCAGTTAGATGAAAAAGATCCCGATGTACACAGCGTCACCAAGCAACCGTTGCCGGACCCCCAAGAATCGACTACTGCATGGGTAATCACCCATGCTCAAGAACTGATATATGTTCCCGCCGACTCAAATTTAGCCAGCTTCTGGGGAAGGGGGGCCCACCCTGAACAGTGGATTGGTATGCCCTTAAAGAGTCCTGCGGGCATTTGTATCGGCGCTTTAGTTATTCAAAGCTATGCAAGTGATCAGTTGTACAACCAACAACAACAGAGCATATTTCGACTTTTCTCAGTGTTGGTCGCCAGCGCAGTGGCAAAGTACACTAAGGTTGATGAAATAGAGCAAATCGTTTTGCAGCGAACGCAGTCGCTGGAGCGAGAATTACAAAAAGAAACCCAATCTGACCGAGTTCAACAAGCCATTTTTGATATTGCTTCACTGACCCGTACCCATATCCAACTTAACGATTTGTATAAAAAAGTGCATGCTATTTTCAACACCATTTTCGATGCCAGTAATATCTTAATCACTCGCTACAGTGAAATCGAAAACACTTTAACTTATGCCTACATTGTCGATTCGGATGACATGGAGCAATACCGTGGTCGAACCTTGCCGATGAGAGAGAGTATGACCTCTTACTTAATAGCCAGGCGCAAGGGCGCTCTTTTCGATCAGGACTCGATGAAAGCACAAATGGCGACCGGCGAGCTTAAAGCAGTGGTAGGTAATGCCATGTTTAACAGTTGGATTGGCGCGCCGATGATCTCTGGTAGCAACGTTTATGGAGTCATCATACTGCAAAGTTATGCGCAAGAAGTCGTCTACACTGATGCCGACCTAGAAATTTTACAATTTGTTGCCAACCATGTAGCCCGCACTTTAGAAATAAACTTAAAAACTGAGCGAACTCTACTTGAGCAACAAAAAATTACTGCCCAACATCAAAAAGTAGAAGATCAACATCAGCATCTTATAGAGGCGTTAAGTCACCTACACAGTACTCAGCAACAATTGTTGGAAAATGAGAAGGTCGCGGCACTGGGAGGGCTAGTGGCAGGAGTAACCCATGAAGTAAATACTCCACTAGGTACTTGTATCACTGCTGTAAGTCACTTGTTGGATATTGATAAGGCGTTTCAACAACAGCTTTTGGATAAACAGCTGACGGCTAATCAGCTGGACAAATACGCCGCTGAGAGACGACAGTTAGGGGAGTTGATCGGCATCAATATGCGCCGCTCAGGTAAGTTGATGAAAAATTTCAAACAAATGTCTGCAGTGCAATCCTCTCATGCACTTCAGCAGGTCGAGCTTAAGTCTTATTTGCAAAAAGTCATTAACTCTAACTTGTCAGATATGAATTTACACAGTCGGCAAATTATTTTTAGCTGCTCAGAGGTTGTACATATCACCACTAATGTGGATGCCCTGGCACAGATTTTAACCCAGTTAATCACTAACTCGGTCAAACACACGCAGCACAAAAGCCAGGATGTAGCGATTTACCTGCGCATGAGCAGTGTTGAGAACAATATAGGCATAGATTACTCTGATAATGGTCCCGGAATGCAGGAGTTACAACTGGAGCAGTTGTTTGACCCTTTTTATACCACCAGCCGAAGAACCGGAGCCAGTGGCTTGGGGGCACATCTTATCTACAACCTGGCAACCCATTCTCTGCAGGGAAAAATTACTGCCAGTTGCACAGATAATCAAGGACTGTGCATCAAGTTTCAGTTTCCGCGGGTGCTCCAGTATGGATAATCTGCGCAGATCGTTGTTAGAGCAAAACTTGAGTTACACTGAGCTGTTAGCACACTCCAATTAAGGCTACTTAAAGCTCTGTGAAACTCAATCGTTCGCACTGCACAGCGGTTGCCTACAGAGACCGCGATTAATTGGGGTCCAGTGAGATCCAGGCGGTTTTTACATTAATATATTTATCAAAGCCATGCAGGGATTTGTCCGAGCCATTACCGGACTGCTTGACGCCTCCCAGTGGCACCGTAAGGTCTGCACCGCTAAAGCAGTTGACTTGTACGACTCCCGCCTGAAGAGCTTGAATCATAGTATGAGCGGTGGTTAAGTTCGAGGTCCAGACCACTGAAGAGAGCCCGTATTGGGTGCTATTAGCGATCTCTATTGCCTCATCCATAGTGTCAAAGCCAATGATTGCCAGCACCGGACCGAAGATTTCCTCGCAGGCGATAGACATTGTTGGTTCGACATCCACAAATATAGTTGGGGCAAAATAATAGCCACCACTGTCGGCTAAAATACGTTTGCCACCCAGAGCAAGTGTCGCCCCCTCAGCAATACCACGCTGTACTTTATCCTCGATGACCTGTAATTGGCCAAGGTTGGCGATAGCGCCTACATTATTACGCAGCGATAGCGGGTCACCGACCCGATAGCTTCTGGCGTAGCTCAGTACTTTTTCACACAGTTCTGCTTTGATGCTGTTTTGTACTATGACTCTGGAGGCGGCGACACAGACCTGACCGGAATTTCTGAAGATAGAAGCGGCGGTCTCTTTTGCGACTCTATCCAGGTTGCTGGCGTCGGCAAAAATAATATTAGGTGACTTACCACCGAGCTCTAGATAAATTCGTTTCAAATTAGACCTGGCCGAGTACTCCAACAGTCGTCTACCGACAGCTCCGGATCCGGTAAAGGCCAGTACATCTATATCCATATGCAGGCCAATAGCTTCTCCACAACTGCGTCCTAAACCTGTGACGACGTTCAATACTCCCGCTGGCATACCGGCAAGGGCGGCGAGCTCGGCGATTCTAAGCAATGTCAGCGAAGCAGTCTCCGCCGGTTTTAGCACTACGCAGTTACCGGCTGCCAAAGCGGGTCCCAGTTTCCATGCAGCAATCATCAACGGAAAATTCCAGGGAATAATCAAACCTACAACCCCAACAGCTTCCCTGTGGATTAACCCTAGTACAGCATCGCTGGTCGGTGCTATTTCGCCGTAGAGCTTATCGGCGGCCTCTGCGTAATAGCGAAGCGTATTGGCGGCGCCCAGGGGCTCACCTTTGATAGCAGTGTTAATGTCGGTACCGTTATCGCGTGCACCCAACACTGCTATTTCTATAGCGTGTTGCTCTATTATCTCTGCCCACTTGAGCAGAATTTTTTTACGGTAAGCGGGGGCGGCCTTTGACCATTCACCGCGATTGAATGCGGCCCTGGCGGCCAGCACCGCCGCGTCGACATCTTCGCTACTGGAATCACAAATACTGGTAAATACTTTACCATCAATAGGGCTGTCAACGGCCAGGCGCTTGGCGGTGGGGTTGATGACAAACTGATTGTCGATAAAATTGTGTTGCTCGGGAATCGCCCGGCTGCGCAATTCATCAATGTTTGCTTGATCTAGCATTTTATTTGCCCTTTTAAGTTAAACCCAATAGTGATTTGGCGTCGTCGATGCAAAGTTGCGGTTTAAACACATCCAAATGTAAGCCGTGCATGCCGATGGCGTTTGCCCCTTGCACATTGTTCAGTTGATCATCAATAAAGACACATTGATCGGCATCCAGCCCCAGCTGATCCAGACACAATTGATAGGCTCTGGGGTCAGGCTTGAGGATTTTTGTGTAAGTAGCATCGACTATCAGATCAATTTGACTGAGAAATGGCAGTTTGCCACGAATGTCATCGCCAAAAAACAAATCCAGTTCGTTGGAGAGTATTGCAGTTTTAAGGCCACTGCGATGCGCCAGGGCGATAAGTTCGAGCATCGCCGGGCGCATAATTGACATAGGATCGCTGCCGCGGGCGCGTTTGACAAATTCCATCATCGTAGTCCAATGCTCACCAACCATTTCACCCACTTCCTGGCTGCGTGTCAGCCAGTAATCGCGCTGGCTGATTTTTCCTGCCTCCATTTGCTGCCACAGGGGGTCATTCTCGGGATCGAACGGCCCCATCCAGGTGAGCGTGTTGGGGGCCAGTCCTAGCTCTCGCTCTGTTTGGGCGTGGGTTTCAAACATTGTAAGGGAGATAACACTGCCAAAATCTAGTACTAGTGCCTGTGCCGTTGCATTTTTGTTTTGATTGCTCATCGCTAAATAGATCTCCCTAATTAAATCTGATGCCAGTTGTCGACCATTTGCTCTACTTGTCGCAGACTGTATTGACGCTCTACCTGGTTAAAAATACTTGTGACTTGTTCAGCAGAGGCGGAAATTTCAGAGGCGACGGCCCCAAGCTCGTAGACTGATCCTCTAGTGTCTAAAACTTCAGTCACAGGTAAAGTCAGGGCGTTTCTATGCTGCAACAAATGCTGGTAGGCAGCGCTGTAAATTTGCGGTTGGTAATCAGCACTGCAGTCGCCATCGGCCAGGCCTAAATCTATAGCCAGCTGGCGAATTTGTTGCCAGTGCAGGTTAACGACAGAGGGAGGGGCGTCAGCTGCCTCGCGCTCATGGTTGGGGTCATCGATACTACTAGTGCGACAACTCAGGATATGTGCTCTGACTTCCCTGGAGGGGACTGGCAAAAAAAACTGCACATTTTTGCCTGCCAATAAAGACTCTACTTGGTCGTCAAGAGCTTGCACTACTTCCATTAAGCGGTTGCCGATCAGTGGCAGCTCGCCAATTAATATGTGTTTGTCATCGCTGTAACGCGCGTGCCAGTCGGCTATTCCGCAACGGGTCCACAGACCGACTGCCTTGCGGATCATCGGGTGAGTTACCCCCGCTATTTCCGGATATTTTTGCATCACTGCCGGTGTTTGAAAGGCCTCGCGAGTGACATCCCATTGCAGTAAATGTACGACTCTTCCTGCACGTTCAGCCATCTTGGAAAACTGTTGAATGTATAAACTCTTGCCGACACCCGAGAGTCCGGTAAAAAAAACTATACGTTTATTGGTGGCTTGCTCAAACGCTTGATACATATTTGAATCAGAGGCTAAGATTATGTCTTTTTGCATTTTCTACTCCGGCCTATCTAAATTGATTGACGCTGGGCATATCGCCCACGGGTATTTCAATAATGGTGGGCACATCGACTTTTTGACTGGCCCTAATGGCGCTGCGCAGTTCATCAAAATTGTTAGCTCTGATTGCCTGAGCGCCAAATGATGCCGCCATAACGATGAAATCAGGGTTGTGCAAGTCAGTGGCTATTACCCGGCCGTCATAATCGTTGCGCTGCATCTCCTGGACGTTACCGTACTGGTTGTTATTAAATAGCAGCACACAGACCGGTATCTTATGTTGTACTGCAGTGGCCAGCTCTTGTACTCCAAACATAAAGCCACCGTCGCCACAGACAGAAATTACCGGGACATCGGGACGGGCGACTTTTACCCCAATTGCGGTTTGAAAACCGTAACCTAAGGTGCCTTGATAGCCAGTGGTAATGTAAGTGCGGGGCTTGTATGCGGGGTAGGCGATACGACTGGCAAAACCTATCTGGGTTAACTCATCGACAAAAATGCCATCTTCACCTAGTTCTTCGCGAATGATTTTAAGGTAGCTCATTTGCGGGTCGAGCACACTGACTTTTTTATCCCAGTCACTGCGAATCTTAGTCATTTCAGATTCTCGTGAAGGACGTTCGATGTTACAGTGCGCCAGTTGTTCCAGTAGCAGTGGCAGAGCCTGCTGCGCCTGCGCGGTAATGGCCAGCGCCGGTTTGATAAACTTGTTGTGACTGCTGGGGTCGACATCGATGCGAATGATTTTTGGCAGGTGTTGTTTAGCCCACTTTTGCACGGGAACACGCATATTAGTGCCTACGGCGATAATCACGTCTGCCTGCATCCAGTAATCTTTGGCAGCGGGCTGTTGTAGCGATAAGTAGTGACGAGCATCCAGTATCCCCTTGCCGGTGCGATAGCCGATGACCGGGGCCTGTAATTGATTAGCCAGCTCGGTGATTTGCGCACTGACATCCTGAGCTCCCGAGCCGACAAAGATCATCGGTCTTTTCGCCTGACCCAATAACTGGGCAGCAGCTGCTAACTGCTGGTGATCCACAGGTGGCTGGTATCCCGGTGCAATATCGCCACTGATGTTTACCATCGCTTTTGCGGCTAAAATATCCATAGGGATTTCCAGGGCTACGGGACGCGGCATCGCAGAATGCATTTGCCTGAAACCTTCATCGATCATTCTCGGTACGTCATCAGGGCAGTTGGCGCGATCGGCATGTTTAGTCAGTGACTTGAGTATATCCAGCTGATTGTTAATCTCGTGTAATACTCCCAGCTTTTTACCTATAGCTTGAGAGGGGATCTGCCCGGTAAGGCAGAATACTTTGGCGTTGAGAGCGTAAGCTGTGGCCAGAGCTGCAGAGGCATTTAATAATCCAGGGCCGGGCACGACACTAAACATTCCCACTTCACCGCTGGCCTGGGCGTATCCCATGGCCATATAAGCCGCGCCTTGTTCGTGACGGGTGTGGATTACCCGAATACCATCACCCAAATCATACAGGGCATTGAAGAACCAATCGTTTTGCACCCCGGGGATACAAAATAAGGTGGAGATCTTATGTTTGTGCAAACTTTTAACTGCTGCTTCCCCGCCTGTGAGTTTCTCAGTAACTGACTTTTGCATTAGCTGTTCTCTCCCGATGTGGTGGTGATTATTTCGCTCATCGCCTGTATAAATTGGCGGTTAGCATCGCCCTGGCCGATGCTTACTCGCACATGATTGGGCAGGTAAAACGCGGCGCGAACCATTACTCCGTAACTTTGTAACTGCTCTACAATTTGTTGGGCACTGCCGCCATTGGGGGCTTTAAAGCAGATGAAATTAGCCTGGCTGGGCCAGTAGGTAATTCCCAGCTGATCAAATTGCTGATTAAGCCAAGTGCGCTGCTGGGTATTATTGTCGATAACCTCAGTGAGAAATTGCTCATCGGTCAGTGCCGCTTGCATGGCTGCCATGCTGATGCTGTCGTTTTGAAAAGTCAGCTTATGTTTTTGCAACTGGGTGATTATCGCTTCACTGGCGATGGCATAACCAGTGCGCAGTCCAGCCAAGCCATAAGCCTTGGAGAAGCTGTGTAATATAACTAGGTTGCGCTTATCCAAAACACTTTGGATGGCATCAGGCAAGGTAAATTGGCTGGCAAAATGGTGGTAAACTTCGTCATAGACTAAAGTTACGTGCTCGGGAAGGTTGTCCAAAATTGTATTTAGGGCGCTTTGGTCAAAGTAACTACCGGTCGGGTTGTTGGGGTTGCAGATGTAGACTAAACGGGTGTTTTCAGTGATTGAGTTGGCCAGACCGGCACTGTCGATGGCAAAAGTTTCAGGGTCAAGCGGATGTTCAATTACTGTGGCGCCTTTAAGCCTGGCCGTGGCAGCGTAAGAGCCAAAGCAGGGCGGGCAAATTATAATGCTGTTAGCTTCTCCCTCGACAAACATGGCAGACTCTAATAAATTGATCAGATCGACAGCGCCATTACCGGTGGTGAAGTTGGCGGCGCTCAAGCCGCGGCCAAAATGATCAGCCAGCGCCGCAGTGGTTTTGCTGTCACTGCGCTCAGGGTAGTAATGCAATTGCGAAAGCTGCTTGCTGATGGCTGCAATCGCCTTTGGAGAGGGACCGTAAGGGTTTTCATTGGATGACATTTTATGGATGTTGAGGTCGCCAGACGCCGCACGTACATCAGCAATGGACTTTCCTATCTTATATTCACTCATGTTATTTTTCCCTCTGGTTAATGCCTGTAACAACGACATCCAGTAATGATTTAAGTTGCTGCACGCCTGTGTCACTGAGCAGCAATTGCATTTCTTGTTCTACTTGTAACATGGCTGCATAGGCTTGTTCATACAGCTGTAAACCTTGTTGATTAGGGCTCAAAACACTACTGCGTTTATCGTTCTGGGGAGTTTTTCGGCTGACTAAATTGCGCTCTTCCAACGCTTTCACCGCCTGGCTCATCAGTGGCTGGCTTATTTGGGCAAAGGCAGTCAGTTGTTGCAAAGTTGTGCCAGGTTGTGTGCAGATCCCGGACAGCGCCCGCCACTGTGCCTGGCTGAGTTCCAGGTTTTTAAGTTTCTGCCCGGACATCTGCTGCACTAAGCGCGAGGCCGTGTGTAACTTGAAGGTAAGGCGGTTGGCGAGTTCGTCAGCCGAGAAACGAGTGTTGTTATTAAGTTCTGACATTTAATGTTCCAACTGGAGATAATGAGCAAAAGTATATTGGCATTTATATAAATGTCAATATACTTTCAGTGTTCCGTTATCAATGGATTGATTTAAAAAGAGAAAAACCGAAAGCCTGCAGCAGTGATTTACTAATGATTGTCGATAAAATGGATAACTGCGTGGAAAACAGCGGTTTAAAAAGGTAAAATTGCAGCATTGAAATTGATGCAGAGACAGTAGATGAGTCGGCAATATGCAGTGTTAGTAAAGCGCGCAGCTTTGGGTGCCATGCTGGTGGCCAGTATCTTATTAGTGGTCAAAGTCTTGGTGTGGTGGCAGACAGGTTCGGTGGCTCTGTTGGCCTCTCTGGTAGATTCGCTGTTGGATTTGGCAGCGTCCCTGAGTAGCTTTCTGATCTTGAGTTATTCACTGCAACCCGCTGATCAAGAACACAGTTTTGGTCATGGCAAAGCAGAGTCGCTGGCCGCTCTGGTGCAGTCGACATTTATCACCGGCTCGGCACTGTTTTTGGTGCTCTCCGGTGTTGAGCGTTTCTATCACCCGCAAGACTTGGTCTCTCCCGAGTTAGGTATCTGGGTGAGTCTTTTTGCAATACTGTTGACCGGTGTTTTGGTCTGCTATCAAAAATGGGTGGTAAAACAAACCGGCTCGCTGGCGATAAAAGCGGATTCACTGCACTATCAGTCAGATTTGCTGATGAATACTACTGTTATGCTGGCACTGATATTAAGTAGTCTGGGCTGGCCAATTGCGGACGCAATTTTTGGCATCGCAATAGGTTTCTATATTCTGTACGGTGCAACAAGGATAGGTTATGAGGCGATACAATCTCTACTTGATCGGCAGTTGCCAGAAGAAGAATTGCAGCGTATCCGCACTATCGCACTCTCTGTGGAGCAAGTTGCAGGCATGCATCAACTGCGCACCAGAATGTCCGGGGCGACCCGCTTTATCCAAATGCATTTAGAACTGGCAGATGATCTGTTGTTGATTGAAGCCCATGGTATTGCCGACAGAGTTGAACAGTTGCTTATTGATGAGTTCCCGGAGTCCGATGTGCTGATTCATCAGGACCCTAAATCTGTAGTGCCTTTGCAAGACGAAAACAATTTTTAGAGATTCAGGGCCAGTGGCGCTGCTGGATTTTTTGTAAATCAATTGCAATATCTTCAAACTTACAGCGCTATTTTTTGTCTACAGCAGCTAGCGGTTAGACTCTGTCTCTTTTGCTGTTGCTGTAACAGAACAGCTAAAACTGTGCATCAGCACGAAAGTTAACGCAGGTGAGGTGGGTTGTATGCAGCAAAAAAAATTAACCATCAGTGTGCTTGCCAGAGCAGCAGAAGTGGGTGTTGAAACAGTGCGTTACTATCAGCGCATTGGCTTGATTGCCCAGCCGCAAAAGCCATTATCGGGTTATCGGGTTTATCCTCAAGTCAGCTTAGATAATTTGCGCTTTATCAGTCAGGCCAAACAGCTGGGGTTTAGCTTGGTAGAAATTGCAGCACTTCTGCAATTAGGTGAGCAGCAGTGCGCCCAGACAAAACAGCTGGCAGTGGCTAAGTTGAATATAATCAAGCAAAAAATAAATGATTTAAAGTCCATGTCCAGTGCTTTAGAGCTGCTAATTGAGCGCTGCCCAAGTAGCGAAGTTGTTGAGCAGTGTCCAATTATCAGCAGCTTATCTGAGCGTTAAACTTTATTTTCAGAGCTGTCATTTAGCTCAGCCAACTGCGCGCTTTTTTTACCTACGCGCTCAGCTTGTGACGTAGAAATTGGCAGATCCAAGTGCCGACTAAGCTTTGGTCTATTGGCTTGTCGATATTCTCAATCGCTTGTGTGCTCAGTTCTCTTGGCAGCATTTTCAGCCCGCGTCTGTTGATTAACAGCGCTTTTGTGTACTGAGCTGCGAACTCCGGGTGACCCTGAAAACTGATAGCGCGGCCATTGAAATTCAGTGCTGCATAAGGGCAAAAATCAGAAGCTGCGACGACTTGGGTATCCTTAGGTAACTCGATCACTTGATCTTGGTGATAGGCCTGGATAGCAAAGCGGTCGCTGTCGTCTGTTATCCAGGGCATTTTGTTGTGTATTTGATACTCAGTGACCCCTAGGCTCCAGCCCTTGTCGGATTTCTGCACTTTTCCGCCCAGCGCCTGAGCAATGAGCTGGTGGCCAAAACAGATACCAATCATCGGAATGTCTGCGCTGTAGGCAGCGCGAATTAAGTCAGAGACGGGCTCAATCCAGCAGTGATCTTCATAAACACCGTACTTGGAACCAGTGATTAACCAGGCATCGCATTGTTGAGGGTCTCCGGGAATATCGCCATCCAATATCGGAAAAAACTTGAAACTCAATTGGCTGTCACTCTTGCTCAATAACTGGCTAAACATATCCGGATAGCTACCATATTTTTCTCGATAGCCCTCAGGGGGGATTCCCATTTCTAAAATACCAACAGTGAGTGTGCGCATCTTTTGAGCCTTAGGTTGTATTATTAAACATTGCTTTGCCTGCCATCATATTTAAAAGCGTCGCTATGTACAGTACAAAACTAACTATTTTCGAATCTAAGCTTGGGGTTGCTGCGTAAGAAGAGGTATGAAAATTATTTATGTTGGAGAACAGTATGTTACCTATGGGCTCGATAATGGCAGGAACAATGCTACTCGGAGTGATATTCGCGACTAGATTGCCGTTGATTCGCCTGGTGCAGAGATTGCCGCCGCTTATTATCAAGGGGGTCGCCGGCCTGGTTTTTAGTGGCGGATTGTGGAATGTGCTCTGGTATGCTAGCCAGCATTTGGGCGAGAGATGGGGCAATGCCGCCCTGATGTCCGGTTCACTTATGTTGATAACGGCCATTTTTATTTCTCACCCTCACAAGTTGCCGCCTATTTTACTGAAAATAAGGCCGCTGCTGGTCTTGGCACTGTTTGCCTTTAGCCTGCTCTATGGCATAACCATTTACCGGATGTGAGAACTAAAGTAATAAATCGTGAGTCGCAAGTCGTGAATTTTAAGCTCGTACCTTGTAGTTAGTCCTTTTTGAGGAGATCTTTATAATTTTTTATTGAATATCCCCTATACTACTTTATAGTGTCTTTCTAGCACTTTGAATGTTGAAAAAGAGTGTCTATACAGTTACTTGATATAGTGAATAATAAGTTTTCAGCTTTTTATCTCTGTATTAAAAAAGGGAATTAGCAATGAAAAAAAACAGTTTTACGCTAGCGCTGATGGGCGTTTTACTCTCAATTATTGGCCAGCTTAGTTTTGCTGGAGCAATAGACGGTAAGCAGTACAAAGACTGGCAAGGTCGTTGCCAGGTAGAGCTGGACAAAGAGTTTTGCTTCTTGTTGCAAGGATTTTCAGCAGACGGTAAAACGCCTTTAATGATTACTACTGTAGATTTGGCGCAGCACCCTAAATTTCCGATAGTCACTTTGAGGGTGACAACCAAATTAGATCCGACTAAAGATATCCAATTTAAGGTGGATAAAAACAAATCTATTCACCTGCAAGCACAGTGCACTGAAAAAGAGTGTGCCATAGCTTTTCCGCTGGATAAACGCATGTTATCTCAGTTTAAGCGCGGTGCCAGAGGGGTGTTGGGCTTCCTGGCTAAAGAGACCGGTGAGGCGGTGTACTTCCCTGTTTCACTCAGTGGTTTCACTAAGGCTCTTCAAGCGTTAAAAAAGATGTAATTGTTAGATTGTATTAGACACATAAAAA
>ASZI01000139.1 GCA_000416315.1 Osedax symbiont Rs2 | reverse complement strand
GTGACTGTGACTGTGACTGTATAGCTGGATAAGAAACAGTTTCTGGAAAGCTGAAATAATTCTTGCTGCCTGAAATAAAGTGTTAATATTCAGTGCGATTGAATACCCATAAGTGCCTGCTGATATAAATTAGGTAGGCCTTAAAGGGAATCATCTGCAATCTAATCGCTATTTTCGGCTCAGCCTTATCAGGGACAAAGATGAAATTATTAATAATAAGCGGTGGCTCAAAAGGGCTCGGACTAGCATTGTGCAATAAGTATCAGCGACATGGTTTTTCCATTGTTGAGTTCTCTCGCACAGCACCTCATCCATTTTCAGTATCAATAGACTTGTCCAATAGCAAAGAATCTGCAACCGTCATTGCCAAGGCACTAGCGCCTCTAGCGGCCATCGAGTGGCAGGAAATTGTGGTGATTAACAATGCCGGCACCTTGAACCCAATGGGGCCTGCCTCAAAGAAAAACAGAGACCATGTAGTTGATAATACGAATATTAATTTTACATCAGCGCTGTTGTTTATCTGTGAAACGCTAGCTCATTTTCAGGACCATAGCGGCAAAAAAACCTTGGCCAATATCTCATCAGGTGCAGCGTTGGCAGGCTATCCCGGCTGGTCATTATATTGCGCTGCTAAAGCCGGATTGGAAAACTTCATAGCCAGTGTCGCTCTGGAGCAGAATTTTGAGTCTCAGCCCTTTACAGCCATCAATATTGGTCCGGGGGTGATTGATACAGACATGCAGGCCAATATCCGTAAGGCAACAGCAGAAGATTTCCCAGCGGTGGAACGTTTTATTCAACGAAAAGAGTCAGGTGAACTGCGCCCTGCAAAAATAGTCGCCGCCGATATTTTTGCCATCACCGAGCAAGACGAGATTGAAAACGGCAAACGCTATGATGCCGCGGGATGACTTTTAAATTTGTCATAGGGACGATGAGTCGTTGATAAGATTCGATTTATAAGCGATTGAATGACAGCCAGTGAACTATTCAGATATGAGATATGTATTGCAACAACTTAAAGGTAGCTCTAGAGGGGAGGTAAGATGATCAATGGAAGCTGTCTTTGTGGCAAAGTGATGTATCAAATATCAGGCGAAGTGGGTGATATAATACATTGCCATTGTCAGTCATGTCGTAAAGCCCATGGCTCCGCATTTTCCAGTGTGGCTATGGTCAGTGACAATGACTTTCATTTATCCAGTGAAACACCGCTGTCTGAATATGAATCATCACCCGGCAAGTACCGATGTTTTTGTAGTCACTGCGGCACACAAATCTATGCTAAAAGAGAGAATACAGAACATATTATTTTACGCTTAGGTTCATTAGATGATGACCCCGACGCAACGGAGAAACAGCATATCTGGGTATCACAGAAAGCATCCTGGTATGATATTAAAGGTGATCTGGCCGAATTCAAAGAGTTTCAGTAAAGCAGCCTTCAACGCTATTGATAGCGGGAGCCTCAGTGATTAAAATGTAATTTTCGATTTGTCTAAAGTGCTGTTACCTGGGCTTATCGGCGTTGAAGATAAGTTACAACATAGCACTGCTAAATCAGCAGAACTTATTGCCAAAGCAATGGGTAGCTACCCTTACTATGAAGTCGATAATAAGCTAGATAAGTTGTTAAAAGGTAACATCTCTTATCCTCAATACCGGGCATCTTTTCTTGAAACAGCGGGGCTAAGTGACAATTACATAGACATATTTGATCACCATTGTCTACAAATGTTCGACAGCCCTTATGTCTATACTGAAGCATTACTTAAAAATGTAGCAACGCATTGTCAGTTGTATTTGCTTAGCGACCACTGTGAAGTGTGGGTGGAATATATAACCAATAAACACAGCTTCTTTGAGTATTTTACAGCCATTGTTTGGTCATATGAAATTGCTGCTACTAAAAAAAGTTCAGCGCCCTTTACCGCTATACTTGAAAAATATCAACTAGATCCCGCTAGCTGCCTGTTTGTGGATGACAACCTAGATAACATTGCCAATGCCCGGGAGATGGGATTGCAGGTGCTTTATTTCAAAAATCCGGCATCCGTAGAGCAAGTTTATGCTGCGATCGGTATCTGCTGAGCAGAGTTTTTTGTCGGTTAACTAGTCAATAGCAAATTCTATCAACATCTCCTGAGCATCGCAGTGGCAATCATCGCCACAAAGGGTGCAGATATAGCCCGTTTGGCAATCTGCATTCCATTTGCTGAGGTGGGTATTGATGTATCTGGCACCGCATTTGCTAAAGTAATTGACTGCGCTATTGCCCGGGCTCTGCTTCCACAAATGCGCTATTCCAGCCAGGGCTCCTTGCTTTTGCGCCGCATGTATTGAAAGAGACAATAATTTAGGGCCAATACCTTGTCCGCGAAAGCCCTCAGCCAGTGTATTGCATTTAAAATAACAGACCTTTTGCGGCTCAATGCCCCAAAGTTGTGGGCTACACCAATCATCTATTTGCCATTGCCCTGCAGAAAAAGTAATCCGATAGCCGATTAAGCTGTTGTCATTGAGTGCGACATAACTGGCATTTATCTGTTGCTGAATGCCTTGTTTGAACCATTGCTCTAACGCTTGGCTATCGACATAGCCTTCGCCGTGCACTTGAGTTGCCAGTGCGATAACAGCGTCAAAATCGTCGCGGGATAAATTTCTAAAAGTCAGATTCATCTGCAATGTCTCTATTTGATCATAAAGTTAAGCAAATATAAGCTGGCGGTGAGTAAATGGTCAAGTCTGTGTTTAAATAAAAAACATCAATATATTAAAAAACCGTCTAATGACTTGTCGAACATAGCCGCTTTATTGTTAGATGGATTACCCCGATTCAGCAGCAGAGGTTCGAAGAAATAAATGTACGATCCAATGATAGAGACTACCCCCGGTTGCGGCGAGCCTTACCCCGAGAGTTATTGGGCCAGCCAGGGGGCCGATGCCCCTGAAGACGATGGTATTTTAGAGTCAGATATTGATGCGGATGTGGTGATTATCGGAGCGGGATACACTGGATTGTCTTGTGCCTTGTATCTGGCTCGAGAGCACGGCATTAAAGCCCACGTACTTGAGGCAAATAAAAGCGCATGGGGCTGCAGTGGTCGCAACGCAGGATTCATCTTGAAGTCGACAGGGCGTAAAACTTATGCGCAGATGGAGCAGCAGTGGGGAGGCGAGGTCATGCATGGTATCTATGATGAAATGTGCCAGGGAGTCGCTCGGGTCGAAAGTTTAATTGCAGAGGGAATTGACTGTGATCGACAGAGCAGTGGCTTTTTAAAGCTAGCGCATAAAGCTGCCGTTTTCCCGGCCTTGATTGAGCAGGCAAAACTACAACAGCAACGATTTGGCTACCAGGTAGAAATTTTATCTCAAGGTGAATTGCGCGAGCAGTACATGGACGATCAGAATGCTTATGGGGCCATTCGTTACAGTGATGGTTTTGGCTTGAATCCATTAAAGTTAGCCTGGGGATATCATAAGTTAGCCCGTGCTGAGGGTGTAAAAATTCATAGCCATTCCAGTGTGCAAAGTTGGCGTGAGGAGGGTGATAACCAGATACTAACCACTGCCAAGGGCCAGATAAAAGCCAAAAAAGTAGTGATTGCGACTAACGGTTATACCCCGAAAAATTTTCATCATTTAATCAATAACCGCACTTTGCCGGTGCTATCTCAAGTCATAGTGACTGCGCCACTGAGTGAAGAACAGCTGCGAGCTTGTAATTTTTTAACGCAAAATGTGGTGATGGATACCCGTGCACTTAAATACTTTTACCGCAAGTTACCCGATAACCGTATTCTATTTGGTGGCAGGGGGGCGATAACCGGAAAAGGCGCTGATGATCCTTATTTCTCGCAGCGCTTGCTAAAAGTTTTAAAAAGTAGCTTTCCGCCACTCGCTGATTTGCAGTATGACTATGCCTGGTCAGGTTGGATCAGTGTCTCGATCGACGATATACCACACATCTATCAATGTGAAAAAAATCGGGTGTTTTACAGTATGGGCTACTGTGGCAGCGGAGTGGCCTTTTCAGTACAGGCAGGTAAACGGCTGGCGGAAAAAGTCGCGGGGCTTACAGTGCCTAACTTGCCGCTGTACCAACAACCGCTGAAAAAATTCCCACTGGCACCGCTGCGACGCATTGGTCAGTGGGGCTATTTCCAGTACGGCCAAGTGAAAGATAAGTGGTTATAGAAAGTTGGAAGTTGGAAGTGGGGGAGTTAGCTTGTCTGCATTGGTGATTCGAAAATATCAGGAAACGGACTGGATTGAAAGTTGCAGGATTCACGATCAAGCTCGGCTTATAGAGCTGCTAGGGTCGTGTGATGCCCGGGCGTTTGTACCTCTGGCTGAAGATAAACCTGATATTTTGGTTTTTAAGCGCTCCCTTAAACATGTCGCCTGTATCGAGGATAAGATGGTGGGATTTGTCGGCACCGATAAAACCGAGGTGAGCTGGCTGTATGTAGACCCGGACTTCCACCGTCAGGGCATTGGACGACAATTACTGCAGCAAGGCTTATCTGCTATTGGGGCCAAGGCTAGTACTTATGTGCTTGAGGGCAATTACAGCGCCCGAAACTTATACCTAAGTGCAGGCTTTAAAGTACTACAGCAATTTGACAGTAAAAATAATGGTTATCTCTGTTCTGTATTGAGGCTCAGCCAATAACACCACTGAAGCTCTAAACAGCTAAACACAGCGATATATACAAGCACCAGATCCCACTCAATTGCTAACTGTGCCTTTACAAAGAGCTGATCATTTTGCGCTATAATGCAACTTAATTAGCCTTTTTCACTGATACAGAAGATACCGAACTTAACTGCTGTTTCCTAAAGCAAAGGAGTTAGCGATGGATCTTAATTTACAATATGCACACCACAGCCAGCAACAGTTCGACACTGTGACTGACGTGAGCCATCGTCAGGCGATCAAAGCTTTTGATGATTTTGCCTGGCTCGCAGAAGCTGAGAAAGCGCAACTGCTGCAAAAATGCCTGCCGACACTGTCAATCATCGCAGAACATCAACAAAAACTACTGTGGATCTCTGCATATATTGAGGGCGATGTGCTGCATTTTAACGCTGAAACAAAATTTCCAGCCGTCATGTCTTCATACTTTGGTCTGTGCCAAACCCAAGGGATTTGCGATTTATGTAATCCTACATTTTCACAAGGGCAGGCGAGAAAAGCGCTGTTGTTGTTTGTCAGTGGATCTTTAGATGAGCTAGAGATGCATTTTAACATTAGCCATTAACAAACTGAGTGCTCGAAACAGCTCACAAGCTAAATGTTATTAGTTGTCAGTAAAGTTATTGGCAGAGGATCAGTCATGCTGACTCTCTGTTTGTGCTGCTAGTTTCTAGATCAATTAAACTCTGTAACAAATTGATTTTAATGATTTACTGAAATGCAATGCCTTAGGTGGTTCGCGCTAAGCTAAGGCATTAGCAGTCTATTAGTCGATATCTAAGATGACTGATCCATAGAATCCGCTGCCTTCAATTTTATCATTGGCCTGGGCTATTTGCTGCAGCGGGTAGCGTGCCGCTATGCGATGCTGCAATCGGTTTTGCCCCAGAGCTTGAGTGATGTCGGTAATTGCCGCTTTTTTTGCCTGCTCGGGCATGGCATAGACAATCACCAGGCGAATGGTCAGATCCATAAACATCATTTGCTTAAAAGGCAGAACTGGCTCAGGGACTACCGTTGATGAATAGGAGGCGATAACACCGCCTACACGCAGCAGCTGTAAACTGTTGTCCAAATTGGCGCCAAACTCAACATCGACAATGCGGTCGACTTTCGCTCCAGATGTAAATTTCAGCACTTGTGCAATCATTTCTGGATCTTTATGGTTGACCACCAAATCGGCTCCGGCTTCGATACAGTGCTGTTTTGATTCTTCACTACTGGCGGTTGTTATGACAGTTGCACCAGCTTGTTTGGCCCATTGAATGGCATAGTGACCGACACGGCCAGCGCCACCGGTAATCAATACTAATTGTCCTTCGACATCTCCATCGGCAAATACGCAGCGATGGGCGGTCATCGCCGGGATACCCATGCAAGCACCTTCTGCGAATGATGTGTTATCGGGCAGAGTAACCGCTCGTTCACTGGCGATGGCCAGATATTGAGCCGCAGTGCCGTGCAGACGTGCAAACTGTGCCTGATAAACCCAGACCCGCTCACCAATGCGTGAATGCGCTACTCCCATGCCCACCGCTTCAATGACACCCGCGCCATCGCTGTTGGGGATGACAGCGCCGTTATCGAGTAAGTTGGGGAAGGCGCCATCACGCTTTTTAGTATCAGAGGGGTTAACCCCTGAGGTATGCATGCGAATCAGCACTTGCCCAGCACTGGGTTGTGGTTGTTCGAGATCAATTACCTGCAAAACTTCTGAAGCGGGACCAAAACTGTTAAATGTTGCTGCTTTCATTGCTATATACCTTAATACTTGATTATTTTGGCCTGGTTGCTAGCAGATTTGCAGCCCCAGGCCCTATCTATTGTTAGTTAATGGCTTCAATGATCAGTGCAATGCCCTGACCGCCGCCGATACACATTGTAATCAGGGCGTAGCGACCACCGCTTCGCTGTAACTCATAAATAGCTTTGACCGTAATCACAGCGCCGGATGCCCCGATAGGGTGCCCCAGTGCAATAGCGCCACCATTAGGATTGGTCTTAAACGGATCCAGTCCCAGCGCCTGGGACACAGCACAAGCCTGGGCTGCGAATGCTTCATTTGATTCAATGACATCCATATCAGACAAGCTTAAACCCGCGCGTTGCAGGGCGTTTTCTACCGCTTTAACCGGACCTATGCCCATCAGGGCGGGATCCACACCCGAGTGTCCGTAGGCAACGATGCGCGCCAGCGCTGTTAGCCCTTGTTGCTCAGCGGCTTGTGATTCCATTAGTACCAATGCAGCGGCGCCATCGTTTAACCCAGAGGCATTACCGGCGGTTACAAGACCGTCTTTTTTAAACACTGGCCGCAGCTTACTGAAATCCTCAAGGCAGGGGTTCTGGCGCAAGTGCTCATCAGTATCAAAGAATTGCGGGCCGCTACGTCTGTTCAGCGCCACAGGGACTATCTGTTGTTTAAAGAAACCTTGTTCAATGGCGTATTGTGCACGTGTGTGGCTTTGCAGGGCCAATTGATCTTGTTGCTGACGATCGATATTGTATTTTTTGGCCAGGTTCTCTGCAGTGATTCCCATATGGCCATTGCCAAAGGGGTCAGTTAATACACCGGTCATCATATCGATCATGCTCGCATCCCCCATACGTTGTCCCCAACGCATTGATGGTGCTAAATACCCAGCGCGGCTCATGCTCTCTGCTCCCCCGGCAACGGCAACAGTCGCATCCCCGAGCATTAGCGACTGAGCTGCAGAAATCAGCGCTTGCAAACCGCTACCACAGAGTCGATTGAGCGTCAGAGCGCTGCTGTGTTGCGAGAGTCCCGCCTCAAGTGCGGCAACTCTGGCTATGTACATATCTCTGGCCTCGGTATGGATCACATTTCCCAATACCAGCTGCTCTACGCTATGTGGATCAATCTTCGCCCTGGCAACAGCTTCACTGACACAAATTGTCGCCAGTTGACTCGGCGGGATATCTTTTAAACTACCACCATAAGTGCCTATGGCCGTACGTACAGCACTGAGAATTACGACTTCCTTACTCATCTATATTCCTTTAAAAAATAATTATCAGGCGAGCAAACCGCCATCTACAATCAGTGTCTGTCCGGTGATATAACCGGCACCGGCGCACAGATAGAATATTGCCTCAGCATAATCTTCGGGAACACCTATACGTTTAAGGGGCAATCCTTGAGCCGCTTTATCTGCATCCGCATCATCCCAGCTACAATCCCAGCCCGAACTTTTAACCCAGCCAGGGGCAATCGCATTGACCCGAACATTAGGGCCCAGACCCCTGGCCAACTCACGGGTCATAGTGATCAGACCGCCTTTAGTCGATGCGTAAACAGTACTGCTGGCACCACCACCCATAGCGGCCACTGAGGCGACGTTGACGATGGCTGCATCTTCACTCAGGTGTGGCAGCGCCGCGCGAATACAGCGAAAAGGTCCCACTAAATTAACCGATAACAGTTTGTCCCAAAACACTTCGTCTTGAGCGTTTAAGTCAGATTCTGCAATGGTATCTTTTGTGCCAGGTGTCGCGGCATTGTTAATTAGGTAATCCAGCCCACCCATACTGGCCACAGCCTTATCGAACATACGTATAACATCGCCCGGGTCGCTTACATCACCCTCAGCGGCCAACACATCTAAGCCCAGCTCTGTTAAGCGTGCGACTTGCTCTGCCAGAACCTTGCTGCCTGGGAGATCGTTTATAGCGACAGTTGCACCGCAGTTGGCTAGCTTTTCAACGGTAGCCAGGCCAATACCCGAGGCGCCGCCTGTGACTAAGGCACGCTTTCCTTTTAGATCAGCGTAAATCATTGTTGTATTCCTTGTGACTTATTTTTATGGGTGTGCAGCCGCTGGCAGTTGTCTATTCAGATCAGCACACAGCGGTCAAATTTAGTTGTATAGTCGAAGAATACCTGTGCAGTTACCATAAATAAAACGAATAATTATTATGCATACCATGATGAAATGGAATGACGTAAACTAAGCCACCTTCGAAGGAGCCCGGTATTACTTAGCCATTACTGTCTCTATATTTTTCAACAGGAGAGCCCATGCGACGCGTCAATTTGGATATAGATTTATTACGGTGTTTTGTCACAGTGGTGGAAAGGGGAGGTTTTACTGCAGCGGCAAAAACGCTGTTGCGTACCCAGTCTGCCGTCAGTGTGCAAATAAAGCGCCTTGAAGCAACCATTGGCCACAAGCTGTTCGAAAGAAGCAAGCGCGTTCCGCTGTTAACTGAGCAAGGTGAAATGCTACTGGGCTACGCGCACCGCATGTTAAAGCTCAACGATGAAACCGTGCTTCGATTAACCCAAACTGAGATCGAGGGCACTTTGCGATTAGGGGTAGTCGAATATCTGGCCCCGCATAGGCTGCCGGAAATTATCTCCAGAGTGAAGCGTGCTTATCCGCGTCTTGATTTGCGTTTACGCATTGATCTGAGCAGCAAACTGCATGCAGAACTAGCCCAGGGGAAACTGGATGTTATCATCGCAGCGCGCGGCGAAAATAACCAACATGGGCAAGAGTTGTTTTGCGAACAACTTTGCTGGGCCACCGGCCCGCTGGGGATACCAGAGCGTGAAGCACCAGTGCCCCTTGCAGTGCTGCCACACCCTTGTTTCTATCGCCAGGCAGCCATTAACTCTTTAGATCAACAAGGTCGCCCCTGGTATTGTGCGGTGACCACTATGAACATTTCAGGGGTACAAAAGGTCATTGAAGCCGGGTTGGCTGTGGGGGTGCTGAGTAAATCTTCGCTGCTGCCGACTATGACGGTACTGGGGCCAGAACAAGGATTTGAGCCGCTGCCAATGATCAGCCTTGGGGTCTTTAGTAATAACTATGACAGTAAGTATGCGATTGAACCTGTGATGAAGTTTATCGCCGATTGTGTGCTGGATACGCCTCACTTTGTTGCTCA
>ASZI01000138.1 GCA_000416315.1 Osedax symbiont Rs2 | reverse complement strand
AAGGTCGTAGGTTCAAATCCTGCCCCCGCTACCAAAAATATAAGTAGTAAGTAGTAAGTAGTAAGTAGTTACGCTGCTGATACTTTGATAGAAAAGTAAGATAAATTCTTATTTTTAAATCGAAAAAGAATTTTAAGTCTAGTAGTTGTTTTGCTAGCAAACGGTAGATTCGGTTTATCGTTTAGAAATAAGGGGTTGTTGAACTCGATGCACTTGCATAGTTCATTAATCGCCCGTTGTTCCGGCCCCTTTTTAGGGGCTTTTTCGTGATTAGAGGGAAGTAATTGTTTAGGTTGATGCCTGACGGTCGCTGCTCTAGTTAAGAAGTGGGCCTGTAGGGCCCATTTTTTGTTACAGAACTGCTGTTGTTAAACAACCGGGTTCGCAAAATTATAGGTGTGTAGTGTCTGCAAAGTTAAAACGTTTACAAGAAATGCTGGAGCCAATTGCTCAATCCATGGACTTTGAGCTTTGGGGGATCGAATACCTCTCTCAGGGAAAAGATAGCATTTTACGCATTTACATCGATGGTGAGAATGGGGTTTCAGTTGATGACTGTGCTCAAATGAGCCATCAGGCCAGCGGTATTCTAGACGTTGAAGATACTATTGCCGGTCACTACGCATTGGAAGTGTCATCTCCGGGAATGGATCGCTTATTATTCAAGCTGGAGCATTACGTTGCTTTTACTGGCAGTGTAGTGAAGATTAAATTACGGATGCCATTTGACGGGCGCAGGAATTTCAAGGGTCTCCTCAAAGGCGTTGAGGGCGACGAGGTAGTGTTGGAAGTAGATAACGAAGAATATCTGTTACCAATTGACTACATCGATAAAGCTCAAATAGAACCACAATTTAAATAAATTCCAAAATAACTAATTGGTACCAAATACATAGTTAGGTACCAGCAGGGAACAATAGCGAGGCATTGATATGAGCAAAGAAATCTTGCTGGTAGCAGAGGCAGTTTCGAACGAAAAGGATGTATCTAAAGAAATTATTTTCGAGGCAATCGAGTTGGCGCTGGCAACGGCGACAAAAAGACGCTTCGAAGATGAAGAATCAGATATATACGTTAAAATTGACCGCTCCACAGGTGATTATGACACTTTTCGCCGCTGGACAGTGGTTGGCGATGAAGGTGTCGCAATTTTAGGTACTGAGTGGACTTCGCAAGAAGCTGCTGAAGTGGACACTGAGCTGAACATCGGTGATGTGCACGTTGAGCAGATCGAATCAGTAAAGTTTGGTCGCATTGCAGCGCAAACTGCAAAACAAGTGATAGTGCAAAAAGTTCGTGAAGCCGAACGCGCTAAAGTTGTTGAAATGTACCGTGACCGAGTTGGTGAGTTGATTTCGGCGACAGTTAAAAAAGTTACCCGCGACAACATTATTATCGATCTGGGTAATAACGCTGAAGCATTGTTACCGCGTGAGAATATTCTTCCCAGAGAAGTTTTTCGCATCGGTGATAGAGTGCGGGCAGTGTTGCACGAAATCCGTACGGAAGGCCGTGGTCCTCAGTTAGTGTTATCACGTACTAGCCCGAAAATGTTGATTGAACTGTTTAGCCTGGAAGTACCAGAAGTCTCCGAGCAGGTCATTGAAATACGTGCCGCTGCACGCGATCCAGGCTCAAGAGCAAAAATTGCGGTTAAAACTAACGATGGTCGTATAGACCCTGTTGGTGCCTGTGTCGGCATGCGTGGTGCAAGAGTGCAGGCTGTTTCCAATGAGTTGGGCGGCGAGCGTGTTGATATCATCACTTGGGACGACAACCCGGCTCAGTTGGTGATAAATGCCATGTCACCTGCAGAAGTTGTTTCTATCGTAGTTGAAGAAGACAAACATGCAATGGATGTTGCCGTTGCACAAGAGGCGTTGGCGATGGCCATTGGCCGCAGTGGTCAAAATGTACGTTTAGCATCTGAGCTTACCGGCTGGGAAATAAACGTCATGACTGAAGAAGACGCCGCTAAGAAACAAGAGTCAGAAGTGGGCTCTATCGTAGAAAAGTTTATCAAAGCATTGGATGTCGATGAAGATGTCGCCGGTGTTCTGGTTGACGAAGGTTTTAGTACCTTAGAAGAAGTTGCCTACGTTCCAGTAGAAGAGATGCTGCAAATTGACGGTTTTGACGAAGATATCGTCGATGAGTTAAGGACTCGTGCTAAAGATGCTTTGCTAAATCAGGCATTGGCAACTGAAGAAGTTCTGAAAAAAGCTGACCCTGCCGATGATTTACTGAACATGGAAGGCATGGACAAGCATTTTGCTTTCTTGCTGGCAGCTCACAAAATTATCACTATGGAAGATCTTGCAGAGCAGTCTGTTGAAGAGCTGCTCGACATAGAAGGTATGACTGAAGAATTAGCTGCACAATATATTATGACAGCCCGCGCTCCTTGGTTCGCGGATGAAGCGTAAACCGAGGTAGGAGTAAAAATATGTCAGAAGTAATAGTTACCGAACTAGCCGAGGTTATCGGCGTATCCCCAGAGCGTTTGCTTACACAGATGGCCGAAGCGGGAATTAAAGATAAAAAGCAGGACTCTAAGGTCTCTGATGAAGAGCGCCAGGCACTGTTAACACATTTGAAGCGAGCGCACGGTGAAGGCGAAGCACAGGAGAGTGGACAGCCAAAGAAAATCAGTTTGAAGCGTAAATCTACCAGCCAGCTTAAAACTAGCGGGTCGACTCGAAAAACTGTCAATGTAGAAGTGCGTAAAACCCGTACTTATGTCAAGCGCACTGAACTTGAGCCACAAGCTGAAGAGACTGTAGCTGAAAGTCCAGTTGAGAGCCCAGTTGAAGCAGTTACAGCACCAGCAGCTGTAGCAGTTGATAGTCAGGTTGTCGATAAAGAAGCTAAAGCGCTAGAAACACCAAAAATTCCGACGTCCGCTCCACAGGCGCCGGTATCTACTGATAAGAGTCCTCAGGAATTGGCCGAAGACAAGCGCAGAGATCAAGAGCGTCAAGAAGCAGAGAAAGAAGCCGATAAGGCTGCTGCTGCATCAGCTAAAGAGCATGCTGCTCATGAAACAGAACGCCTAGCAACAGAAAATTTAGCACAAAAGAAAGCCGAGGAAGATGCGGTACGCATTGCTAAAGAAGATGCAGAAGAGCAGCGCAAAGCGGATGCCATTGCCCAGGCCACTCCAAAGCAAGCTCCGGTACATAAAAAACCGGCTCGTGAAGAGAAGAAGCCTGCCCGGGGTGCCAAAGGCAAGTCAACGGGATCTAACAAAGGCGATAAGCGTAACCGTCGTGGTAAGATTTCGCGCAATGCTAGATCTAAACCTGCTGTATTGACTTCGGGTAGCCCGAACCAGCATGGTTTCACTGAGCCACAAGCAGCTCGTGTTCATGAAGTAGCAGTGCCAGAAAGTATCATAGTGGCGGAACTTGCGAAGAAAATGTCAGTGAAAGCCGCTGAAGTTATCAAAGTCATGTTTAAAATGGGCGCTATGGCGACCATCAACCAAGTGATTGACCAAGATACTGCTATTTTGGTGGTTGAAGAAATGGGTCATGTCGCTAAGCCAATGGCTGATAATGCGATCGAAGAGGCATTGTTGGAATCTGTTGTAACTGCCGGTGATGCAATGAGTCGCGCACCTGTTGTAACCGTAATGGGCCACGTTGACCACGGTAAAACATCGCTGCTGGACAATATACGCTCTTCTCGGGTTGCCTCTGGTGAGTCCGGTGGCATTACCCAGCACATAGGTGCCTACCGGGTAGAGACCTCTAAAGGTGTGATTACTTTTCTAGATACACCTGGTCACGCAGCCTTCACAGCGATGCGTGCCCGTGGTGCTCAATTGACTGACATTGTTGTACTGGCTGTTGCCGCAGATGATGGCGTTATGCCACAGACCAAGGAAGCAGTGCAGCACGCAAAAGCTGCCGGTGTTCCTCTGGTCATCGCAGTCAACAAAATAGAAAAAGAGCAAGCCGATCCAGATCGTGTCATGAACGAGCTAGCTGCGTTAGATGTTATCCCGGAAGAGTGGGGTGGTGACGTGCAGTTTATCAAAGTATCGGCGAAAACCGGTGAAGGTATTGATAAGCTACTAGAAGCGATTTCACTACAAGCTGAATTATTAGAACTGACAGCGGTTGAGTCTGGTCAAGGTCAGGGAATAGTCATTGAATCTCGTCTGGAAAAAGGGCGTGGTCCTGTGGCTACTGTACTGGTTCAGTCCGGTACCTTAAACAAGGGCGACATCGTGCTAGCGGGTCTGCACTATGGTCGTGTCCGTGCAATGATGGATGAAGATGGTAAGCCTGCCATTACAGCTGGTCCTTCAATGCCGGTAGAAATCATCGGTCTAGATGGTACGCCTCAGGCGGGTGCTGAATTTACTGTGGTATCCAACGAGAAGAAGGCGCGTGAAGTTGCCTTGTTCCGTCAGGGCAAATACAGAGAAGTTAAGTTGGCAAGACAGCAAGCGTCTAAGCTTGAAAACTTGTTTGCTAACATGGAATCCGGTGAAGTAGCGACTCTTAATATCGTTCTAAAAACTGATGTAAGGGGCTCGTTAGAAGCACTGACAACAGCGCTTGAAGATCTGTCTACCGATGAAGTTAAAGTAGTCATTGTCTCCTCTGGTGTCGGCGGTATCGCTGAAACTGATGCAAACTTAGCGCTGGCTTCTTCCGCGTTAATGGTTGGCTTCAATGTGCGTGCAGATGTACAGGCCAAGGCGATTGTCGATCGCGAAGGCATTCAGTTACGCTATTACAGCATCATCTACAACATCATTGATGACGTTAAGCAGGCGATGAGCGGATTGTTGTCTCCTGAACTACGTGAAGAGATTGTTGGTATTGCTCAAGTGCGTGATGTGTTCCGTTCACCTAAGATCGGTCTAGTTGCTGGTTGCATGGTTACTGAAGGGTCGGTATTCCGTAACAAGCGCATCCGTGTGCTTCGCGATAACGTAGTTATCTACGAGGGCGAGCTGGAATCGCTACGTCGCTTTAAAGATGTGGTTGCAGAAGTACGCCAGGGTATGGAATGTGGTATCGGGGTGAAGAACTACAACGATGTTAAAGTCGGTGATCAGATCGAAGTATTTGACACAGTAGAAATCGCTAGAACTATCGACTAACTACAAGATAGTCAATAGCGCAATAGAGTCCCGGTGCTGCCGGGGCTCAATATAGGTAAGAAAGACCAATGGCCAAAGAATATAGCCGGACCCAGCGTATAGCCGAGCAGATGCAAAGAGATCTCGCCCAGCTCATTCAACGCGAGGTCAAAGATCCACGCCTAGGCATGGTGACAATTAGTTTCATCAAAGTTGCCCGTGATTTAGGGTATGCCGAAGTGTACTTCACTGTGATGCCTTTTGGTGATCAGAAAGAAGAAGATGCTGTTAAAGCAGCCGCTGAAGTATTAAAAGATGCGGCGGGGTTCCTGCGTACAGAATTAGCTCGGGACATGCAGTTGCGTACCGTGCCTAAACTACGTTTCCATTATGATGCCAGTATAGATCGCGGTCGTCGCCTGCACAGCTTGATCGAGAAAACTGTGCGCGACAGCAAAGCTAAAGAACAGAGCCAAGCTGACAACGATAGTGAATAATACTGGGTAGATGTAATGGGAAGAAGACATAAAGGCCGTCAATTAGACGGCGTTTTTTTATTGGATAAACCCCCGGGGGTTAGTTCAAACGGTGTTTTACAATATGTAAAACGTCTCTATGGCGCCGCTAAAGCTGGGCACACAGGTGCCTTAGATCCGCTGGCTACAGGTATGTTACCACTCACTTTTGGCGAGGCGACTAAGTTCTCACAGTTCCTTCTGGATGCCGACAAGCGCTATCAAACCACTGCTAAACTAGGTATTAGAACCGACTCATCTGACGCCGACGGCAAAGTGATTGAGCGACTAGAGATTGGTCAGCACGTCGACGAAGACTTAATCAAAGAGCTGTTACTCAAACATTTCAGCGGTCTAATAGAGCAAGTTCCCTCGATGTTTTCGGCGCTAAAATACAAAGGTCAACCGCTGTATAAGCTGGCGCGTAAAGGCGAAAAAGTTGAAGTTAAATCCCGCCAGGTTACAATTTTCAGCATAGAGTTGTTAGAGTATCGCCCAGAACTGGGTGAATTAGATTTGGATGTGCGTTGTTCAAAAGGTACTTATATTCGCTCAATAGTCGAAGATCTTGGCTTGATGTTAGGTTGTGGTGCTCATGTAACTGTGTTGCGCAGGCTGGAATCCGGCCCCTATAAAGCGCAGATGATGATCACTATCGAGCAGCTGGATGCCCTGGCGGCAACCACTGAAGGCGAGTCTGAGCAACAGCGCAACCAGCGTTTGGATGCATTGATGATTCCAAGTTATTCGCCGGTTGAGCATTTTCCTAAGCTGAACATAGATAAAGCCCAGCAACTGTTACTGTTTCAGGGCAAACCTATTGAGTTACAGCAAAGTGCAGAGCCGCTGGTCAGAATACACTTGCAAGAAAACGATAAGTTTTTGGGCATAGGCGAAATTAATGATGCTGGTATCTTGCGCTCCAAGCGCTTGCTTTCGACCAGCTAACAGCCAGTGAAAGTTAGCGCCTGTATGGGCTTTGTTCATAATATAGCGGGCTTATTCGTATCTGACGCAGTAGAAAAAAAGCACCGGCAGTGCTAGAATACGGCCGGTATTTGGCGACCTACTAAAAATATGCTTGGTAGATCGTGTCATTAATCAAGATAATCAAGGGCTAACCTGTTTATCTGCATATTAAACTGGAGTAGAAAATGGCATTATCAGCTGTAGAGAAAGCGCAAATCGTTGCGGATTATGGTCGCGAAGAAGGTGATACTGGTTCTTCTGAAGTTCAAGTAGCACTTTTAACGGCCAACATCCTTGCTCTTCAAGGGCACTTTAAGTCACACATTCACGATCACCATTCACGTCGCGGTCTAATCCGTATGGTAAACCAGCGTCGTAAATTACTTGATTACTTGAAAAAGACTAAAGTAGACAGCTACCTTGATCTGATCAAGCGTTTAGGGCTACGTCGTTAAGACAAAGTCTTGGGCCGGGCTTGCACGGCCCTCTTTTTTTCTAGCGGCTTATTTTTTTTAGCCTATAATTCTGCTAGTTGTAAAAACTGAAGTAAGCGTCAAAAGAAACCCCTTAAGTAAAACATCCGCCTGTACTCATTTATCTTTTGCTCTGGCAGAGAATAAACGAGTACCGGCACTTTTTAACAATTTACTTAAGTCGCTCTTTTGGCATCGTTATTATTAAAAAAGAGGATATATCGTGGAAGCGATTATTAAGAAGTTTAAACTAGGTAACCAGGAAGTTACTCTAGAAACTGGCCGTATTGCACGCCAGGCAACAGGTGCCGTATTAGTCACCATCGAAGGCGTACAAGTACTATGTACAGTAGTTGGCGCTAAGGCTGCTAAAGAAGGCCAAGGCTTTTTCCCGCTGTCAGTACACTATCAAGAAAAGTATTACGCTGTCGGTAAGATCCCCGGTGGATTCTTCAAGCGTGAAGCTCGTCCCTCTGAGAAAGAGACTTTAACCTCACGTTTAATAGACCGTCCAATTCGTCCACTATTCCCTAAAGGGTATATGAACGAAGTACAAGTTATCTGTACGGTTATGTCTGCGGATAAAATCAACGATCCTGATATCGCTGCTATGCTTGGTGTATCAGCGGCGCTGTCTATCTCTGGAATCCCATTTGCCGGCCCGATTGGCTGTGCCCGTGTAGGTTTCACAGAAGAAACAGGCTACATTGTAAACCCAACTTACGAGCAGCTTGAAACTTCTGAACTCAACATGGTTGTTGCCGGTACTAAAGATGCGGTACTAATGGTTGAATCTGAAGCTGACGAGCTTAGCGAAGATGAAATGTTAGGTGCGGTACTTTTTGCTCACACTGAATTTCAGGGTGCTATCGATGCCATCGCTGAATTAACCGCTGAAGCGGGCAAGCCTAGATGGGAGTGGAATGCACCTGCGACCAACGAAGCACTAACAGCGCAAGTTACCGAGCTAGTCGGTGCGGGTATCGCTACTGCTTACCAGACTGCTGATAAAATGCAGCGCCAGGCAATGATGGCTGAACTTCGCGTTAAAGCCGTTACAGAGTTATCAGGCGATGAAGGTCAAGCTACGGATAAAGAAGTTTCAGGTGTTGTAAGCGCCCTTGAAAAATCAACTGTTCGTCAGCGTATCGTCAATGGTCAGTCGCGTATCGATGGTCGTGATAGTAAGACTGTTCGCGGAATCAATACAGAAGTTAACATTCTATCTGGTACTCATGGTTCTGCGTTGTTTACTCGTGGTGAGACTCAGGCAATTGTTACTTGTACGCTTGGAACTTCACGCGATCAGCAGTTGATCGATGCTATCGAAGGCGAACGTAAAGACCCGTTCATGTTGCACTACAACTTCCCTCCGTATTCAGTTGGTGAAGCGGGCCGTATGGGTTCTACTAATCGTCGTGAGATTGGTCACGGTCGTCTGGCGCGTCGCTCTGTTGCCGCTATGCTGCCATCACAGGAAGATTTTCCGTACACTATACGTTTAGTGTCTGAGATTACAGAATCTAACGGTTCTAGCTCTATGGCTTCTGTTTGTGGTGCCTCTATGGCAATGATGGATGCGGGTGTTCCGCTAAAATCTCCTATAGCCGGTATCGCCATGGGTCTAGTTAAAGAAGGCGAGAAGTTCGCCATCTTAACTGACATCTTAGGTGATGAAGATCACTTAGGTGATATGGACTTTAAAGTAGCCGGAACAGAGCAGGGTATTACTGCACTGCAGATGGATATCAAGATCACTGGTATCACTGAAGAGATCATGGAAATTGCTCTTGATCAGGCGCTGGAAGCACGTACTCACATCTTGAAAGAGATGGCGCAAACTATAGGTTACGCACGTCCTGAACTACCAGACAACGCTCCGGCGATGACTTTGATCAAGATTAACCCTGAGAAGATCCGTGACGTTATCGGTAAAGGCGGCGCTACTATTCGCGGCATAACTGAAGAAACTGGCGCCATGATCGATCTAGATGATGACGGTACTGTGCGTATCTATGCAGCGGATAAAGCAGCGGCGAAGAAAGCCACTGATATCGTGTTGGGGATTACTGCAGAAGCCGAAATTGGTAAGATCTACGAAGGTAAAGTGGTACGTCTGGAAGAGTTTGGTGCCTTTGTTAACATCTTACCTGGTAAAGATGGTCTGGTGCACATTTCACAAATCGACAACAAGCGTGTTGAGAAAGTGACAGACTACATCAAGATGGATCAGATGATCAAAGTTAAAGTACTAGATGTCGATGTTCGCGGTCGTATCAAGCTTTCTATGAAAGATCTTCAGGAAGATTAATTTTTATTAATTAGCTCCTTAAAAAGCCCTCTTAACGAGGGCTTTTTTGTGGGTTAAGGCTTACCAGTCTGGCTACTTTTTGACTTTGATCAGCCCTTCTGCCCTGGCCATAAAGATTATCTGTTGCTGTGAGAAGGTAAGGCCGCCCTCTTTTTGGATGACATTAATTTCACCGTCATAGTTGATGTCTTCACCTGTTAACAATATCCCGGAAAGTTCTTCTAACTGCCGAGTCAGGGCCAGTGCCTGTGAAGTGGAAATAGCGCTGGAGACCGAGTTACAAATCAGCAGCATCTGAGTCGCTACCGCCGCTGTATTGTTGGCTCCTACGACTATCCGCTGGCTGTGAAGTTTCACGTTTACAGAGGCATCCGGTGAGTTGGCTGCCAGAAGTATATGTTTTGTAATGCCTCTGGCGGCTTTAACCACTCCGTAACCCAGCCCGCCATCTCCATATTGAGCGCCATCTAATGCATGTTTGGCCCTGCTGATATGCAATTTAATCCAGGCGAGATCCGTCGCTTGCGTTTGCGCCAGTTTTATATACAAAGTGGCAATGGCAGTTTCGTTGAGAGCAACTTGCAGTAGTCCCATTTGTTTAGGTGCGTCGGGCCAGCTGCTGGTGATGTGTTTAATGTGAGTGTGAGATTGTGGCTCAGCAGATGCGGATAAGCTGATGCCTGTGAATACTAGAGCGAGTATTGTTGTTTTAATCCAGTGCATACTTACACCTATATGATTTAATTGAATTGAAGCGACGAGAGCTATCTAACACTGTTAAATATATATGCTGCCAGCAATTTTAGCCAATTGTGGTTTATGCCTGTACAAGATTAATGTAGCAATTGCCTGTATAGCTAAAATCGGGCAATGACCTATTTGCTGGTTTACCTATATAATATTCGTAAAATCAGACGTCAATGTTGATGTTGCTCGTACCAGGGAGTGTAAATGAGTAAGTTTCAATGCGCAGTGGCTTTGGCTCTAATCGGTTTATCCACAGTTGCTGTTTCCACCAGCTGTGTGGACAAGCTCGATAGTTACAGTGATTACGATAATACTGTCTCTGCAGCGGATATAAGAGCAATCAGGTCAGACAGCTATTTACTGTCCTATGGCTGGAGTGCTGCTTATTGCGACAAAATCAGCAGCAAAAGCAAACGGCCGGGACAGAAGGATTATTTACAGTGCGGCAGTGGCAGAAAATTTGCCTATATCTTGCATGGTTTGTGGCCGCAAAGTGCCGCCAGCAGTAGCGCTGATTATCCGCGAGCTTGTCTGGGTGATCAGCTGAAAATAGCCCGAACAGATTTGCAGCCTTTCTTGTGTATGACTCCCAGTGTCTGGCTGTTACAGCATGAATATGAATACCATGGCACTTGCATGGCTGACCCCCAGCTGAGAAGCCCTGTTGGCTATTTAAGCAAAGCGCAAGCAATGCATCGGCAGCTAAATTTGCCGTTGCAACAGCTGAACTACGCAGCCTCGAGTCTCAGGTGGTGGTACAGCAACAACCCACATTTAGTCGCTGGATCGGTAAAGTATCAAAAAAAGTCCCAGCAGTGGCAGTTTTGTTATGACAATGGCTTTCAGTCGGTCAGTTGCCCGGCTAGCGACAGCACCGAGCGAGCAGTAGTGCCCGCCGATGTAGTGGATGAGGTTGATGTTAATCGTAACTGCAAAATTAAAGGAAATATCTCTAAACGCAGCGGTCGCAAATACTATTTTTTGCCGCAACACCGAAATTATCAATCGGTAGTAATTAATGTCGCGGCAGGAGAGCGCTGTTTTGACACACAGTCACAGGCCAGGGCAGCGCTGTGGCAAAAAGCGCCTAACTAGTCAGCTGTTGTTTAAGTGCGTACAGGGCGTCTAGTGCTTCCCTTGGGGTCAGCTCATCCGGGTTGATCTCACTCAAGCTATCTATTGCCGGGTGTGTCTGCACAGTCACTGCTGCAAACATGTCACTCTGCATAGGTTTATCCACATTCTGAGCTGCATTAACACTGTTTTGTTGACTGCTGCCCAGTTCCAATTGTTGCAGTTTAGTGCGAGCATCACCTATTACATGCATTGGGATACCGGCCAATTTAGCTACTTGCAAGCCGTAGCTCTGGCTGGCTGCCCCCTCTTTAACTTCGTGCATAAAGACAATATTGTCTTGGTGCTCTAAGGCGGTCAAATGAACATTTTCCACTGCGCTAAGTTGTTCGGGTAAGACAGTGAGTTCAAAGTAGTGAGTGGCAAAGAGGGTAAAAGCATTAACTTTACGGGCGATGTATTCGGCGCAGGCCCAGGCTAGTGATAGCCCGTCAAAAGTACTAGTGCCACGGCCAATCTCATCCATCAACACTAAGCTCTTAGCAGTAGCGTTGTTTAATATGTTGGCAGTTTCGGTCATCTCAACCATAAAAGTTGAGCGGCCACCGGCTAGGTCATCAGAGGAGCCCATGCGCGTGAAAATTCGGTCAACCAGTCCAATAGTGGCGCTCTGCGCCGGTACAAATGAGCCGATGTGCGCCAGTAGTGTAATCAGTGCTGCCTGGCGCATATAGGTAGACTTACCGCCCATGTTAGGGCCGGTAATGATCAGCATCCGCCGCTGCTGGTTCAGCTCTAGATCATTGGCAACAAAAGGCTTGTCGGACACTTTTTCCACTACCGGGTGGCGACCGCCGCTAATAGAAATTCCCGGCTGTTGGCACAGTACTGGTGCACTAAAGGATAAGCTTTCGGCGCGCTCGGCAAAGTTCGCCAAGGTGTCAAGTTCTGCCAGTGCAGTGGCGCTGTCTTGCAGTTGGTTAAGCGCACTGGCGGTGTCTTCCAATAGCTGTTCATAGAGGGCTTTCTCACGGGACAGTGCCCGGCTTTTCGCCGACAGTGCCTTATCTTCAAAAGCTTTCAGTTCTTCAGTAATGAATCGCTCAGCATTCTTGAGGGTCTGACGACGCACATATTCTGCGGGGATTTCTGCAGCTTGTGCCTGCGCCTTACTCATTTCGATGAAGTAACCGTGCACGCGGTTGTAACCCACTTTTAAGGTGCTGACGCCTGTGCGGGCACGCTCTTTTGCTTCCAGTTTCAACAGGTAGTCACCGGCATTTTCGCTGATACCCCTGAGCTCGTCCAATTCTTCGTCAAAGCCTATTGCTATCACTCCGCCATCGCGGATCACTACCGGTGGATTGTCGATAATAGCCCGCTGCAGCAGTTCGCTCATTTGCGGATACTGGCTAATAGTGCCGGCTAAATGGGCGATGCGGCTGACAGGTTCAGTGCTCAGTTGCTGTTGCAGTCCCGGTAGTATATTCAAGCTATCACGTAATCGCTCCAGATCTCTGGGTCTGGCTGAGCGCAGTGCTACTCGGGACAGTATACGTTCAACATCGCCGATCTGTTTTAGATCTGTGGCGATGTTTTCGAAGCGATAATCGTCAAGTAGCCAGTGCACTGCCTGTTGACGTTGACTTAAAGTATCAAGATTACGCAGTGGCTGATTGATCCAGCGACGTAGCATGCGTGAGCCCATTGCAGTGCTGGTATTGTCGATGACGCTGACCAAAGTATTATCCCGACCGCCGGATAAATTTTGATCCAGTTCTAAATTTTTACGGGTGGCGGCATCAATAATCACAGTGTCGCTGCGCTGCTCAACGCTGATCCGCTGTACGTGAGGTAGCGCCGAACGCTGGGTGTCTTTGGCGTACTGCAGCAGGGCGCCGCCGGCGCTGATCGCCAGTTCCATTTCATCGCAGCCAAAGCCTTGTAAATCCTGAGTATTAAACTGGCGGCAGAGTAAACGTCTGGCACTTTCTCCCTCAAAGTGCCAAGGTGCCTGCGATCGCAGTCCTTGACAGTGTTGCAGTAACCCAGCTAGCTGGCTATCTTCGTTAAACAGTACTTCTTTAGGCTTTAAGCGTTCAAGTTCTCCAAGTAATGCGTCAGTTCCCTGCAGTTCCTGCAAGCTGAAATAACCGGTACTGATATCGACCACTGCCAGGCCAAAATGCTGCTGTTGTTGGTTGATTGCCAGTAGTAAGTTATCGCTATTTTCATCCAGGAAAGCTTCATCACTGAGGGTGCCCGGGGTGACAATACGCACTACTTCACGGGCGACCGGTCCCTTGCTGGTCGCTGGGTCTCCCACTTGTTCGCAAATAACCACGGATTCGCCAGCGCGCACGATCTTGCCTATATAGGTTTCAGCTGAGTGGTAGGGGAAGCCCGCCATAGGAATAGGTTCACCGCCGGCTTTACCCCGGGCAGTTAGCGAGATGCCCAATAACTGCGAAGCGCGCTTAGCATCATCAAAAAACATTTCATAGAAATCACCCATACGGTAAAACACGATTTGATCGGGATGCTCAGCTTTTATTTTAAAGTACTGTTGCATCATAGGGGTGTGTTGTTGTTTTAAGTTTTTACTGTTCATGTGTTTCTTCGCAATAAGATGTATGAATACATATGGTTATCTGTTTTTTTGGGGTGTCGTGATTGGTCAATTAATGTCACTGTATATTAATTGTTACTATAGGTTTAGGGATAGGGAGTGTTTGTTTAAGCGATGTTGATACTACAACCTATACTAATTATACAAAGTTACCAATTTGATCAAAGTGGCCTGATAATGACAGCAGTACAGAATACCAAACCTCTCTCTTATAAGACAGTTGAGAATATACAGTCCAAAGATAAAGATAACTCTAATGGTGCTGAAAACCAGGTCTGAGGGTAAGGAGGATAGGGTGGCGGTCAATTAATGGGCTTATCGGGAGAGATGCTCAAGCACAACAGTCAGATAAAGGCAGCGTTTATTGATCAAAAATAGCTTTAATATGCGCAGCAAATTATATTCGGCCTATCCACTGCAAGCTGTCCTAGCAGTATATTGGCTATGCGACATGCAGCTAGCTCGCTTAGATTTGACAGTTGATTTACTGGTACAATTTTTAGACCGATTGTGAATATTGAGAATTACATTCACAGAATATGAGAATGATACTGATTAACTGTAATTTAAGAGATGTTTATAGTATTCTCAGATCATTCCTCAGAGTTTCGATGGCTTGACTTTTTGAGGTCTGAAATTATCTCCCAGCATTGCTTATGCAGCTTATTGTATGGCTTTGACGAGGCATGTGGATGTTGCGGGGTAGGAAATGTGCGACCAAATTGTTAGTTTTTATCTGGCGACCCACGCATACTGATGGTTGTCTCAATAAACCTAAGTAATAAATAGCATAATAAAAATGAGAATAAGCTGAGTGATAATAATGAATTTCATCCATTCACCCTCAAAAATTTATCCGCTGACTGGGGTTAAAAAAATCAATCTATGGATAATGTGATGGAAACCCTACCCCTGCCGATATCTGACGATGCTGTCTGCGGTGAATACTTAAAAGCGAATAAGACTTTATACAGGGCGTTACGCAATAATTTTAATCAGGCTCAGTCAAGTTATAGGCAGCTGATGGAATCGCCCGATGCAATGTCAGACAAAGAGTTGTTAGAGGGCAACGCCAATAACTGGCGAGCCCTTGGCGATAGCTGTCGAGAGTGTCTACAAAATAACTCGAAAGATATTGAAGTCTTCTGCTGGTTCATTTCTGCGCAGTTGTTCACTCCCGATCCACTCAATAACCTGCGTGACGCACTCAAGGTCTTTGTGCAAGTAATTGATGCCCAATGGGTCGATTTACAGCCTAAACCCCCGGTCGAAAAATTAAAGAGTAACGAGGCGACTGAATACGATAGGGAGTGGGCTGAATTTAAAGTCAAACCTCTGTGGCAATTAGCCGGTGAGAGTGAGAGTAGTGGCTTTTTGGCAATGCCGCTGTCCAATCTGCCATTAATTGGAACAATTAATTACACCCAGTTTTTCTCAGCCGAGAGGTCGGGTTCTCTGCAGTCATTGAAAGAAGAGTCAAAACAATTTTTTGCAGCAAACAGCAACCTTCTACAAGAAAAAATTGTGGCACTGGATGCCATACTCAAAGAAGTCGCTAAGCTAGAAAAAAATGTCAATCAGCACTGTCTTAAAGTGCAGGCTAAGAGCATCAGTTTTAAATTCATATTAAAAGTCATAAACAATCTTCTCGGTGCCATGCAGTTCCTGTTGGGTGATTGTTTTGCGACTTGGCCTTTAAGTGCTATTGAACAGAGGGAATCGGTAGCGTCGGATAACGTCGATGCGCAGCTCACAGATGCACAGCAGAACGAACCTGCTGCAGCTGATTCTAAAAACAATAGTGTCCCGCAAGTACAATTAAGTACAAATACAGAGCTATATCACCGGGATCAGGCTTTTGAGCAGCTGCGTACAATCGCCGATTTTTTTCGCCGTCCCGAGCCGCACAGTCCGATATATATGTTGCTGGAGCGTTCAATACGCTGGGGTTATATGTCGCTTCCGCAACTTCTTGATGAAATGGTCGGGGACAATGAACCGGTAATGCAGCGCATCAGCCAAATGGCGGGGTTGGAAACGGGGGACAAAACCATTATTCCACGGGCGACTATCAATAGTGCAGAACTAGAGCGCCTCCAGAGCCACGCTAGTGCACTGCAGCAAGATGCAGCGACAAATGAAAAGTCAAATGGCAGTCCAGTGGCAGCAGTGGGCAGAGAAAAAGCTAATGGCAATAATGCAGCAAAGCCAGTAGCAGATGATTTTACATGGTGACTTAGGATAGTTTGAAAGTTGTCCTAAAATTAAAAAAACAATTAAGGAGAATACAATGGCTTCAATGTTTATGCGTATAGATGGAATCGATACTATCAAAGGCGGTGCTACTGTTAGTGAAATCGGCGGAAAAAAAGGTGTTTTCGCCATAGATACTATGAGCTGGGGAGGTGTGCGTGGCGTTTCCATCGACGTCGGTAATGCTAATAATGCAGATAAGGGAATGGTAGCACTGGGTGAGGTAAGTCTCTCACGCGGCTCAGATGGAGCCAGTCCACATCTGACGACTATGCTTTTTGCCCCGGGAGCTGAGGGAAAAAAGATTGAAATAATCATGACCAAGCCAGATCGTGGTGGTGACAAAATTCAACCTCACTTGATCTTTACACTGGAAAAGTGTCGCATTTCGAACTATCAAGTTAGCTGTACCGATGGCAATCTGCCTGTAGAGACGTTTTCGTTGATTTACACAGTAATATCAATTACTTACTACAACGAAGGAACTGACGGGTCTATTGAAAAAGGCGATACCATCAAGTTTGATGTCACTACAGCTAAGCTGGAATCTAAAGCGGGTTGATAGCCGCTGAATAATCGGGAAGGAGATAGGTCATGGCTTTAAATTCGCAGCATAAGCGGGTGAGTAAAAACCGTGTCAGCATCACTTACGATGTTGAAACAAACGGAGCGGTAGAAACCAAAGAATTACCTTTTGTGGTAGGGGTAATGGGGGATTTCTCCGCTGATAAAGATGATAAGGAAGAGCTGGAAGACCGCACATTTTATCAAGTGGACAAGGATAACTTTGACACTGTGATGAAGCGTGTTGGACCAGAGCTAAAGATGAAAGTAGACAATACTTTATCTGATGATGACAGTGAATTTGCGGTAAATTTATCTTTTAATTCGATTAAAGATTTCGAGCCGGATGCGATAGTTGATAAAGTTGATGCACTAAAGAAATTGGCGGAGACTCGCAGCCAGTTGAAAACTTTGCTCTCCAAGTCAGATAAGTCCAGAGATCTTGAAAAGTTGCTTAAAGAAGTATTACAAGATGCGGATGCGATTTCAGCGCTGTCCAGCGAATTAGGTGTAGAGCCTCAAGGAGGTGGAGAGTGAGTACTGAAGAACAGCAAGCGAATCAGGGTGAAGCGGCGCAAGTTGAAACCTTAAGTATTTTAGATCGCGCCATTGCAGCCACAACCCAGACACCGCAAGATACCACCAAAGATCTTTTTTCTGTGCTGGCAGAGCAGGCGCTGTCAGGGACAGTGGTCTGGGATAAAAATGTCACTAAGACAATTGAAAATGCGATTGCAGAAATTGACAGGCAAATGTCAAAGCAGCTCTCCGCTGTTATGCAAAAAGAGCAGTTTCGCCGTCTTGAAGGCTCCTGGCGCGGCTTGAATAAACTGGTCAAAGAAAGTGAGTTGGGCGCTAGTTTGAAAATCAAACTGGTTGATTTCAACAAAGAAGAATTGATTGATCAGTTCGAAGATGCCCCGGCAGTCGATCGCAGCCCGCTATTTGATGCACTCTACCAAAAGGAATTCGGCACCGCCGGAGGAGAGCCATACGGATTGTTGCTGGGTGATTATACTTTTTCCCACAAAGATGAAGATGTTGCTCTGCTGCGCTACTTAGGTGAGACAGCGGCGGCAAGTCACGCGCCATTTATTGCCGCGGCCAACCCGGAGATGTTTGAATACGACAGCTTTAACACTTTTAGTGAAGGCAAACCCGTTGCTGCAGGATTCGACTCTCCTGCCTATGCCTCCTGGAATGCCTTCAGAGAAAGCGACGATGCTCGCTATGTGTCTCTGACTCTGCCACAAACTCTGGCCCGTCTTCCATACGGAGACAAGGGTTTGGGGACTAAGTCTTTCGACTATGAAGAGCTTGCTAGCGACGCTGAAGGCAATCCAAAGCCCAGCAGTAATGATCAGTTGGTATGGTCTAACGCAGCCTTTGATTTAGGCTTGAAGATGACACAATCTTACACCGCGTCCGGCTGGTGTACTTCTATCCGCGGCATGGATAATGGTGGCAAGGTTGAAAATTTACCAAACTTGACTTTTAAGTCTGAGGCGGGAGATATCCAGCAACAGTGTCCGACAGAAGTTAATTTGACAGACGAGCGTGAAAAAGAGTTAAGCGATTTAGGTTTCTTGCCTCTGGTGCATTACAAAAATAGTAACTACGCAGTGTTTATTGGTGGGCAAACAACCCAAAAACCTAAGACTTTCACCGATCCTGATGCAACCGGCAACGCCGCCATCTCGGCAAGACTCCCATATATAATGGCCAGCAGCAGGATTGCACACTTCCTGAAAGTAATGGGCAGAGATATGTTGGGATCGAACAAAGAGGCGGAAGATATTAAGAAGGATTTGCAGACTTGGATCGATCAATATACCAATTCGGGGGCGATAGGCAATTTGGAGAGATCTAAGACGCCGCTCTGCGAATCACGTATAGACGTTGTCGAACAGCCAGGTAAGCCAGGGGCCTACTCGGCAGTGGCGTACTTAAGGCCCTGGCTGCAGTTAGAAGAATTGACTACTTCTGTCAGAATGGTTACAAAAATACCAGGTTAAACTGGCTGACGAGCACCCGTTGGGGGCTCTTCTTTTTAATCAACCATTGCTCAATAGTGGCTGGCAGAAAGACATAATTTATGACTGATTAAAGGTGTGATGATTAATCTATGTTTGCAGAGCACTGGCAGCAAGAATTCAATAGTTTAGATCGGCAAAAGGACAGTTTTTTACGCGATGCCATCGCTCTGATCGCCCGCATCGATGTCGGCGCAGTACAGAGCCCGCAAGCATTCAAAATGCGGATCTTGCAGTGGCTGGCTGTTCTTGATCAGCGTTTGTCAAAACAGCTAAGTACAGTTTTGGCCAAGGATGAGTTCGTTGCGCTGGAGTCCCTGTGGCGTAATTTACACAGCATTGCCACTATTCCGAGTGCCGGGCGCAGAGTCAAAATTAAAATGTTGGATGTGAGTTGGTCTGAAATAGCTCACGATTTAAATACATCGAGCTCGATTGATCGCAGCTGTCTTTATAACTTTATTGGTAACCGTGAACTCAATACTTTAGGTGGCGAGCCCTTCGGGATGTTTGTGGTAGACCACCCTATCTCAATGGAAATGGGTCACGAGGATGAATTTGACGATATTTATACCTTGGAGTTGTTGGCACTGTTGGGGCAGTCTTGTCTGTGTCCGTTTACATTAACCATCAGTGATAGTTTTTTTGGTGAGTCAGGCGCAGGCTGGATCAGTGACCCCCGCCGTGTTGGTAAAATATTGGATGGACCTGACTTCGACGGCTGGAGGCGTATGCGCTTGCAGCCAGAGATGAAGTTTATCGCTTTAGTGATGCCAAAAATACTGCAGCGAGCACCCTATAAACGACTAAAAATCGGCTTTGTCTTCGATGAACAGTCCGGTGTAGCACAGGGACTATGGGGAAATGCGGCCTTTGCCTTTGCCAGTATAGCGATACGTGAATTCAACCGTATAGGTTGGTTTGGCTTTATGAAATCTCGCTGGCAAGAAAAGTACCAGGGAGCTATAATTAACGGCCCCGAAAATGCAAATTTTGATTCCTCACTTCAACAGCCCGTTCCAGAAATTCAATTATTTGGTGGACTGGCACGTTTCTATTTAGAGCGCGGTTTTATTCCGGTTTGTCATAGCCCTATGACGGATAAATATTTTTTTTATGGTAATCAGTCAGTTTGGCAACCACAGCAAAGTGAAGAGGAAAAAGTGGCCGGCCAGATACAGGCTATATTGATGAGCTGCCGAATTGCCCATTATTTAAAAGTTCAAATTCGCAACATGATTGGCAGCTTTGATACTGTTTCAGAGTGTCAGAACTTTCTCAGAAACTGGATAGATGACTACAGTAGTAATCTGCAGGGCGCGGACGAAAAAACCTTGGCAAAATACCCGTTAAATAAAGGCAAAGTTAAAGTTCGAGAAATTGAGGATGGCACAGGAGGGCGCTTTGTCTGTGAGTTGCTGATTCAGCCTCAATATCAATTTGATCGCCACTGCGGTGAAATATTACTATCGACAGATCTCGGCAATTTGTCATTCAAAGAAAAAGGGTAAAAATGATTTTTTGGCAAGCATTCCTCAGTGAACAACCGGGGCCACAAGGAGTGGCAGAGCAGGTGGCTGCAGTGCAGTATCAGCTCTGTGCCCTGTTTAGTAGTGAAGCGCCGCTAGTAAAAGTCGCGCCACAATTTAAACAAGTGCAGCGCTCGAATTTATGTTTCGGTCTGAATGATTTTCAAACCTTGAGTAATCAAACTGATCCCGCTATTTTTGCACGACAGATAGAGCATTGGATTAAGTCCTATGAACCGCGGTTGACGATGATAAGTGTTGAAGTACTGGGCAGAGACGAAAAGCACAACCGGATCAATTTTTCAGTGGAGGCACAACTGCTCACCGATAGGGGATCGCAGGAATTAACTTTTTCTTCGAGCATTGATCTGAGTAAGCAGCAAGCACAATTGCAGGAGCAGGAATTTGTCTGATCAATCGATGCGCTATTACGAGAGAGAACTCGCCTATGTGCGAAAGTCGCTTGGCGAATTTTCGAATCTCCACCCGCAAGAAGCCAGCCACTTACAGATCAATCGCAACAGTGTAGAAGACCCCAATATAAGTCGCCTGATAGAGGGGATGGCGCTGTTGACCGCCAAAACTGAGCAACGTTTAGATCAACAGCTACCCGAATTGGTCCAAGATTTGTTGTCGATACTCTATCCAGGCCTGATAGAAGTAGTTCCCAGTTATTTTCCGCTGCGATTGCAGCCCGACCTGGCAACCATGAAGGAAAATACTCAGCTACCAGCCAGCAGCTTAGTGCAGGTACAGCTGGAAGATGAGAGCTACTGTCAATTCAGTACGGTCTGTGACCTTAATATTTACCCCTATTACCTCGGTGATGTCAGCGCTCAAGCTGCCCCCTTTTCCATTTTGCCGCCCTTAGATGTGAAAGGTGCAGAAGCTGTGATTCAACTACAGTTGAACTGTGCAGACCCTAAAGCGTCTTTTAAGCAGATGCAGTTGGGCGATTTTGAATTTTATGTGAATGGCTTTCAGGGGGACTCCCAGATACTGGTTGAGTTGCTGTTGGAACAAACTGTCAATATTTCGGTCTCCGATACGCAGGGAAAGAGACACGCGGGCGTACCTTTGAGTGCTATGCAAAACCGCGTTACTGAATCCGGTTTTCAGTGGTTGGCTAAATACGACAATCATTTTAGCGGCTACGACTTACTCAGAGACTATTTTAGTTATGCAGACAAAAGTGCCTATTTTAAAATTACTGGTTTAGGTGAACAGCTGCAGAGTTTTAATGAAAATCAACTGTTACTCAATATCTATGTAGAGAAGCTTCCGGCAGAGTTCTTGCGACTGTTTGGGCGCCAGGTGTTCTCTCTCTACACAGTGCCCGCCATCAATAGGTTTATGCAATCTGCTGAGCCGCTCAGTTACGATGCCAGCGCGCTGGCGATGCCGGTGATTGGTGATGCAGATGCACAGTCAAAAGTCGAAGTTATCAGTGTGGCCGCAGTTTATGAGATTAATGCCTATGGTCAGAGCAAATTGCCACAGCTTTACAAAAACCGCTACGCTGACGACATTACCAACAGACAGTGGCTAAGCAGGACTAAGTGGAACATCCAGGGGGATCGGGAAGTAGAGATCAGTGTCACCTTAGATAAGGCTGAATTACAGAGAGAAAACATTACCTTGGCGATGGATCTGTGGTGTGGGAACGGTCGCACAGCTTGTTTGATCGCAGCGCATAGCAGTGTTGAAAACTTATCCAATATAGACCTTCCCGGGGAGCTTTTGGTAGCTGCCGTCCCGAGTGCGCCTCAGTACCCGGATCTTGATGATAACATCTATTGGCGATTCATCTCCCTGCTCAATGCCAATTTCATTTCACTGATGCAAAGTGATCAGCCGGAGAAATCGCTGTGTGACATATTGTCGCTGTGCAATCAGGGGCGCGAGTGTCAGCAAATTAGTTCAATTAAGAAAGTCTCTTACCAGCCTAAGGTAGCGACCATTCAAGTCTGTGAACAGCCTATATTTACTACCGGTAGCCAGATTAATGTCACTTTGGACCGACAGTTGCTGGCGGGGAAGCACAGCGTATTCAGCGAGGGGCTGAATGTATTTTTTCAACAGTTTTGCAGTTATGATCGGTTTGTGCAATTGGAGTTAAAGCACTTCGGTGATGACAGTTTTGTAAAGCGATTTGATGCAGTGCACGGCAGTCAAGCATGTCTATAATAGAGAAATTAAGCTCAGAGCCTGGCCGCTTCGACTTAATTCAAGTGGTTCGTATACTGCGCCACAGTGCGCAAAAGGGTCGACTTAGCTTTGCAGTGGAGGACATGCCGCACAATAGTTTAAGACAAGTGCAAAGTGTCAGTGCGTCTTCAAAGGGGATGAAAATAAAGCTGGCAATGGAGGCGTTAGCGGGGGCGAAGAGTGTCTTGCCCGATTACATTTACGAGCAGCTGCTGGCTAGCTTACACACCGACAACTACGCGTTACTAGACTTTTTAAATATCTTCAATCACCGCTATTATCAACTCTATATTACAGGGTTGGAGAGAAATAATTTATTGCTACGTGAGGAGCAGGAGCGCTGTGACGGGCCTCAGCTGACGCGTTTTCCACAGCGCAATGCCCTGTGTGCCTTAGCGGCACTGCCTGACAGTGATCAGTATCTAAATGGCCTGATGTCATACTCAGTGCTGATTGGGCAAAAAAGTAAGAATTTACAGGCCCTTAAGCAACTATTGAGCAGTTATTTTCAACTGCAGATTGAAGTTAGAGTGCTGCTTAAAACACATCATTTGCTGCCTAAATCAAGCTTGTCGCAAATGAGTGCAGCGCAGGCCACCAATAACAGTTTGGGCAGGGGAATGTGTCTGGGAAAAACCTGTCAACTTCAAGGCAAGAGTCTGGAAATAAGGGTGTGCCCGGATAGTCGCAAGCAATATCTGCAAATAGCGGCGGACAAATCTTTTGCTAAAGCGTTACAGCGCACAGTAGAACTGTATATGCGCGAGTTTAATCCAATAAGAATGTATTTTTACGTAAAAAGAGAATTTCTCGCCGAGCCTCAGCTGTCCTCAAATAGAGACTGTGCGCTGCGCTTGGGTGAGTCTAATTGTCTGGCCCCAGGGCGCAGACCCGATGCACTTCAACAAATGTTAATACAAGGATAGGTGGTCAGATGTCGCAGATTCAACTGAGTAATTTAGTTGCCAAACTAGACCCTAATTTAAGAACGGCGCTAGAGCAAGCGGCCGGAGCGGCAATGAACAAAAATGCCCCGGTAATTGAGATCGAGCACTGGTTAGTGCAGATACTGCTGCTTAAAGATGCGGCGGTAATTGAGTTGTTTACACAGCAAAAAGTGGATCAGGACGCCCTGCTGGCGGAACTGACAATGCGACTTGAGGGCTTGAGTCAAGCCGCTCAAACTCAGCCTAGTGTCAGTAAAAATCTCAGTGATTTGATTGAAGATGCCTGGATGCTAGCATCGGTGAACTTCAATCAAGGGCAGATAGTGGCGCTGCACTTAATCCTGGCGCTGCTGCAAACAGATAGTTTTGGTATCAGGAAGCTTAGTTTAAAGGCCTTGCAGAATGTATCAGTTGAAGCACTGCAAGGGCAAATAGCCAAGCTAAAAATTTCAGCGGCTAACGCATCCGCTAGCGCCGGTGCAAATTCTGCCGGTTCAGTCAGTGGTGAGTGTGCGCTGGATAAATACACGGTAAACCTTACTGCACAGGCACGCGATGGCAAAATCGATCCAATTTCAGGGCGTAACTCAGAAGTTAGGATGGCGATAGATATACTCTGCCGCAAGCGTCAAAATAACCCTATTCTGGTCGGTGAACCTGGAGTCGGAAAAACCGCAGTAGTAGAGGGGTTGGCTCTTAGAATTATTGCCAATGAAGTGCCGCCAGCTCTGCAGGGGGTGGAATTGCACACCTTAGACCTGGGTTTGTTACAAGCGGGCGCCAGCATCAAAGGTGAGTTTGAAAATCGCTTAAAAGACGTGATCAACGAAGTCAAGAGCGCGGATGTTCCGATAATCATGTTCATTGATGAAGCCCACACATTGATTGGTGCCGGAGGAGCGGCGGGGCAAAATGATGCGGCAAATCTACTTAAGCCGGCTTTGGCTCGCGGAGAATTTAAAACACTGGCGGCGACGACCTGGGCTGAGTATAAAAAGTATTTTGAGAAAGATCCGGCACTGACCCGACGTTTCCAGGTTGTTAAAATCGAAGAACCGAACGAACAAGATGCGATACAGATGTTACGGGGGGTCGCCAGGTCTCTCAGTGATCATCACGGCGTGTTTATACGTGAGGACGCCATAGAGGCGGCGGTAAAGTTGTCGGTGCGCTATCTTCCCGCACGTCAACTACCGGATAAGGCGATCAGTTTACTCGACACCGCCTCGGCACGCATTGCCTTGACTCAAGGTGCCAAACCTGAAGCATTGGAACAGCTGCAACAAAAAATATCTTATATGAACAGTGAATTACAGGCGCTGCAAACAGAGCAGGCAGTGTTCGGTAGCGACGGCGAATTCATTGAAGAAATGCAGCAGCGTATTAGCCTGCTGGACACTGAGCTGGTCGCATTAGAGCAGCGTTGGCAGGATGAGCAACATCTAGTGACACAGTTGATTGATTTGAATCAGCAACTGCAGGCAGGGCACAGAGAAGGTAGTGTTGACCCTCAACAACAGCAGCAGTTATTGCAGCTCAGCGAGCAGCTTGAAGAGTTGCAAGGGGGCACACCGCTGGTGCATGCACTTGTAGATATGCAGACAATTGCTGCAGTTATATCGAACTGGACCGGTATTCCCGCCGGCAGCATGGTCAAAGATGAGGTGGCGAAACTGTTGTCGATGGAGCAGGGAATGCATCAACGAGTTATAGGACAAAATACTGCCATTTCAGAATTGTCTAAAAGTATTCGCATCTCCAGGGCAGGCCTTACCGATAGTCGTAAACCAGTCGGGGTCTTCCTTATGTGCGGACCCAGCGGTGTAGGTAAAACCGAGACGGCAATGGCTCTGGCGGATCAGGGGTTTGGCGGTTCAGATAACTTGAATGTCATCAACATGACTGAATTTAAGGAAGAGCACAAAATCTCAATGTTATTAGGTTCGCCGGCAGGATACGTTGGCTTTGGCGAGGGGGGAGTCTTAACTGAGGCGATCAGACGCAATCCCTATTCCGTTTTGCTGCTCGATGAAATGGAGAAAGCCCATTCAGGTGTGCACGATATGTTTTATCAAATATTCGATAAAGGATATATCAAAGACAGTGAAGGACGCAGTGTTGATTTTAGAAATACTATCATTATTATGACATCTAATGCCGCGGACCAGGCCATCTGTGAGATCTGCGAACAGCAGGAAGAGGCACCGGATAACACTGAATTATTAGAACAGATCAGGCCAGAGCTGCAAAAATTCTTTAAGCCAGCTTTTTTGGGCAGGTGTACTGTGATTCCTTACTATCCACTGAAAGGAGACGAATTAAAGAAAATTGCCGAGATCAACCTTTGTCGCATCGAGAAAAAGCTCAGGGACCAGTACGCTGCGAGCTTCAGTTGGAGCGATGAGTTTCTTGATTTTGTGGTCGGACGCAATATAGACCCTACTACGGGTGGACGAGCGATAGAGCAAATCATCAATCGGTCGCTGATGCCTAAGCTGGCGCAGGAGTGTATTCTGCGTTTAAGTGAAGGAGATTCAATTGACAAGGTGGTGGTAGATGTTGAACACGGGAAGTTGCAGCTTTCTATTAGTTAATAAATTACGGCAGGGGCAGCGGCGATATCAGGACAGATATTTTGCTCTGGTATCTGCCTCAATGGATTCAATGACGGGCGTTGAAACGCAATGCAATAGGTCGCAAATTAACTAAAAGCACTCTGTAAGTGATTGGATTTAAGGATGCTAAATTGATAAGCGGTAAGTTTGATTTGATTGAGTTACACTTTGGCTCGGTTGTTTTAGTCGGACACCGACCGATGTGGTAAATCACGATGCGGATTGGGAATCAAAAATTTTAGTGATGATATGTTGATGATGGAAAATTTTATTAGATTTATCGGTAGCTTAAAGCTTACCGCTGACATTGATGAATCGATTGCAGGTTTCAGCGGCAGGCACAGTGGCGTCAGTGTTTTTTGCGCCGCACTAATATTGTTGGGGCTCAACAGCCCGACAGTCCAAGCTGTCGAGCGATTACAACTAGCGACTCAGAATTGGCCTCCCTATCAGACCTTAGACGACGGAAAAATAGCAGGAATAGCTGTACAGAGAGTTCAGTGTACTTTGCGTAACATGGGGCAACCCTATCAGCTTAATATGATGCGCTGGGACAAAGCGCAGTTACTTGTGGAAGCCAGCGAGATGGACGGTTTTTTTGCCGGGGCGAACAGCGCCTCCCGCGCAAAATACGCCGTGCCTTCAGACCCCGTGGCTTCACTGGACCTATCGTGGTTTATCGCGCCTGGAACCTCACTAAATATGCAGGCGCAATCCGCTAAGTTTGAAGCACGCTACGGAGCAAAATTTAATACTACTAAATGGTTGTTTTTAAAGAAAAACGGTTACAATGTTGTGAAGAAACCCAGAGATGCAGACGCGCTGTTGCAAATGCTCTGGCGTCGGCAGATAGACGTGGCGCTGGAGTATGAGAAAGTGTTCGAGCACTCGATGAAAAAATTGGCGATACCGCTGGATTATTTTCAGCGTATCAAAGTGCGCAAGAAAAATTTAAGTGTGCATTTTTCAAAGGCATTTCTCAGGCTTAATCCGAATTTTTTAACTGTGTTTAATAAGTCATTAGCAAGTTGTAGGCGAGAAGCTTCATGAGTATAAATATCCAGCTAGTGGAAGTGCCGGAAACAGAGCAAGTGGCCAACCGTCAGTTAGTGTTACCTACTGAAGGCGGCAGTATAGGGCGTGCCTATGACTGTACTATACAGTTGCCGGACTTTTCTAAAACTTTGTCCAGGGTTCATGCACTGATAAGTTTGGATAGTAATGGCCGCTATCAAGTGGTGAACAAGAGCACCAACGGACTGACAGTTAACGGTACAGTATTGCAGCGTGGACAATATAAAAACATCAATGATGGAGACGTATGGAAGCTCGGCGATTATGTAATGTTAATCAGTAATATGTCGGCACTAGTCAACGAGGAGACAGACATCGAACTGGATATAGGGACTGCCTTCGATGAACAGATGACTAGCGATCCGTTATTTTCGCTGGATGATCTGGATTTTGCCGATAACAGTGCCATAGATTCGGAGCATTTGAAAATGCGAAACGATAGCAGTGATGGTTTTGTAGAAGAATTTGAGAGCCATGACAGTGGACATATAAAAAACGATACAAAGGCGTTGTTTAACACTCAAAGTTTGCTTGATGAAGTGCAAGTGGGGCACGACCCCTTCGAAGAGGGCTTACAGATGCAAGATGCCCACAGCTCCTATAACCAAGGTCTGACAGTAGAAAATGACAATGCTACGCAATTGGGTTTGCTCAGGCAAAACTTAATGCAAATCACTCAGTTGATGGCGCAGCAGTCAGACAATAACAGCCTGCACAATTACGATGTCATAGTAGAGTGCGTTAATAGTAGTATGGACAAATTTATTGAAGAACTGTCTCCCGAGTTTTTAGAGGAGATGTTTAAAGACTCAATTTCAGGTTGGGGTAGTCGCGATAAAAAGTATTGGCGACTGTATAGAAAACAGTTCAAACGTAAACTGGAGCGGCGTGAGTTTCATCGACAGTTCACTTCTATATTTTTAGAAGAACTCAGGAGAAAAGTGTAATGCGTAGTCTAGCGATAATGCTACTACTCATTCTGGCAGGTTGCTCCTCTACACCACCACCGATTAGTATTCTGCCCTTTAGTGTTCAGAGCACAATCGTAGTGGGCTCTAAGGTCAACCCATACGGCGAATTCTCCTATCACCCTCTGGCACTGAGGTTTTACCAACTGCGAGAACCTGGGGCGTTTACTAACAGTGAGTTCCTTGATATTTATATTGACGATCGCAAGGCGTTGGGCGCGTCATTGGTGGATGTGCTTTATATAGACCCTATGTTGCCTGGAGAGCACAGCCTTAAATTGGAAATACAAAGATCCACTCGCTACTTAGGGGTATTTGCGGAGTTCGCTGAGTATCGAGAAGCCAACGGGCGAGCGCTGGTAAAACTTGAAGAAGAACCAGATTTGAAAGTTGTTTTGGTGAATGTCAACGGATTATCAATAGACCTGTCGCTACAGGAAAAACCAGCCGAGAAATCTTGGTGGCAGTTGTTTTGAGGAAAGTCATTTGAAAAGAAATCGCAAGGTAATCTGGGGTGAGGGAATGTTCATTGCCCCACAGCATTTTCAGCAGCAAGAGAGATACTTTAGCCACTATATCGAGCAATATGTGGCGGCTCATGGTGCGGGAAATAACTACGGCATAATGGCAATAGAAACAGACCGAGAACGCCTAAAAATTGGTCAGTTTTCACTTAGATACTGTAAGGGCGTATTCGCCGACGGTAGCTATTTTGAAAGTGACAGGGAATTGTTACTGGAAATACCGGAGGGGAGTGTCGATAAAAAGATTTTACTGGCACTGCCAATGGAGATTGAAGGCGAGGCAGAAAGTGGTGTTGCAGCTGATGACAGACGCTACTACACAGAGTCCGCAAGGATCTACGACAGTAGTGAGGTAGGCAGCAACAGCATAGAGACAGATCTGGCGCAGACCAATGTACGTTTAATGCTCGAGGGTGAGGATTGCTCAGGGCTAAATACCATCGCCATCGCCAGGTTATTGGAGAGGCGCGAGAGCGGCGCGGTTATTTTAGACCAAAGCTTCATCTGCACGGCATTGCATTACGGCGCCTCGCAGATAATCACAGAGCGACTGAAAGAGATTCAAGTGCTGATTGAAACACGTGCCAGTGCGGTGGTCAGAAGAATCGAGGCGGGACGTGATCGCAAAAGTGATCAGACTTTGATGCAGGAGTATTTGTGGTTACAGACGCTCAATCGCTGGATTCCCTGGTTGCACCTGACACTGCAAAATAGCGAGACCAGTGTCGAAGAAGTCTATACAAAATTGACGGCCTTAAGTGCCGAACTCAGTACTTTTAGCTCAGAGGTAAGCGAGAGGCCTCCAGTCTTGCCAAGCAAAGATCTCAGCGCGGTGTTTTTGCCGCTATTTGCCAAGTTGCGCCAGCAGCTATCGCTAGTACAAAGTGACAAAGTCAAAGAGTTCAGCTGGGATGACAAGTTGTTTGAAAAACGGCGCCTGCTGAGAACCGCAATAGCAGACATACATATGATGGAAAATTACCGATTTGTGCTCTGCGTCGAATCGAGTATCGGAGCGGCAAATTTGATCAAACTATTTCCCAGTGCCTGTAAGCTCTGCGGTATAAGCCAGATTGCAGAAGTGGTAAGAAATGGTCTATCCGGAGTACCTTTGAGCGCGTTGCAAGTGGCGCCCTCTGAGCTTAAACCGCGTAATGATGTCTGTTACGTAGAGATAGATACACACCATAAATTCTGGCGTGAGCTGATGGATAAGCGCGAACCGATAGTGGCTCATATAGATGCAAGAATACCTGATCTTCAATTAAAGCTTTACGCGTTAGGATAATAGCAGATGTCGATGGATTTTCTCGATGAAGAGACGATAGAGGTTTCACGAGGTGAGCGCATACAGTTAAAATCGCTCAGTTTAGCGGGGGCTGCGCCACTGAAAAATCGGGAGTTGAATCTTAGTGAACTGGGAAGTTTCAAAGATTACGACAATCCATTACTCAGTGCTGGAACTCTTTTGCTATCAGACTGTGTGGTGCTCTCCAGAATGGAGTACCCCAGCGATATGTATCGATTTAGAAAAACATTAGTGGCGCAGATAACCGAGCTGAAACATCAAATAAGTAAATTGAACTACCCGCCTTCGGTCGCAGAAAAATGTTGCTTCTTATTTTGTATTGTTCTGGATGAGTTTATATTGCACGGCAGTTGGGGGGAACAGAGCAGCTGGGAAAATCATACACTGGTTAGTGATTTGTTTGGCATGCGCGATGGAGGAGAACAATTTTTCGTCGTGACAGAAAAAGCACTGCTACAGCCAAAGTTGTTACATGATTTACTTGAATTGGTTTACATATTTCTCAGGATAGGTTTTCGCGGACAGTATCGTCATGAGGGACGCGAGCAATTAGAAGATATCATGTATCGAATTGAACAGGTTATCTTTGAAAAAAAGGCTGTGATAAAGCTTGATAATATCGCGTCACCGTCGCTGCCTAAGCAAAGAAAACCCCGCGCTAGAATAAACTTCATGATGCAGCTGGTGCTGTTAATCTGTGTGGTTGTTTTGCTCTTGGGTGGCTCCAGTTACTTGTACCAGTCAGATTACCGGGAACGCGCCGCCAATTTTACCTCATTGGCGGACTTTAATCGCAATCATCTGTTGGATAAAAAAGGAATTGAGGTGGTTTATCGGAGTGTTGAAAGCGAAATGTTGGAAGGCTTGAAAGCCCGTAAGCTAGATATTTCCAGAGTCAAAAACATTGCCACAAAAGCGACCAAAAAGCGCCAGAGTAGTTTGGACCTGACGCTTGAGATAGCGGCTTTCACATCGAGGTTAAAGGCCATTCAATTTTTGCGTCGAGAACAGATACAGCAGTACGGTGCACAAGTAATATTCCTTCGTGACAAATACAGGGTAGTGCTGCAGCCGCAGAGCGAATCTCGCGCTGAAGTGTTAATTAAAAGTTTGCGGGACCTAGGATTTACGGATGTTTCCTATTATTACCACACAAAAAGTGAGGCAAAATAGTGGCGAAGAACAAAAATAAGGCCCGCATCTGGTTATTTGTGTTACTGGCTTTAGTATTAGCTGGCTGTGCCATGTTGGGAGTTTGGTATGTTAACTGGTGGGGCTTAGTTCTTCCCTGGCAAGTACTGACTATTAGTGCTGGTATACTCAGTCTGGCTTGCCTGTTGAGCTCTCTGCTGTATCTATTATACCTAAACCTGACTCCAACAAAATTAGATACTCAGCAACAGACCGAGAGAGAGAAGTTGAAGTTTGTCAGGCGTCAGTTACTGCAGCGGTTTCAAGCTGCCTGTCGCAGTTCTCAGATTGGCGGTGATAGTTATGCTACTCCATGGTATTTACTACTGAACCAGACGGGCGAGAACAATACTCAGCTGTTAATCGATATGGGGTTCGAAGCACTCGCTGAGGATAGTGAAGCAGAGTTACCCAGTGTGGTCGAATTTTGGGTCAGTGAATTTGCAGTAATAGCAACGATTGGTAAGTTTGACAGCGACTATTTTGATGAAAGTGTTGAGTCGTTACTCAATTGTTTGCATAAGTATCGACCCAGACAGGGGGCGAATGGTGTACTGATCAGTGAATCTGTCAGCTGGCTTTTGCAACAACAGCATGCACAGATAGCGGCGCAAACCAAACAAGTTCGAAAATTGATCGCCCGCTGCAACAAAGCGCTGCGACTCAACTTGCCAATTTATAATGTTCTGACGGATTTTTCAGCAGTCAGTGACTTACAGAGACTGTTTTCTTGTTTTGACGACCAGCGTCTTGAAGAGCCTCTGGGAGGCCTGATGGAAGTGGCAAAGCAGAGCTATGATGAAGCTTGGTTTGTGCAGTCTTTTAATGACATCCAGAGCCAGCTATTTTTACAGACAACCTCAGGTTTAAAAGCTCAGTTAAATAACCAGTACCGGGAATCCATTTTAGTGGGGCCTTATCAGTTCGCTTTAATCAAAACTGAATTACAGCAGTATTTTCGACTGTTATACAGCGATCATCACTTCGAAGAGAGCAGTCTCAATTTTCGAGGATATTTCTTCACTAATAGCGGCAGTGATCAACGCAGTGTTGATAAACTGAGTTTATTACTGGCCTCTGAACTAGGCTATGAGCAGTACAGTCAAAAGTCTGATGAACCCGGAAGATCTTTATTTAATAAGCAATTATTTAAAGGCAAGATCATTGCAGAAGCGAATCTGGTCGGTGTGAATACTAGGCGCGAGAACAGCTATCGATTTATAGCTGTATTATTTAGTAGCGCTGTGCTGTTATCACTGGCCATATTTATTGGCCTGCTAAAGTATAACTATGATTTTTTTCGGGACTTGGATGCAACAGCTCAATTGCAATTAGAGAAATATCAAGATGATTTACAGCGCTCCAACGAAAATATTGACGATCTTAGCGTGCCTATCTACCGCTTGAGTGAGTTGCGCGACATCAGGAACATCTACACCGATCCAAGACCTTGGTATATTGTTAACTGGCTACCCAATCCTAGTATTCAACCTGCTGTAGAACTCAGTTATCAACAGGGACTGACACAGTTACTGCTCCCGGCATTACGCGACTATTTACTTAAAGATATGTTTGTCTATAACCAGCTGGAAGATAAGTTAAAAACCATAGAACTGTACAATTTATACAAGCGATTGTACGATCCGCAGCGCCTGAGTATCGAAGTGCTTGAGAAATATTATAGCGACTCGTTGAAGGAGGAGGGGGAAGGAGATCCGGCAACTCTGGAAAAATTTCGAATACTGTTAGCTGATGGACTGCGACCAGGTATCACCCCCCCTGAAGATCATCAACCTCTGATTGGCATAGTCAAAGCATCACTTTCATCAGAAGATGTAAGTGAGATACTGTATCAGTATATGTTGCAGCGTCCCGGCTTTAGTCGCAGGGTAGACCTGCGGGATAGTTTAGGTCACAAAGCAAATTTTTTGTTTAATTATTCTAAGGGTTACAGTGGCTACCTGATGCCATTTATTTATACCCGAGATGGCTTTGAACAGTTGATGCTAGGTGGTGAGTTTCAGTTGGCCATTGATGAAATTAAAGGTTTTGAAGAAGTTGTTGGGAAAATCACCAGTCAATCGCAGCTCAGTAGAATCAACCAGGAACTAAAGCGAATTTATTTAGAAGATTACATCACCGTCTGGCAAGCTTTTTATAGCAGTATTAATTTGTCGGCCCCAGAGGGAACCACGCAAATCAGGAACTCGCTGACCTTGATGGGGGACGTCAAGGTTTCACCACTTCTGAAACTGCAACAACTTATATCTCGTCACACAAATTTGCTCGATTTGCTGGAGACCTCTGTGCAGACGACAGCGGATGCAGCCGAAGAGGTACTAAGTACTGACCCGCAACAGCTCAAGCTACTTCAGGAAACGCAGGCCAGCGCACTAAAAATGGCCAAGACAATTGCCAGGCCCTTTGCCGGGCAGCACCAGCTGATGAAAGCGGACGATCAAGGGGTCAGGCCGATGGACATTGCCCTGGGGCAAATTAGCGAAGCTTTAGACTGGATAGATACAGCGCTGGAGCAAGGGCCGCGCGGTTCCAGTTTACTGCAGCAGTTAGGCGCTGGGACAGGGGTCAATCCATTACTTCGAATGCAAGATCTAGCCGCTAGCTTTTCAGATAAGTTACTCTCTAACTATCTTGCCGACAGTGCCCGTCAACTAAACCGTATCGCCATGAGTGAAGTAAGGGCTTTCATCAACCTGCAGTGGCAGCAAAACGTGTTAAGTTTTTACCAGGCTCGACTTGCGAACCACTATCCATTTGCATCGCAAGCGCTGCAAGATGCAAGCCGAGAAGCTTTTGAAGATTTTTTTGCTGTCAACGGTACCGTTGACCAGTTCAAAAGTGACTATTTGGGGGACTTCACTCATAGTGCTCAGGGGCAGCTGAGCTTGGTGAGCTTCATCGACTCAGAGCCCATGGTGCTCAATAGTAAACTGACCCAATTCCTGGCGAAAGTACGGGATATTCAGCGACGCTTGTACAGCGCCGGAGAATTAAAAATTGAATTTTCAATACGCGCCGAAGATATGAGTCCCGGATTCTTAGAAATAGCATTACAGCAGGAGCGAAAGATATATAGTTACCGCAACGGACCTTCGATTTGGTCGCCTATGAGTTGGCCGACAGCCCCCGGTAGCACACAAAGCTTAGAGCTGGAGCTGAAAACGGTAGATAACCATTTTCTTAGAGTGAGCTTTGTCGGTTTTTGGAATTGGTTTAAACTGGCCGATACTTTAGATGCCATGCAGCTTGGACAGCCTTCTAATTCACTGTTGAGTTTGGAAAATAAAGGTGAAAAAGTAAAGTTACTACTGAGGGTGAACGGGGGTAAGACGCCATTCCTCTCCGGATATTTCTCCAGCATACGACTGCCAAATGAGCTGTGAAGCTCAACCGCCGCAATTGTTGTTAAGTGACTGCCAGAGCAAAAGTTACAACCTTGATACGCTAGAGAGATTGGCTAAGAATAGCTGGCGAGTGGCGGG
>ASZI01000137.1 GCA_000416315.1 Osedax symbiont Rs2 | reverse complement strand
CCGTTGGTATAAGTTTTGATAAGAGAGAGCTACTGCTAAATAATATTTAGGATAGCTGATTTGCCAGTGGCAAATTTTCTGAGATCAACTTTCTAAAAGTGTTTAGCAGCATGCCCAAACTACTAACTTGTGTCCATGGCTGCTGCATAAACCTCAGCCACATTCAGTTTAAAGCCATTGCCAAAAAGCTATTTCTTATTCACTAAACAGCTGTCAGCCAGCTGGGCTTAAGAAACTCAATAACAGTACCCAAACAGATAAACTGGCGATGCTCAGCACACTGCTTTGGAAAATCAAACTGCCGACAGCATAAGTGTTTTTCTGCTGAGCCAGCAGCAAAAAGTAGGCGTTCACTCCCAGTGGAGAGGCCGCTAAAAGTACTAAAACGCTAGTGACCTGACTTTCCAAGGCAAGCAAATACTCTGAAGTTAACAATACTACCATAGGGAACAGCAACAGTTTTATCCACAGCTCAACAGGGAGCTTAAACCATTGTGTGCTGCCAATACCTTGCATTGACAAGCCTAAAGTAAAAAGCGCCAATACAAAGACGGCATCTGCCCAATTCTGCATTGCCGCAGCCGATAGCAACTGCCCGGGACTAAGCAATAAATTTAGCAGCAGCCCTGACAACAAACTGATAACGATTGGGTTTTTACAACTACTCAACAGTCCTGATAACAGACCAACAATATTAAACTGCTGATTTCGTAAATTTTCCAGCACAGTGTAGATAGAAAACATCAGCAAGGTATTGAACAATATGATTGTCAGCACATAGGCAATAACCTTTTCCCCGAGCACACCAATAATGACCGGTACTCCCACGTACAAAGTATTCGAATACAGTGAGCACAGTACCCGCTCAGCTCTGACCGAGCTGGCGCTAAACAAACAGAGCAATAATACAATCAAAAGTGCCGGTAAAAAGTATGCGACAAGAAGTACAGGGTTTAATACTAACTGCAAGTTAGCAGTCAACATATTGTAAAATAGTAAGCTGGGAATCAGCACTGTGCTGACCAGTAAGGGTAAATGTTGCTTTAACAGTACTGCTAAAGTGCTCACTCTATTACTCATCCAGCTTAAGGCAACCAATGCCAGCATTGAGCCGATAACCCAGACCAAGCCTACAACCTGATCGGCTACCGAGACAACAGACAAACTAAATGGGGCCCGGTAATTTTCAGGCGATTGAATAGAATCAATTAATCAGTCGCTTATGATTTGAAACTACTTCATCGATAATGCACTGATAGATCTTTTCGACCAGAGACTCATTTATCCCCTGCTCCGCCGCCAATCTCCTCAATTGCTCAAATTGACTGGCTTCACGTACTAAATCGGTTGCAGCTAGAGCGTTTTCCGCCTTGTAGCGCCCGATTGTTTCAGTCATTTGAAATCGCTGGCCAAGCAAAATGATGATATTACGATCGATCTCATCAATTTCATCTCGCATCCCAGTCAAATCATCCATATTAATGGCTCCTGTATTTCGCTAGGGGTGAATCTAAGCGTACAAACCCTTTAGCAGAGCTTGTACTTCTGGTAACTGCAGCATCTTCTGCTGGTGAGCATTAACGTTTTCAAACTGCAGAAGATCGACGCTGTCTCCTGACAACCAACGACTGACCACAAACAAATACAAGTCAGAACTGCTAAATTTCTCACCTTGTACCCAGGGACCTTGCAGCCAGGAGTTTTCGATTAGATTAAAGCAGTCTGTCATGTTCTCAGGGACTTTTTGTGCCATGGCATCTTTGGCACTACTACTGTCTCCCCAGCCCCCCCCCCGCCACAAATGCGCGTGGGCAACATGCACCGTTGAACACATATAGGAATTAAATGAATCTATTTTTGCCTTTAGAAAATTGTCCTGCGCGGTTGCAAACTGTGCCTGCGGATACTCAGCGGCTAAATAGTTCAAGATGGCCGGAGCCTCAGTCAACACTCCATCTTCGGTCACTAAAGCAGGCACTCGACCCAGTGGATTGAGCGCTAAAAACTCATCGCTACGCTGCTCTTGAGTACTAAAATCAATGGCAATAGCCTGGTAATCAGCTGCGCTCATTTCCAGGGCAATGTGCACCGCTAAGGAGATAGTACCTGGGGTATAATAGAACTTCATTAATCACTTCCTGGATTTGGTTTAAAAACTGGCTATTTTTGTCAATACAGCTTAAAGCTGATCCGTATATCTTGCCAGCATTTGTTGCTGAGTCTCAACCGGTGCGACGGTCGTGGTCTGATCGGCGATCATAGTGCCCATGCTCGGCAACACATCTCGCTGCTGTAGCGACTGCGGATGCCAAAGTTTTGAGCGCATCATCGACTTAGCACAATGTAAAAACACTTCTGTGATCGCTATTCTGATCACGCTTTTGGCTGGGTTTTTGTCAGTGCTGCTGTGGCGTAAATCATCCGGGTCGACACTTAAGTATGCTGTGCCATTGATACGCAGTGTTTCGTCAATGCCTGGGATCATGAACAGGCAGCCAATCTGACCGCTTTGCACTATATTACACAAGCTATCTAAACGATTATTGCCCCTGGCATCGGCTATGGCTAATTCAGTATTGCTAATCACCCGCACAAAACCCGGCTCCCCTCCTCTGGGTGAGCAATCAAGCTTACCTTCGTTGTCATAGCTGGATATCACAGCAAAGGGCGACAAATTCAAAAAATTTATGCTGTGTCTTTCCAACTGCGACAATTGCTTTTGCACAGCCCTTTGCTTGGGTTGTCCATACAAATCCCGCAACGCTTGCTCGGTATTAATTTTCATTTACCTTCCTTCTCAATCTAAAAGCCGCACTCAGTATTCCACGGCTCTGCTCTTAATATCAAGTACTAAGCTGGCTATCTTTTAGCGATTTTCAAATCAAATTCAAACAATCTATAGCTCGTCGAATCGACTCTTTAGTCTGTTGCGAAACCTCCACTATAGGTAGACGCACATTTTCATCACACAATCCCAACACAGATGCAGCGTATTTGACCCCTGCCGGGCTAGGTTCCAAAAATAGTGCCTGGTGCAATGCCAGTAATTGCTGTTGAAGTTTTTGCGCCTGTTTAAAATCCCCCTCGCGGCACGCCTGCTGTAATTGAGCACAATGCCTGGGGGCAACGTTAGCGGTTACTGAAATGCAGCCTGTGCCACCCATGGCATTGTAACCAACGGCTGTCATATCCTCACCGCTAAAATAACTAAAACCACCTTCTATCAGCTGCTGTTCCACAGACACTCGCGCCAGCTCTGCTGTTGCATCTTTCACCCCTACGACTCTCTCCAATCGCGCCAGCCGCTGCATGGTTTCAGGTAGCACATCAACGATCGCACGCGCTGGGATATTGTATACAATCATCGGTATTTCGATGTTGTCATGAATATATTTAAAATGCTGATACAGCCCCTCTTGGCTGGGCCTGTTGTAGTACCCGGCGACACAAAGAACCCCATCGGCACCGGCGCGCTGAGCATGTTGAGCATATTCCAGTGCCTCTGCAGGGTTATTCGACCCCGCTCCTGCAATGACAGGAATTCGACCCCCGGTCTGCTCAACCACAATATTTACCACCTTTTTATGCTCTGTATTGCTTAAAGTGCTGGCCTCACCAGTAGTTCCCACTGGGACAATTCCCTGAGTACCACTATCGATATGAAAATCGACTAACTTTCGCAGTGCAGGCTCATCCACATGCCCTTGTTGAAATGGCGTTATCAACGCGACGTAAGATCCGTAAAACATACAATTCTCCTCAATTTTTTGACAAAAAAAAGCCCGGTAGCATTACTGCGACCGGGCTAGTTATTTATTTATTAAGCTAAATACACAGGCCAGCAGTTGCCGCAGGAGAAATCCCCGGTTTTTTATTCGCTGGTTTTAACTGATTACTTAAGCTGTGCATCTGAGTCTGCTCTGATTATTTCAATTGGCATTAATCTAATCAACTTATTGATGTCTTGCAACAGTCATAGAAAAATAATGATATCTGCTGCAACCTTTTAATTAATCTTGATTACTCGCTAGTCTTTCGAGCTAGCTTCAATTTTGTGAATACTCAAATCCGCGCCTTTAAACTCTTCCTCTTCTGTCAACCTAAGGCCCACTGCGAACTTAACCGCTGCATAAATTATCAAGCCACCGATGAAAGCCAACAGCGCACCTAGGACACTGCCGACCAGTTGCGACGCAAAACTGACGCCACCCATACCACCGAACGACTCTAAGCCAAAGATTCCCGCGGCTATTCCTCCCCATACACCACAGACACCGTGCAGTGGCCAAACACCTAGTACATCATCAATTTTCCATTTCTTTTGCTGCACTATGAACAGCCAGACAAATAGCGCACCCGCTATTGCCCCGGTCAGCAACGCACCTAAAGGATGCATCACATCAGATCCAGCACAGACAGCAACTACCCCCGCCAGCGGGCCATTATGGATAAACCCTGGATCATTTCTACCGACAATTAACGCGGCGACAATGCCACCGACCATTGCCATTAAAGTATTCATCGCCACCAGACCGGAAATCCCCTCGATGGTTTGCGCCGACATCACGTTAAAACCAAACCAACCTATAGACAGCAACCAGGCTCCCAGCGCCAGAAAGGGAATATTAGAGGGCGGAAAGGCTACTAGACGTCCATTGCGATAACGCCCTTTTCGATTGCCTAGCAGCAATACCGCCGCGAGAGCTATCCAGCCCCCCACCGCGTGCACTACCACAGAGCCGGCAAAGTCGTGAAAGGGAGCAGAGAAGCTTGTTTCAAACCAAGCCTGTACACCCCAGTTACCATTCCAGGCTATGCCTTCAATCACAGGGTAGAGAATTGCCACACAGCCTGAGGCCGCAGTTAACGCAGGCCAGAACTTTGCCCTCTCGGCGATCCCCCCAGAGATAATTGCCGGTATCGCAGCGGCAAAGGTCATCAGAAAAAAGAATTTAACTAAGCTGTAGCCACTCGCCTGGGACAGCGATTTAGCATCGGCAAAGAAATTGATATCGTAAGCTATCCAATAACCGATAAAAAAATACACTAGCGCAGAAAAAGCAAAGTCTGTAATGATTTTCACTAGTGCATTGACCTGGTTTTTATAGCGAACGGTGCCGACTTCTAAAAACGCAAAACCTGCGTGCATGGCAAAAACCATAATAGCGCCAAAAAGCACAAAAAAAGTATTAGTGCTCTGCACCAAATTGTTAACAGCTACTGTCAAATTTTCCACGTAAACCTTCCTGATTACGCACCAAATAAGTGCCAATTATCAACAGCGAACTAAAACGGTGCAATTTATTGGCATAATTTAGTGCATTTGTTATCTGTTTTTCTGTTCTTGCCTTGAACAGCAGTAAACATGCCAACAACAGTAAAAAAACCTTTATTAATTGTAATTTAGAGACATTTTCTTCGACTTTTCGCTCTGCTCAATAAATTTTAATACCCCCCATAGACAGCGGGCGACACTGTAGCTATGCTGCGCTAAAACAGAAACAATTACAGGATTGAAAATGACAGTTCATCTCTGGTTACGCGCCGAAACCAAACCTATGGAAGAGCGCACAGCCCTTCCCCCTGAACACGCCAAGCAATTGTTAGCAGCAGGGTATAAAATCACCGTTGAGCACTGCCCTCAAAGAATCTTCAGTATCGATGACTATGCACAGATCGGCTGTGAGATTGCAGCGGCCCACAGCTGGCAAGATAGCGCGCCACAAGATGCTATCATCTTAGGCCTTAAAGAATTTAATGCTGAAGTTACTTTCCCTTTGAGCCACCGACACATTCAATTCGCCCACGCTTATAAAGAGCAACAGGGATGGCAGGAAGTACTAAGCAGATTCACCCGTGGCAATGGCACCTTGTACGACATTGAATTTTTGGTTGACCCCCAGGGCAGAAGAGTCGCCGCCTTTGGTTACTGGGCTGGATACAGCGGTTGTGCAGTATCGGTACTGAGCTGGATTGCCAAACAAAATGGCACAGATTTAGGTCCGCTAAGCTCTTATCCCGATAGAGAAGCGCTATTGGCTGAGATTCGCATCCAACTTGCTCAACTGTCCATCAAACCTAAGATCATCATCATTGGTGCCAAAGGACGCTGCGGCACAGGAGCGCTAGATCTTGCAACTGCTTTAGACATTGAAGTTAGCCCTTGGGATGCCGCTGAAACTTCTAGCGGTGGACCTTTTCAGGAAATTTTGGCGCACGATATATTTGTTAACTGCGTGTTTATACAACAGATGATTCCCCCCTTTATCACCCGGGAAATGCTGGCCGCTAAAACCGGTAGGCTACAGGTCATTTGCGATGTAAGTTGCGATCCTTTTGGCGAGTATAACCCTTTGCCTATCTACTCTGAATGTACGGATTTTAATCAGCCCACTGTAGTGTTGGAGAACAGTGCCGATGTCAGTTTAGTGGCCATAGACCACTTGCCTTCTCTTCTTCCCAAGGAGAGCAGTGAAGATTTTTGCAGCCAATTAATGGCCACTCTGAAAACCCTAGACGATATAGACAATGGGGTCTGGGGGCGTGCTAAGGATACTTTTTTACAGAAGTCAGCACAGCTTAACTAATGTATAAATAGCTGATTTATAACTAATATATAATAATGCACGGTTTTTTCTAAGCCGTGCTTCAATTTCTGCCAAAAGACTCATAACTGCTTTTTTTAGGAAATCCACCTATGCTACTTTGCGGCTAATAGCCCTATATTCTATAGGCTGCTCTAACGTGGTATTGCAAAATTAAGTGGATTTTTCTGATCGCTAACTTTTAACTTCCGCAAGTTGACCTGGTTGATTGAGAGAGACTTATTATTGCTGCATTTTAACTGACGAAACAAGGAATGGTTTTATGAATCAGTGCTGCAACCTCTGCCAACAGCTACACAAAGCAAGCCCGCCACACAGTGAGCTGCAGTTACTTAGCGAGGTAACAGGTAGCAAAATTTTCAAGTGCCTGAACTGCAATACTTATATGCACTTTGTATTGGGCGTTTGGGAAGTATTTATGGCGAACTCCCCCCGACACAGACAGTACCCAGTGTCCCCAAGTGTCAAACTAGCTAATACTAACAGTCAGTCAGCCCGACGCATGACCGGCTGATAGCCGATCGGACATTTCGCTCAAGCTAAATTGCGCGCACTGTTAGGGCGCCGGCTATAGTAGGGCGCACCGACTATGGTAGAGCGCACGACATGTCGGCTGTTCAGACCTGTTTTTGGTTGAAAAAACATTTGAATATTTCGATGGTATTTACCACGTCAGCACAACCCACCAATTCTCTAATTGAGTGCATAGCAAATTGTGGCACCCCTATATCAAGTGTCTTAACACCTAATTCAGCGGCTGTGATTGGCCCTATGGTACTACCGCAGCCCATGTCAGCCCTGACCACAAAAGCTTGTACCGGTGTATCAACTTCAGTGGCAAATTGCCTAAACATTGCGCTGGTAATATCATTAGTGGCGTAGCGCTGATTAGCATTGACTTTAATCACCGGCCCAGCATTAAGCATTGGCCCATGCCTGGCGTCATGCCTGTCGGCAAAATTTGGGTGCACCCCATGGGCATTATCAGCTGAAATCATCATAGAGTTGGCGATCATTCTGGTTTTTTGCTCTGCAGTGTCTGTCATTCTACTCAGCACTTGCTCTAACATAGGCCCCTGAGCACCCACAGCAGACACACTTCCCACTTCTTCGTGGTCATTACAAACCAGCAACATTCCCTGGTTAGAGTCCGCTGTTAAAAGTGCCTCTAGCCCCATAAAGCAGCTAAGCAGATTATCTAAGCGCGCCGAGGCAAAAAACTCATCGTTAAGACCAACTGTCGCAGCCCCTTGTACATCATAAAAACTGAGATCAAAATCTAATACTCGCTCTACTGGCAAGCCCTGTTCTAATAAATGCTCTTTGAGCAGCACTCTTAAATCAAATTTCGGCTGTTTATCCCCTTGCTGTATCTGCCCTATAATGGGAGTAACCATCGTATGAGGGTTGATCTTAAAACCATTATTGGCTTCGCGATTTAAATGAATAGCCAAACTGGGCACTATCGCCATGGCTTTTTCAAAGTTGATCAGAGATGAAGCCCCCTCCCCATCCATATCTCGAAAGGTAACCCGACCTGCCAGAGAAAGATCTCTATCGAACCAAGGGTTTAATAAAACCCCACCATAAATCTGCACCCCTAGCTGTAAATAGCCATTGCTTTGTATTTCTGGATTTGGCTGCACTTTCAAACAAGGCGAATCCGTGTGTGCACCTATCATGCGCATGCCACTTTCGAGCACATCGCGGGTGCTGGGCATCTGCCAGGCAACGATACTGGAGCCGTTGCGGGTAGTGTAGTACTTACCGCCTGCTGTCAGCTGCCAGCTATGCTTTTCGCTTAAACCAATAAAGCCGGACTTTTCAAGCTCTACAACCATTTTCTGGACAGCGTGAAAGGGAGTTACCGCTGCTTTTATAAAGGAGCTTAATTGATTAATTGTCTGTGTTTTGTGCACGCTTATCACCTATTATGGACAATAAATTTATCTCGTATATCAAGACTGAATTAGCCGCTATTAGCTTGGTGGGACTTCGCGCTCCATAAGCGAGCTTTGCGGGAAGGTAAATTTCCCACTTATCTCCGACCTTCATCTTTAACAGCGCTTGCCTCCATCCCGGGATCACAGATACAAGAGGAAATATTGAAGCTTTTCCCCGCTCTATTGAACTGTCAAAGACCTCTCCTGTTACCAGTTTCCCACGGTAGTGAACTTGCACCGAATCTTGCATTGTCGCCACACTACCAGTTCCCGACTGCAAAACTAGGTACTGCATTCCTGAGGCCATAGTGACTACAGCTTCACGCTGGGTATTTTGCGCTAAAAAAGCGGCTCCTAATTTAGCGTTTTCATCATTGAGTGCTTTATCAATCAACGCTGCTCGAAATGCTGCCTGCTCAGGATTTTCTGAACACCCCTGAAGAAAAACAAGCACTAATAGCACCCCAATAATTTTTAATTTACTCGGATTACAATGGTGACTTATGTTGCTCGATGGCAATACCAACAATGAGAACTCCTAAAACGGCTGTAGTTAAAACAGCACATTATGCGCAAGTGAGTAATAATAGCTATATTTTAGTCCCCATATCTGTTTATAGGTCCGACAACTTGATCTGATCTGCCAAGCTACTCAGGCAATTTGAATGTTACGCGTATCTATAAGCGTTTGTCAGATATATCTTTAGTTAAGATTTTACAATATTCTAAGGTATCGCTACACTGAATGAGGCAATGTGTGGAACTAACAAATAATTACTATCTCTAAGCAAGTGCAAACCAGCGTACTTTCCCGAAAGATAAATTAACTCAGAAGATCTATATATGATTAAATATTTAAGATTTGCAATTACCCCTCTGTTACTACTTCCTGTTATTTCTCTGGCGCAAACTGATCTGAGTGTGACAACTTTATCTGCTGAAAAAATTCACTCATCCACTATTAAAGAAATAGTTCGCTCTCTAAGTCGCAAACACTACAATAAAATTAAAATTAACGACGCCCTTTCCAGCAATTTACTGGATAGTTACATAGGCTCTTTGGACCCATCGCGCAGTTATTTTTACCAATCAGATATCGAAGAATTTGAGACACTGCGCTACCGCTTGGATGATGAGATAAACAACCGCAAAGTGACCAGTGGTTATACTATTTATAACCGCCTACAGCAGCGGGTTTTGGAGCGAGTCGAATACGCGATTAATAGATTAAATTCCGCTAAAAAGTTCGACTTCACCTTAAATGAATCTTTTGAAACCAACCGCGAAAAATCTCCCTGGGTAACATCTGCAACACAAATGGATGACCTTTGGCGCAAGCGCCTAAAGAGCTCTGTGCTCAATCTTACCTTGGATGATGAAACCAACACTGATGCCAAAGCAAAGCTGGTAAAACGCTATAACAATCAAATCAAGCGCATCCAACAAACTAACAGCGAAGACGTATTTCAGATATATGTCAATAACTTGACCAGGTTATACGACCCTCATACCGCGTATTTTTCACCGAGAAGCTCAGAAAATTTCAAAATTAACATGAGCTTGTCACTACAGGGGATTGGCGCGGTACTGCAAACCGAAGACGAGTTCACAAAAATAGTCAGGCTGATTCCCTCTGGCCCCGCTGACAAAACCGGCAAGTTAAAAGCCAACGACAAGATCGTCGGTGTAGGACAGGGACGCAACGGGGAGATTATTGATGTTATTGGATGGCGCCTCGACGATGTGGTACAAAAAATCCGCGGAAAAAAAGGCACTGTAGTGAGGCTTGAGCTCGTCGGCAGTGGCAGTAAGTCGCTGGAGAGAAGAGTCATCTTAATCACCAGAGACAAAGTAAAACTGGAAGAGCAAGCTGCACAAAAGAAAATAATCACTACCCGTGTAGATGGCAGAGATTATAAAATCGGGGTGATTGATATCCCTACTTTTTATATTGACTTCGCCGCCGCTCAAAGGGGTGACAGGGATTATAAAAGCACCACCAGAGATGTCGCGGTACTCATTGACGAACTTAAACAAGAGCGTATCGATGGTCTGATCATTGATTTGCGAAATAACGGCGGAGGAGCGCTGCAGGAGGCTAACTCTCTCACAGGCCTGTTTTTGCGCACAGGACCCACAGTACAAATCAAGTTTTCTAATGGCCAAGTTGCTCCCTATGAAGATAACAATCCCTATAAAGCTTACGACGGTCCGCTGGCAGTCATAGTCAATCGCCAAAGCGCTTCCGCCTCGGAAATTTTCGCTGGTGCTATTCAAGATCACCGCCGCGGTGTGATCATTGGCAATCAGACCTTTGGCAAGGGAACCGTACAAACTCTTACTCCGTTAAAGCATGGACAGCTAAAATTAACCCATGCAAAGTTTTATCGAATCTCCGGTGAAAGTACTCAAAACAAAGGGGTATTACCTGATGTTGCACTTCCGGCACTACTGGATGCAAAGGAGTACGGAGAAAGTGCACTGGAACACGCCCTCCCTTGGGACAGAGTGTCGGCGGTACAAGGTTTCAGCCAGTTCAACAGATCGGTATTATTTGATCAAATGCAGCAGCTAAATCTCAGTCGCACTGAGCAACTCGGTGATTTTGACTATATGAAGGAAAAAATTTCTCACCGTGCCAGTTTGCGTGACAATACAGTGATTTCTTTAAATAGAATTAAGTATAAAGAGCACCTGGATAGCGAAAAACAGTGGCTACTGGATGCA
>ASZI01000136.1 GCA_000416315.1 Osedax symbiont Rs2 | reverse complement strand
GTTTTTAGCAGCTTTTCTTTCTTTTTCTTCAGCGATAACGCCTTCAGCAACCGAGTTCGGACAAGGTAGGTAGTGTGCGAATTCCATTGAGAACTGGCCGCGGCCAGAAGTCATAGTACGCAGGCTGCCAATGTAGCCGAACATTTCTGAAAGTGGCACATCTGCCTTGATGCGAACACCAGTAACGCCAGCTTCCTGATCTTTGATCATGCCGCGACGACGGTTAAGGTCACCGATTACATCACCAACGTGATCATCCGGAGTGAACACGTCAACAGACATGATAGGCTCGATTAGCTGTGGAGAAGCCTTTGGAATTGACTGACGGAAAGCGCCTTTAGCAGCGATTTCGAAGGCAATTGCAGAGGAGTCAACTGCGTGGAATCCACCGTCGTACACTTCAATCTCAACGTCAAGTACAGGGAAACCAGCAAGTGTGCCGGTATCCATCATGCTCTTGAAGCCTTTCTCGATTGCAGGGAAGAATTCCTTAGGAACGTTACCACCGACAACAGACGAAGTGAATACGAAACCAGTTCCAGGCTCGCCCGGCTTGATTTTGTAATCGATCTTACCGAATTGTCCAGAACCACCAGACTGCTTCTTGTGTGTGTAAGAATCGTCAACTTCAGCAGTGATAGTCTCGCGGTAGGCAACCTGTGGCTGGCCAACTTCAAGTTCAACGCCGTAAGTACGCTTGAGGATATCAACTTTGATATCTAAGTGAAGCTCACCCATACCAGAGAGGATTGTCTCGCCTGAATCTTGGTCAGTTTCAACTTTAAAGGTTGGATCTTCAGCAACCATCTTACCGATAGCGATGCCCATTTTCTCAGTAGAGCCTTTATCTTTAGGTGTTACAGAGATAGAGATTACTGGCTCAGGGAAAACCATTGCTTCAAGGATGATAGGGTCTTTTGGATCACAGAGAGTGTGACCTGTCTGAACGTTAGATTTCATACCTACAATCGCGATGATATCACCGGCTTGTGCAGAAGTTAGCTCTTTACGCTCATCGGCTTGCATTTCACACATACGGCCAATACGCTCAGTTTTACCTGTCGCAGCATTGAGGATGGTATCGCCTTTCTTCAACGTACCAGAGTAGATACGAACAAAGGTAAGGGCGCCAAAACGGTCATCTGAAATTTTAAAAGCTAGTGCTTTAAAAGATTCTTCAGTAGAAACTGTTGCGAACTTGCCAGTGGGCTCGCCTTCTTCATCAGTTAGCGGCTGTGGGTCAACTTCATCCGGGCTCGGTAGGTAATCAATAACAGCGTCAAGTACTTTTTGAACGCCTTTGTTCTTGAAAGCAGAACCACAGTATGTAGGGAAGAAGTCCATTGTGCGAGTACCCATGCGGATACAGCGCTTGATGTCTTCCATAGAAGGCTCTTCACCTTCCATATAAGCTTCCATTACATCATCGTCTTGCTCAACGGCAGTTTCGATTAACTTTTCACGCCACTCTTCTACCTGGTCAACCATGTCAGCGGGAACGTCAGTAATTTCGAAGTTCTCAGGAAGACCTGAGTCATCCCAAACAAAGGCTTTACGGGTTAGCAGGTCAACAACACCAACAAAATCATCTTCGATGCCAATAGGCAGAACCATGACCAGTGGGTTAGCAGCTAGTACGTCTTGTGTCTGCTTAACGACGCGTAGGAAATCAGCACCGATACGGTCTAATTTGTTAACAAAGATAATACGAGCAACTTCTGACTCGTTGGCATAGCGCCAGTTAGTTTCTGACTGAGGCTCAACACCGCCAGAACCACAGAAAACACCTACACCACCATCCAGAACTTTCAGAGAACGGTAAACTTCTACAGTGAAGTCAACGTGGCCAGGAGTATCGATCACGTTTAGACGGTGATCTTTCCAGAAGCAACTAACAGCAGCAGATTGGATAGTTATTCCGCGCTCAGCTTCCTGTTCCATGAAGTCAGTCGTTGACTCGCCATCGTGAACTTCGCCAGTCTTGTGGATTTGGCCGGTTAGTTTCAAGATACGTTCTGTGGTGGTAGTTTTACCCGCGTCTACGTGGGCGAAAATACCAATGTTTCTGTATAGGGATAAGTCAGACATTGTTTTACTCGTCGAATTATTAGGATAAAGATAGAATCCTCTGCACTAATTGTTAGAGCATAGTCTTCATGTCGTTAGAGAATAAATAGCGCTGCATTATACAGGATAAACGATGTGTTTGTGGAGCTAATAAATCAATTATTTTTATGTCTTTAAAATCAATACATTGAAATGGTATTTAGGGGTAGTGTTGGAGCGCTTTTAACGCTTTAAAATAATAATGGCTGATCGAAAGTTGTACAGAGAATAAAAAATGTATTGATATAAGATAACTTCCTAAACGCCAATGAGTAATTGTGCTTCACTGAGCAGCCCCGTTCCTAAGTATCGACTTTAATTTTTAGGCATTGGCCATACCTGTCAATTGCGCTAGTATTTGTTATATTAGCGGGCTAAATTAATGATTGGATTAGAAGCATGATTGCCACTGGCACTTTATACATAATCTCAGCGCCATCCGGTGCTGGTAAAACCAGTTTAGTGAAGTCTGTATTGGCTGGGGATGACCAAGTGCGAGTGTCTGTTTCCGACACTACGCGTGTTATGCGCGAAGGAGAGCGGGATGGGGTTGATTATAATTTTGTCACTATGCAGACCTTTGATCGACAGATCGAAGAGCATGTATATCTGGAATATGCCGATGTCTTTACCAATAAATACGGTACTTCAAAAAACTGGGTGGATGCCCAGCTGGCCTCCGGCACCGATGTGATATTGGAGATAGATTGGCAAGGTGCGCAGCAAGTGCGCAAATTAGTTACAGATGCGATATCTATCTTTATCTTACCTCCTTCGCAGCAGGAATTGCGTTCAAGGTTGCAGGGCAGAGGCACCGACGAGCAGGCAGTCGTTGATCATCGCATGGAAAATTCGGTGGGTGAAATTGAGCACTATGCTGAATTTGATTACCTGGTCATCAACGATGATTTTGAGGTCGCCCTGCAAGAGTTATCGTGTATCTTTATCGCTCAGCGACTGCGCCTGTCGCAACAGCGATTGCGCCATGATAAGTTACTGACTGATTTGTTAGTTAAATAACAGCGATATTGAAGTTTTTGCTATTGAAATACGGGCCTGCTTTCTGTATTATGCTGCGTCCATTTGAGTGTCTGTGATACTAATATTTAAATTTGAGGTTTGCCATGGCTCGTGTAACAGTTGAAGATTGCTTAGAAAATGTAGAGAACCGTTTTGAATTGGTGATGGTTGCGGCTAAGCGTGCACGGCAACTGGCTACCGGCGGAAAAGAACCTTTTATTGAGAAAGAGAACGACAAGGAAACTGTTATTGCTCTGCGTGAGATTGCAGAGGGTCATGTCGACGCTACAATTCTTAATGATATAGGGCTTTAGGAGCTATCCTAGAGTCTTAGAATGGGGCATTATAACTGTATACCTTAATATATTGAATACAGGATAGTTAATGCCCACAATCGACGCACTTTCCGATCGACTTGTTGATTATTTGGACCCACAAATGGTCCACCAAGTGCGCCGCGCCTATTTTTACGCAGAACAAGCCCACGAGGGCCAGTGGCGCAAATCAGGCGAGCCCTACGTTACCCATCCCCTAGCTGTATCCAGCATTCTTGCTACTATGCACATGGACCACCAGAGTTTGATGGCGGCGATGTTGCACGATGTTATCGAAGACACTGAAGTTGATTTTCCCGGGATTGAAGGCCAGTTTGGCATTGCTGTGGCCACTATTGTTGAAGGAGTCTCCAAGCTTACTCATCTGGAAGTAGAAACAAAGGCAGAAGCACAGGCGGAAAATTTCCAAAAGATGGTCATGGCGATGGCGGAGGATATCCGCGTAATCCTGGTTAAACTGGCCGACAGATTACACAACATGCGCACCTTGGGCGCAATGCCTGCCCACAAGCGCCGTCGCATCGCCAAGGAAACCTTAGATATTTATGCGCCGATAGCGGCGCGTCTGGGGGTGCGTAATATTCAAATCGAATTACAAGAGCTGTCTTTCTTCTCGTACTATCCGATGCGCGCCAGTAGAATTCGCCAGGCGGTGATTAAAGCGCGCGGCCAGCGCAAAGACCTGATTACTGAAATAGAAGCTTCTATTCAGGCCAGGTTACAACAGGAAAATCTTAAAGGCATAGTCTTTGGCCGGGAGAAGCACCTCTATAGCATCTACTTGAAGATGAAATCACAGCGCAAACAGTTCGTCGATATTATGGATGTGTTTGCCTTTCGTATCGTCACTGAGACTGTGGATGAATGTTACAGGGTGCTGGGCTCAGTGCATAATTTATACAAACCTGTGCACGGCCGTTTCAAAGATTACATTGCCATCCCTAAAGGCAATGGCTACCAATCACTGCACACAGAATTGTTCGGTGCCAAAGACATTACCATAGAAGTTCAGATTCGCACTCGTGAAATGGATGCGGTGGCGATGCAGGGAATTGCTGAACACAGTTATTACAAAGGTAATGGCAGCTCCGATATTGCAGTTAGTTCTTTTACTCGCGCCCGCAAATGGGTGCAGGATATGTTGGAAATGCAAAAGCGTGCCGGAGACTCGATGGAGTTTATCGACAACGTTAAAAAGGACTTATTCCCAGACGAAGTTTACGTCTTTACTCCTAAAGGTCGCATCTATGAGTTGCCGCCAGGCGCAACTTCGGTAGATTTCGCCTATGCGATACATACTGATGTCGGCAACTCTTGTATTTCCTGTCGGGTTAATCGGCGTTTAGTACCATTGTCTGAGCCGCTTGAGAGCGGTCAAACAGTTGAGATCATCAGGACCCCTAGTGCCAAACCGAATATGGCCTGGCTAAATTTTGTGGTCACTGGTAAGGCCCGCTCGAGTATCCGCCACTTTTTGAAGAATCAGCAGCGCGATGAATCTGTGCAGATGGGCAGACGTTTGCTAAATCAGTTCCTAGGCCAGTTTGGTATCAATACCGATCAAGTTGACGCCGTTAAAATGGAGAACTTGCTGGAGGAGGCGAGTTTTAAATCTGTCGATGAGCTGCTGCAAGATATAGGTGTTGGCAATCGGATGGCCTACGTAGTGGCCAGAAAACTGAAACCCGACCGTGAGCAGAGCGAGGCAAAACTGTCGCACAAACCACTGGCTATAGAGGGGACCGAAGGCGTCGTTATCCAGTACGCAAAATGCTGTCAGCCTATCCCCGGGGATAGTATTGTCGGATATACCAGCAGTGGTCGGGGATTTGTTGTGCACCGGATCAACTGTAAAAATATTAAGTCGATGAAAGATGACCCGGAAAAGTGCATCTATCTGGAGTGGTCGGATGACCTGGAAGACGAGTTTTCTGTCGGACTGCGCCTTGAGGTGGCTTCAGAGCGAGGGATAGTTGCCCACCTGGCGACCACGGCCGCGGCCAATGGCGCCAATATTCTAGCCATTGATTTAGGAGAGAAAGAGGGGTTGTTGTACTCGGTTAATATGGAGCTGGGGGTGAAGGGTAGAATCCACTTAGCCAGAACAATTAAAAAATTACGTGCTCTGCGCACTGTTAATCGAGTTGTCAGAATCTAATTTACTGCTATTCTTGTAATATCGTCGTAAAGTTAATTGCCGCTGGCAGCTTAGCTAGCCAAAAAATAACTTTATGAATACAATATTAAAATATGTAAATTTTCTTTGAAGCTTTGGGCTCAGATAATTTATATATAGTATTTTCAGAGATCGTAGATGTCGCCAGCCGTTTCGAGGCCAGCGACAAAGGATGCTACGCGCTGGCTAGGTTAATAAATTTATTGCCTATAGCCTTTATTTGTTAAATCACAGGGAAAGTACGCTTCACTAGTAGCGTTAATCATTTGAGTAATGCCGAATATTCAAAGAGAGGTGGATCAAGTGGCCGTTGGAGTTCACAGATTGGATAATGTCACTGACAGTGTAGAAGCTGTTCGTATCGTTCTATTGCATGATAATGAAGGGAAAGTCTTAGTATTATTGCCTGCATCACATCTGCTAAATTTAACCGTATTGTGGCGGGGGGCATCACGACACTTGCAGCCAATTCGGGTTGAAGATATCACCAAATTTTTTCAGCAGGACGCACTCAGTAAAACTGAGGGGCAGCGAAAATTGTTTTCACTGCCAGTATACTTAGACAAAGCCTGTATCGATATGAAATCACTGTCGGTAATAGAGCCGCACTCTGGGCTTAGCTTCGATGTGCCCAGGCTGTGGTTAGCGGGCTCGGCATCAGTAATCGAGGTGGGAATCAGCCCGCAGGAGATTCTACGGCAGCAACCGCAAGGCACGGATGAAGAAGTTATTATTAAAGCGGTAGAGCGCTTTACCGCGCTGCGCATCAAGCAGCGTATGGAAGACACTTTAGGTCTGCCGAGTTTGCCCCCCACCGCCCAGAAAATCACCGAACTGCGAGCTGACCCACTAGCTGGGGTTGATCGATTAGTCCCTATAGTGAAGGTAGACCCGTCACTGGCGGCGCAAGTAATGAGTTGGGCGGCATCGCCTTACTACGCGACCCCCGGTGAGTTACAGTCCATAGAAGATGCTGTAATCAGGGTGCTAGGCTACGATTTGGTCGTCAATTTAGCGCTGGGTGTGTCCATGGGTAAGACCTTGACGATACCTGACGACACGCCAAGAGGGCACACACCTTATTGGATTCAAGCGCTGTACACGGCAACTTTAGCCGAGCGTCTATGCCGCAAAATGGCGGCCGAGGAAGTGCCCAAACCGGGCATGGTGTATCTGACGGGTCTTATTCATAATTTTGGTTACGCGGCGCTGGCGCATTTGTTTCCGCCGCACTTCGCCCTGCTATCGCGTTACTTAGAAGTTAATCCGCATATGAGCATAGAGCAAATTGAGAGGCATGTATTAAATGTTACCCGCGAGCAAGTAGCTGCCTGGCTGTTTGACTGCTGGTCGCTGCCCAAAGAGGTTTGCTTAGGAGTGAGGTACTTAAATTCGCCGATGCACATTAAAGCCAATGCCCATGCACAACTAGTCAATCTGGCTGGTCGATCGCTGCGCTCAGCGGGTTTTGCCGACGGTCCGATCGAAGCGCTGGATCCGCAGGTATTAGATGCTTTAGGTTTGAGTGAAGCGGTGGTCGTTCGGGAGCGGGAGTTGATGTTAGAGAAAAGTGATGAGCTGCTCGAATTGGTCAAAATGCTAGAGGTGCAGCAGCACCGTCAGCAGGCTAAAATGGCAGCTGAGAGCTGAGAGCTGATAATACTTAATAGCTCTGCTGTGGCCAGTTGGCTTGGCCGCAGCAGAGCGAATATCGCTGGACTAGTTAATCTCGGCTTCCAGTTGCTCTAACTCTTCCAGATTTTCCATCCACTGTGACTCTGCCTGATCTAAGTTTGCCTTACTCGAGGCTTGATCACTGAGCAGTACTTTCAATTTTTGTTTGTTTTCAACAGTGTAAATATCACTATCTGCTAGAGCGATCTGCAGATCAGAAAGTTGTTTTTGATAGGCGTCTATCTGCTTTTCCAGATTGCCAATACTGTTTTTTAGCGGTCTCAGCCTAGTGCGTCTCTCTGCGGCGAGACGCTTTTGTTCTTTTTTCTCATCGGCACTTTGCGAGCGATTCTCTCTGCCAACCATTTTAGTTGGCGACAAGTTGCGGCGCTGCTCAGTTAGCCAGTTTTGATAGTCATTCAAGTCACCTTTGAATTCACTGACCTCGCCGTTGGCGACCAGTAAAAACTCATCGACGGTATTGCGCAACAAATGACGATCGTGGGAGACCAAAATAACCGCCCCTTCAAATTCCTGCATCGCCATGGTTAAGGCATAGCGAACTTCTAAATCAAGGTGGTTGGTCGGCTCATCCAGCAATAGCAGGTTAGGTTTTTGCCAGGCAATTAATGCCAGAGCAACCCGGGCTTTTTCGCCGCCGGAAAACCGTTTCACTGGCGCAAAAACCTCATCGCCAAAGAAGCCAAAAGAGCCGAGAAAGCTACGTACTTGCTGATCGGTCGCGGTGGGGGATAGACGCATGATATGCACCAGTGGCGATGCTTCTAGATCCAGAGCTTCCAGTTGATGCTGGGAAAAATATCCCACCCGCAAATGCTCGCCGGTATTGCGTTCACCGCTGAGCCGCTCCAAGTCTCCCACTAAGGTTTTAATCAAAGTGGATTTGCCGGCACCGTTAGGTCCCAATAAAGCGATTCGCGAGCCGGGTGCCAGGACAATAGACACTTGTTTTAAGATACAGCTATCGGCATAACCGCAATCTGCCTTACGCAGGGACAGTAAAGGATTGGAGACTTTTTCATTGCACTGGAAGCTAAAGGTAAAAGGGCTGTCTATGTGGGCAGCCGAGATAGTTTCCATGCGCTCGAGTTCTTTCACTCGGCTCTGCGCCTGCTTAGCTTTGGAGGCCTTGGCTTTAAAGCGTCGGACAAATTGTTCAATCTCGGCGATGCGCTGTTGCTGTTTTTCGTACTGCACTTGCTGTTGTGCCAGACGCTCGGCTTTAGCGCGCTCAAACGCACTGTACTGGCCCTTGTAAATGTCTAGTTTAGACTGGTGCATATGCACTATGTGATCAACCACTTGATCCAGAAAATCTCGATCGTGTGAAATCAACAGTAAAGTGCCTGAATAATTGTTTAACCACTGCTCAAGCCAAAGTGTCGCGTCCAAATCTAAGTGGTTGGTGGGCTCATCTAGCAATAAGATATCGGAGCGACACATTAACGCTTTGGCCAGGTTCAGTCGAATCCTCCAGCCGCCAGATAAATCGCTGACATCGCGGGCGGCGTCATCACTGGCAAAGCCTAAACCGTTAAGCAATTGCTGGGCACGCGCTTCTGCTGTATAGCCATCGATATTATCTAGCAGGGCATGTAGCTCGCCGATGCGCCCGGCCTGATGCTCAGCTTCTGCTTGCCGTAATTGTCCCTGAATGTCACGCAGTGCAGTATCGCCATCCAGAACATAGTCCAAAACCGAGCGTTCAGCTGACTGAACTTCCTGGGCCATATGAGCAATAGTCTGATTACCGGAGATTTTAAGCTCACCGGCATCGAGTTGTAATTCACCCAGTAATAGTTTAAATAAGCTGGTTTTTCCTACTCCGTTGGCACCGATAATGCCGACCTTCCAGCCAGAGTGTAATGTTAAATCCGCTTGATCTAACAGTTGCTGTGGACCGCGAAGTAAACTAAGTTCTAATAATTGAATCATATATAGCCGGCAGGTAGGTATTGATAGATAATTTCAGCCGGCGATTTTACCACACAATAGACAAAACAGACTATGTTTGATGGTGAGTACTTATGGATATCGACAACAAACTATGGCGGTTCGCGCTGAGTTTCTATGCTCAGCCGGAAGTGGCTGAGCAGCTATTAGCGCTGCAAAATGAGCATGCGGTTTGTGTTAATCAAATGTTGTTTGGATTTTGGCTGGCCGCTGAAAAGCAAAAATTGACGCGCTTACCTGCAGATACTGATGAAGCCATCAGGTGGCGGCAGCAAGTCGTGGCCCCGCTGCGACAGATCCGTTTTTGGTTAAGGCAGCAGCGCGCAGATGCGCCGCTTAATATGGCCACTGATGATTGCTACCAGCAATTACTAGCAGCAGAGTTGGCCACTGAGCAGGTAGAGCTAGCGTATCTTTTTGCCAGCAGTGATGAATACAGTGAAACTGCCCCCGCTGAAAGCGGTGTAAGATTTCTGGCACTGCAGAATATTAATTATTACATTCGAAGCCGCGCGCAATGCAGTGCTGAACAGCAGGGCAAGGTTGCGCATAGAGATAGTTTATTGCAGGCACTGTTAGATAAATATTGCCTGATGATTGCAAACACGGAGCAATAAAATGATTTTATATGCAGCACCGGCATCGCCTTTTGTGCGTAAAGTACGCATTGTTATCGAGCAGTTAGGTTTACAGCAGCGAGTTCAAATAGAGCGCCCCCGGGTGCATCCAACCGAATTAAATCACAGTTATTATCAGCATAACCCACTGGGTAAGGTCCCGGCGTTGAAACTAGAAAATGGCTTGTTGTTACATGACTCACTGGTGATATGTGACTATCTGGGTAATTTGTGCACTGCAGAAATAATCGCAACAGAGTTAGAAGAGCGTGCTGCGCAGCTGAGTCGACATAATATAGCCAATGGCGCTACCGAAGCTCTGCTAAGCTTGAGGTATGAAACAGTGGTCAGGCCTGAGCAGCTGCGTTGGCCCGATTGGATTGATGGACAGTGGCACAAACTTAGACAAGCTATCAGTTGGTTTGAGGAGAACCTTCCCAATAGCGATCAATTAAAGACTATCGATGACATAGCCTTGGCTTGTTTGCTCGGTTATCTGGATTTCCGCTTTGCTGAATTTTGCTGGCGTCAGCAAGCGCCGAAATTAGCTCAGTGGTTTGATAAAATTAATCTCACTGCTGTAATGATAAAGACCCAGCCCAGCGATTAAGTTGTGGAGCTGTTGGTTATTGCATTGATATTCCATCTGTTTGCTCAGCAATGGTGCTGATAAAGTACTAAGAGCGTCAAATCGTGGATTTAGGTAGAACTTTCCTGTTTAATGTTGTCCTAAATACCACAATTTATTCATGCACTTAATACGATCATAAAATAGACACTGTATTTTTTTTCTCTAAGGTACAAAAATAATTAAGGAATACACCATGAAAAAAACACTGATAGCTTTAGCGCTTAGCGCCGCTTTATCTGCACCGACCTTCGCTGCAACCTTGGACACTGAGGAGCAAAAGCTCAGTTATAGTTTTGGTTTAATGATTGCTAAGCAAATCCAACCCGGCTTTGAAAAATTAGACATTGAGGCATTTACTGCTGCCCTCAAGGACGTCTTTAGTAATGCAGAGCCGCAACTTAGCGAGGCGCAAATCGAAGCGGTGTTGAAGAACTTCCAGCAGCAACAAGTGGCAAAGCAACAGGCGGAAGCGGCAAAACTTGCGGCTGCCAATAAAGTTGAAGCGCAGGCGAAAGCTAAAGTTAATATGGCAATAGGTGAAAAATTCTTAGCTGAAAACGCCAAGAGAGAAAGTGTCACGACCACGAAAAGTGGTTTGCAAATAGAGATAATTGAAGCTGGCACAGGTAAAGCACCCACCCTTGAAGATACTGTTGTAGTGCATTACAAAGGCTCTACTATTGATGAGAAAGTATTTGATAGCTCCTACAAAAGAGAAAAACCAGCCACTTTTCCGTTGGCCAGAGTAATTAAAGGTTGGACTGAAGGTTTGCAGCTTCTTAAGGAGGGCGGTAAAGCTAAGTTGTACATCCCGTCTGAATTAGCCTACGGTCTGCAGGGCGCGGGTGAAAATATCGGCCCAGGCGAGACATTGATTTTTGAAGTTGAGCTGATTGAAATTGTAAAGAGCGAAACTAACAAGTAACTACGCCGTAGTTTGCATCATCTAAAGCGAGGGACTGCCAAGCAGTCAGCTCGCTTTTTTATGTCCGCAAGCTTATTGGAATTCGTTAACAACGCCATTGCTGCCTACTGCTAGATAGGAGCCTGTGTGGCTGAAAGCCACCGCTAAGACACTGACGCTATTGGGGCCGTAGGGATCCTTTTTGTGAGTTCGCCAATAACCTAGCATATCGCCGTTTTGTGTATCCCACATTTGTACTGCACCAGAGGAAGTACCCGTGAGTAACTTACTGCCATCTTCTGAAAAACGCGCACTTAAATAACTGATTCGTCTCTGCTTGAAAGGTTCATTGCCGCTGATGTAGGAAATGATCTCACCACTGGCGACATCCCAGATCACACCGCGATCCAGACTACTGGCGCTGAAGGCGATCCTCCCATCGCTACTGATAGCGACAGTATCAATAATATTATCCAGTTTTAGTTGCTGTAGCATCATTCCGGATTTTATGTCCCAGATAGTCGCTACATAATCATCTGAGCCGGTGATAGCCGTTTTCCCATCTCTGCTGAGGGCCACAGTTCGCACTCTGCCGCCATGGCGCAAAGTTCGCACTACACCGCCGTTTAAAATGTCAAAAAACACTGCAGTGTGATTGGCCAGGCCTAGCAGAGCATAATTACCTCTGCGCGTTAGAGAGATATCTAATATCTCTCCCGGGGAAGTCCAAAACCATTCAGCTCTACCGGTCGCTGTGTGCCACAACACTAAATCTTGTTGGTTAGCCGTTACTGCAAACTCACCCTCAGGGGAGAACGCAGTTTGCGCAACCAGAGTGCGGGTGCCTTTTTGGTGGTTCCAATCGTACAACCTGGCACCAGTATCTATATCCCATAGGCTGCCTCCCTCCTCTTGGGCACCAATAGCGGCTAACTTGCCGTCCTCGGAGATAGCTGCGCTGTAAAGCCCCAAAGTTGCATAGTTTTGCCATTCACTTGGTGGATCTCCCGAGCTACAGGCAGATAGGATCAGGGCCAGTAAGCCAGTGGCAAATATTTGTATCGGGTGTCGCAGCATTATTAACCTTTGGCAACCATCGCTTCACTATGGGTTGAATGTAATAGCTCGATCATTCTATCTTCAAGGGTAAAACGATTTTCCAGAGCTTCGCCTAACTGTGATAACTGCTCGGCAAATTCACGAATTTCCTGGACACAAGGGTCGTTCATGGATGAAAATTTATCATTAAAATCCAGGGCTTTATCAGTACTCGATTGGATCATAGGGAAAAGTTTTTGCGCCTCTTCTAAAGAGCCGTCATCAAAGTCGCTGCCCTCGCGCAATAGCTGCTCGTAGATTTCGAAATGCCCGGAAGATAGATAATCCATTAATAGGCCGCAGAACAAGTTTAAATGTTCATTTAATCCATGGGTGATACTTTGTGAAGGTAGTGAGACAAAGTGGGAGATTAATATTTGTCGTCCACCTAACCAAGCATCAATGATTTCGCTGACGCCGCCCCATCTTTCTTGCGCCCCTTTGCATTGTTCTAACATAATCAATTTCCTTTGATGGCAGATGCATCCACATAAGCGGTGGAGCAAACGTTATAAAAAGTACTCTTATCCTAAGATGTACTAATGCCAGAGCACAGCAAAAGCCGCATTGCGCCAAGCAAAATAAGACTGTCCTAAAGATGTGAGGACAACGATCGTATGACGATTTACATCTCGATGAAAGTCTTGTCGCTAGCTGCAGTTGCGTACTGCTATTCCTACATGTTACTCAATACTAATCCGAAGCGTATTAGAGGTGCAATAGCCTTTGCTAAAGAATCTACCACAAGTGTAAAAATAGTAGTTTTAAGTGAAATATAGTTGTGTCTCTGCTGGATTAGCAGCTACACTTAAAATCGTACTTTTTGTTTTAATATAGCTATATCAATTAGATATATGAATTCATGCTTTCTGCCAGAAAATTTTGTTACTTGGGAAATATTCTAATAAGCCTGCTGCATTAATCCGTACACAAAAGCGCTCGGTAAATAGAGTGCAGTGAAAATAACGGGCTTATGTATCTGCAACTTAACAGTTTGAAAATTTCTTTTTGCAGTGGCGCAATGGACTGTTTAAAGCAGCATGTGAAATAAATCTAGGAGTTAGTAGGGATGTTGTTCAGGTCTTTTTTAGTTTTACTTTTGAGTTTATGGATACCTTTTGCCGCCGCGGCAGACGACGATGAAGATTATGTTGGTTATGTTGAGCTCAAGCCCTTTGTGGCAAATTTCGGTGAATCTACCCAGCTGCATTTTGTGAAATGTGAAATTACTATTCAATCCGGATCAGCTGAAACTCAGTTAGCGCTTGAAGACCATATTTACGCTATCCGCAACGATATTCTGTTCCT
>ASZI01000135.1 GCA_000416315.1 Osedax symbiont Rs2 | reverse complement strand
GATATTTCACCATCCAGGAATGATAATAAACGTCCTCTGGTATCAATTAAATCAACCTTAACCCCTAACCCGCTAAAGATCGATGCGTACTCGCAGCCAATAACGCCAGCTCCAAAAATGATAATGGTCCTGGGAGTGTGATTGAGCTTTAAGATAGTGTCTGAGTTGTAGATTCGCTCATGAGTGAAATCAATATCCGGTGGGCAATAAGGGCTAGAACCTGTGGCAATGACAATATTTTTAGCTCTGATTATTTCATCACCTTTGACCGTACCTTTCACGAGCAAAGTGTTGGAGTCTTTGAATTCCGCCTTGCCAAAGAACACATCAACCCTGTTACGTGCATAAAAATTAGTACGCAACATCACTTGATTGGCCATGACCTTTTCCGCGCGATTGAGCACTTTTTGAAAGGAGAACCAGCGCGGCTCGCCAATTTCACGGAACATAGGGTTAGTATTAAATTCAACGATTTGCTTTACTGAATGGCGCAGTGCTTTAGAGGGGATAGTACCCTTGTGAGTACAGTTACCGCCTACGGCTTCCTGCTCTTCAATAACCGCTACTTTCTTGCCATGTTTGGCTGCGTTCATTGCCGCCCCTTCACCTGCAGGACCCGAACCAATCACTACTACATCATAGTCATACTCAGCCATCAACAACCCCTTTTTTCAGTACTGCAAAACACAGCGACCGTTATAATTATTACAACCAGCAAAGCGATACAGCACTGCACTAGTCCGTGAAAACACTGTTACAGATCAGCGTTCTCTATATGTTTTATACTTACGACTTACGACTTTTTAGTTATTGCTTCATAGCCTAGATTAGCCAGCTTGCTGTCACGCGCCTCACGAGCTACTCTTTCGTTTTCATCTTCACAGACTTGCTTGTCGCCGGCACAAATATCACAGGCAGTATCCATGCCCAGTGCCGCCATACCACCACAAGATCCGGCAATTGGCTTACCACCAAACAATACCCCTACCGACATAGCAACCACTACGGCCATTAACACTACAAAAACTGCTATAAATGTTCCCATGATTTCCTCACTTTAGCTCTCAAGGTCGCTATCTTTAATTTTCAATACGACTGGCGAAGCCAGGCGTCATTTTTTCTATAAAACCATCGCTACTTTTACTGATAAAAAAAGCATCAATACCATGCGCATTGGCGTATTCATATGACCTTTCTACACCCATCGCCAGAAACGCGGTCGCCAGTGCATCTGCCTGGGCACAATTATCCGCCAATACTGTCACAGATGCCAGATTGTGGGTAATGGGTCGACCGGTTTTAGTGTCAATGATGTGCGAGTAGCGAATGCCTTTATCTTCAAAATAGTTGCGGTAATCCCCGGAAGTTGCCACTGCAACATCATCGACTCTGACAATTCGTTGAATGTTCCGACCTGAGGTAGGACTCTCAATAGCGATCCTCCAAGGCTGCTGGTTGGGCTTAATGCCTCTGGTTAGCAACTCTCCCCCTATTTCAACTAAATAGGCACTGTAGCCAGCACTGTCGAGCATTTTTGCCAATTGATCTACTGCATAGCCCTTGGCGATTGAAGATAGATCTAAGTACAAATTTGCATGTTTGACAATGGTATTATTGCCAAGTAAAGCTAAATGCTGATAACCCACTTTGGCGCGTATCGCTGAAATTTGCGCGGCATCGGGCGCTTTGGTAATGCGCTTTTCAGGGCCAAAGCCCCAAAGATTTATCAATGGCCCGACAGTAATATCATAAGCACCGGCAGAATTTTTACTGATCTGCTGAGCTTTCGCCAAAATATCATACAGTGGCTTAGATACTTGTGCCTTGGTGCCAGAGGAACTTTGATTAAACAGTGATAGCTCAGAATCGCTGATATATGTCGACATTGCCTGATTGATATCAGCCAGCAACAGATCGGCGTCGCCTTTAATTCTCAGTGCCGTATCATTAGCTTCGTCGGCGTTGGCGACCCACTTAATATGATAAGTTGTACCCATAGTTCTGCCTTCTATGGCGACCAGTTTGTCAGCGGCAAAGACAGCGTTAAAAGGCAGAATAATAAGCACAAAAACGGCCAGCAGATTAACTGCCAGCCGTATAGAGGTGCGCAACAGCACACCTGATAGAGACTTAACCATCGTGTTTAACCACCGAAGTCGTCCAATAAGATATTTTCAGGCTCTACACCTAGATCTTCCAACAGTTTGATGACTGCGGAATTCATCATTGGTGGACCACACATATAGAATTCACAGTCTTCAGGCGCTTCGTGATCCTTAAGATAGTTTTCAAACAATACGTTGTGGATAAAACCTGTCATTCCATCCCAGTTATCTTCTGGCTGCGGATCAGAGAGTGCTAAATGCCATTTGAAATTGTCATTTTCAGCAGCTAGCTGATCATATTCTTCAGAGTAGAACGCCTCACGAAGTGAGCGCGCGCCATACCAGAAGGATATCTTGCGGGTAGAGTTCAAGCGCTTTAGCTGATCAAAAATGTGCGAGCGCATTGGTGCCATTCCCGCACCACCGCCAACAAAGACCATTTCAGCATCAGTATCTTTAGCGAAGAATTCACCGAAGGGACCGTAGACATCAATGGTATCACCCGGCTTCAAGTTGAAGACAAACGATGACATGATCCCCGGTGGAATTCCCTGACTGCCCGGTGGTGGTGAAGCAATTCGGATATTGAACTTAACAATACCTTTTTCACCTGGGTAGTTGGCCATTGAGTAAGCGCGAATTGTGGTTTCAGTCACCGTTGAGACATTGTCCCAGACGTTGAATTTATCCCAGTCACCGCGGTACTCTTCATCGATATCGAAATTTTTATAATCGACAACGTGCGCAGGACATTCTAATTGTACGTAACCACCGGCACGAAAGTCTACGACTTCGCCATCGGGAATACGCAGTGTCAGCTCTTTAATGAAAGTGGCGACGTTAGGGTTTGATTCAACCGTACAAGTCCACTTCTTTACGCCGAAGATTTCCTCTTCGAGCTCAAGCTCCATGTCTTCTTTAACGGCAACCTGACACGCCAGGCGCCAGCCCTCTTTAGCTTCACGCATTGTGAAGTGGGACTCTTCAGTTGGCAGCATAGAGCCACCGCCGTCTAAGACCTGACACTTACACTGGGCACAGGTACCGCCACCACCACAAGCAGAGGGAATGAAAACACCCATTTCTGAAAGAGTTTGCAGCAGCTTACCGCCAGCGGGCACTGTTACTTTTTTATCCGGATCGTTGTTGATGTTGATTGTCACATCACCGGAACTTACTAATTTTGAGCGCGCTGCCAGAATTACTGCAACTAGTGCAAGCACTACTACAGTAAACATGACAACACCGAGAATTATTTCAGCATTCATGGCTTAGATATTCCTTTGTTATTTATCATGTATTAAAGCTGCACGCCTGAGAATGACATAAAGCCAAGTGCCATCAGACCAACAGAGATAAAGGTTATACCTAATCCTTGTAGTCCCGCTGGAACATCGCTGTATCTCAACTTCTCACGAATACCTGCTAACGTTGCAATCGCCAGTGCCCAACCTAAGCCGGCACCCACTCCGTAAACCACAGACTCACTAAAGTTATAGTCGCGTTCAACCATAAATAGAGCGGCGCCCATGATGGCACAGTTAACGGTAATCAATGGTAAGAACACACCCAGAGCGTTGTATAACGCCGGGAAAAACTTGTCCAATACCATTTCCAATATCTGTACGATAGCAGCGATAACACCAATATATGAAATATAACCCAGGAAGCTAAGGTCAACATCGGGATAACCGGCCCAGGCCAGCGCACCTTCTTTCAACAACAAATTGTATAACAAGTTATTGACCGGAGTTGTGATCGCAAGTACCACAATAACTGCGATGCCAAGGCCGATAGCCGTCTGTACTTTCTTGGAGATAGCCAGGAAAGTACACATACCTAAGAAGAACGACAGTGCCATGTTTTCAACAAAAACGGCTTTTACAAATAGACTAATATACTGTTCCATTTAGAATGCCTCCTTCTGAGAGTTTTTGGCAATCACAAAGTCAGGGGCTTCAACTTGGCTGGTATCATAAGTACGCATTAACCAGATCATCAGACCTATGATAAAGAAAGCACTAGGTGGCAACAGTAATAAACCGTTACTCATGTACCAACCATCATTAGTGACTAGCGGTAAAATTTCGATACCGAATAAGCTGCCGGAACCAAAAAGCTCGCGGATGAAGCCGACGAACAACAACACTGCACCGTATCCCAAACCATTACCAATACCGTCCAAAAATGAGGGTATGGGTGCATTTTTCATGGCAAATGCTTCCGCACGTCCCATAACAATACAGTTTGTGATGATCAGACCAACAAATACCGAAAGCTGCTTAGATGTATCATAAGCAACCGCTTTAAGTACTTGGTCAACCACTATTACCAATGAGGCAATGATAGTCATCTGACAGATGATACGAATGGAGCTGGGCATATGGTTGCGCATCATAGAGACAAACATACTTGAGAATGCTGTCACTGCCATTACCGCAAGTGTCATTACCACTGCTGTGTTTAAGTTTGATGTTACCGCCAAAGCTGAGCAAACACCCAAGATCTGCAATGCAATCGGGTTGTTGGCAAATATTGGCTTAACGATCATATCTCTTGTTTCTGACATGATTAGCTCTCCCCTGCTTTAAGACTGGTCAGGTAAGTAGCATAGCCATTTTTACCCATCCAAAACTGCACCAGTTTAGTGACGCCGTTACTGGTGATAGTCGCACCAGATAAGGCATCTACTTTAAACTCAGAACCTGGGGCACCTGCAACGACAGCCACTTTAACAAGGCCTAACTTAGGCTCCATAGAACCTTCTGCATAGACCTTTTTACCTGGCCAAAGTGCTTTCCACTTAGGATTGTCAACTTCTCCTCCCAACCCGGGTGTTTCACCGTGAGAGTAGAAACCAAAACCTACGACAGTGTTTAAGTCACCTTCCAGCGCTAAAAAGCCGTAGAGAGTCGACCAGAGACCGTAACCATGCACTGGTAAGATAACTTTTTCCAGCTGCTCACCTTTACTAACCAGGTAAACTGGCATTACATCGGCCGTTCTTTTTATAGAGGCGATGTCTTGCTCGCGGGTAAGCGCAGTTGAAAGCGCTGGATCTTTTGCTGCTCTCTTGGCATCTCTGTAAGTCGCAGGTTTATCGACGTATTTACCGGTCTTTAAATCTACATACTTAGTGACTATTTTCTCTGCAAAGAGTTTCTGCACATCTTGACCTTTATAGTCAATTTGCGCTGCCGCCAGTATGTTGCTCTGACGATCCAGCTCTTTGTTGATTAGTTGCTGTGGCTTTAATAGTACAGCTGCCGCCGATACGATCACCGAGCAGACCACACAGAGCAATACCGTTACGGTGATTGTTCTGCCGATAGTGTCATTTTTAGCTGCCATGACGTAATGCCCTCCGCTTAATATTTGCCTGAACGACGAAGTTATCGATAAGAGGAGCAAACAAGTTACCAAATAGGATTGCTAACATCATTCCCTCTGGGAACGCTGGATTAACAACCCGGATCAAGATAACCATCACCCCGATAAGCGCACCAAAATACCATTTACCTACATCGGTCATGGAGGCAGAAATAGGGTCAGTGGCCATATAGAACAGACCAAAGGCGAACCCACCTAAGACAAAGTGCCAGTAAAAAGGCATACTAAACATAGGATTAGTATCAGAGCCGATAAGGTTAAATATCAGACTCATAGCAACCATACCGGCAACTACACCTGCAACGATACGCCAGGCAGCCAGTTTCATCACCACCAGCATGCCGCCACCCATTAAGATAGCTAAAGTCGATACTTCACCGACAGATCCTGGAATAGTACCAATAAAGGCATCCATAAAGGTTATGTTCTGCGCGATTATGGCTTCTACACCACCTGCCGCTGCTAAACCTAATGGAGTTGCACCAGTGAAACCATCGACGGCTGTCCAGATAGCATCTCCTGACATTTGTGCCGGGTAGGCAAAAAACAGGAAAGCACGACCGGTGAGTGCCGGGTTGAGGAAGTTTTTACCTGTACCACCAAAAACTTCTTTACCAATGACTACACCAAAGCTGATGCCTAAGGCTACTTGCCATAGCGGGATATCCGGTGGTAGTGTCAGCGCAAACAAGATAGAAGTCACAAAGAAACCTTCGTTTACTTCATGGCCACGCTTCATCGCAAACAATACTTCCCAGAAACCACCGACCACAAAAGTGACCGCATAAATAGGTAACCAGTAGATAGCGCCGTAAATTAAGTTGTCCCAGATGCTATTTGCATCAAAGCCTGTCAGTGCACCGGCAATAGCTCCGCGCCAACCGCTGCCCTGCGTGAGACCCATGGCATCCATGGCGGTATTTGCCTGCAGACCCAGGTTATATAAACCAAATAATACTGCGGGGAAAGTACACATCCACACTAAGATCATCATGCGCTTTAAATCGACACCATCACGTACGTGAGATGCGGTTTTAGTCACATGTCCCGGAGTATAAAAAATGGTATCAGCCGCTTCATAAAGCGCATACCAATTTTCATATTTACCGCCTTTGTGAAAGTGCGGCTCCATTTTATCAAGAACATTTCTCAAATTCATGCTATTAAGCCTCTCTCTCGATGCGTGTTAAATTATCGCGAAGAATCGGACCGTATTCGTACTTGCCTGGGCAGGCAAAAGTACACAGAGCCAAATCTTCTTCATCGAGTTCCAGAACACCTAAATCCATAGCGGTAACAATATCACCAGTAACAATCGCACGGAGCAATTGTGTCGGCAATATATCCATAGGTATCAATCTTTCAAATTGACCTACAGGAAGCATGGCGCGTTCCGATCCATTAGTAGTGGTTGAGAAGCTGAATTTTTTAGCGCTATTCAAAGCAGAAGTGAAGACACTTAGCACTGAAAACTGGTTGGCACCAGGTACTGCCCAACCCATAAACTCACGCTTATCGCCCTGCTCCAAAACAGTAATTTGATTACTGTAACGTCCTAGGTAATCCAATGCGCCTTCAACAGTACGACCGTTCAAAACCGAACCCGTAATAACACGGTTACCGGCAGTTTCAGTCAGACCTTTCAATAAGTCGCTCACCTTAGCACCTAATCGAGTACGTAACAGAGCAGGCTTAGTAACAACCGGACCTACTACAGCGACGATACGCTCGACAGACAACTTACCTTGGGTGAATAATTTACCGATAGCCACAACATCTTGATAACCGATAGTCCAGACCACGTGATCACGCGAAACAGGCTCTAAGAAGTGGATATGAGTACCCACGTTGCCTGCAGGATGAACGCCGGAAAACTCTTCGACAGTTACCCCAGCAGCTGTTGGAATGTCAGCACCGCCTGCTTTACAAAGGAAAACTTTGCCTGCAGTCAGTTTAGTCAGCAAGGTTAAGCCATCACTAAAGTCGGCCTTATTCTCTGCGAGAATAACTGCCGGATCCGCAGCCAGCGGATTAGTATCTATAGCGGTTACAAATATTGCTGCAGGAGTTGTTCCAGAGGCCGGAATTTTGCTAAAAGGTCGGGTGCGCAAGGCGCTCCACAATCCTGATGCCTGTAGCTGGCTGGCTATTTGCTCTGCAGATAAATTAGTTAGTTCAGCGGTAGAGTGCTTGTCAAACTCTACATATTCTTCCTGCTTATCAACGGCAATTACCACTGAGAGCAATGCACGTCTCTCACCGCGGTTAATTTCAGTTACAGTACCTGCTGCTGGCGCTGTAAAATTAACACCTTCTGTTTTCTTGTCAGAAAAGATCACTTGACCGATTTTAACTCGATCCCCCACCTTGACGGCCATCGTCGGCTTACAGCCAACGTAGTCAGGGCCACTCACGGCGACCGAACGCACTTGTGTCGACGCAGAAATGCTCTGCGGCACAGTGCCTAAAATCGGTAGATCTAGACCTTTGTTGATCTTGATCATACACTTCACCCAATCACGATTATAAATTTTCGAGAAATTACAGTTGTCTGCCTCAAATTCATGTAATTCTGAGAGCACTATGTTTATAGTTATTCGACAACAATATTCCCCACCAAAAAACTTGCCGATTATACATGAGCTTAGTCGGAGTATCATAGAAGCTTAGTAAGAAACCGGGCAAAAACACAAAAAAAGCCGTCAAATACCTAAAAATTTATACAAATCTGTGGTGAGGCGTTATTCGAGCGCAAGTCGCACTGCTCGCTTTTTCAACAGCGGATATTTTTTAGACAATACCCAGTACTAACCTGAGCTTACAACAGTGGGCAGCGAACAAGCAGGTTAATCAATCATTCAGGAAAGGCATGTACAGCGGGGCTAACAGAGGGCTGATGCTATAATAAGTAGATAACAGACAAGTTGCAGCAGATATATAACTGGCAACTTGCCTGTTTACGAACGCGCTAGAATAGAGAGCGTATTCAGCGGCAAAGCTAAACGCTGATTTTCTCGCGCAATCTGATATTCAACTCTTTCAATTGCTCTTTGCTGACTTCACCAGGGGCGTTTGTTAGCGGGCAAGCAGCAGTCTGAGTTTTCGGAAAAGCAATTACTTCACGGATAGAGTCAGTCCCTGTCATCAACATGATCAATCGATCCAGACCAAAGGCTAAACCGCCGTGTGGTGGCGCACCATATTTAAGCGCATTCAACAGGAAGCCAAACTTCTCTTCGGCTTCTTCATCACTTATACCTAAGCAGCGAAATACAGCTTTTTGCATCTCTGCCTTGTGGATACGGATAGATCCACCGCCTAACTCACAGCCGTTTAAAACCATGTCATAGGCAATTGAGTTTGCCGCCAATGGATCAGCTTCCAGCTCTTGCGGGGTACAGTTTGGCGCGGTAAATGGGTGGTGAAGGGCAGTGATACCACCGTCCGAAGTTTTCTCAAACATTGGCCAATCAACAACCCACAGCGGCGCCCAATCGCAGGTAAGCATCTCTAAGTCGACGCCTACTTTGTTACGCAGAGCACCTAGCGCTTCGTTGACGATGTTAGTTTTGTCCGCCCCAAAGAAGACTAAATCACCGTTCACAGCACCCAGGCGCTGCATGATCGCCATGGCCACATCTTCACCGAGGAACTTAACGATAGGCGACTGCAAACCTTCAGCGCCTTTTTCCAGCTCATTAACTTTAATCCAGGCCAGTCCACGAGCGCCATAGATGCTGACAAATTTAGTGTATTCATCAATCAGTTTACGGGTTAGTTTAGCACCGCCTGGTACTTTCAATGCAGCAACGCGAGAATCTGCATCGTTAGCGGGACCGGCAAATACTTTAAATTCTATATCGGCCATTAAATCACCGACATCGACCAACTCCATAGGGTTACGCAAGTCCGGCTTATCTGATCCGAAACGAGTCATGGCATCAGCATAAGTCATACGCGGGAACTCACCCAAGTTGACCGACAACTTATCTGCAAACAAGCCTGTGATCATTTTCTCAGTTACAGCCATGATCTCGTCTTGGTCCATGAACGACATCTCGATATCGATCTGGGTAAATTCCGGCTGACGATCTGCACGCAAATCTTCATCGCGAAAACACCTGGCTATCTGGTAGTAGCGATCAAAACCTGAAACCATCAGCAACTGCTTAAACAACTGCGGAGATTGTGGCAGGGCAAAGAAATTTCCCTCGTGGGTACGCGATGGCACTATATAATCTCGCGCGCCCTCAGGAGTAGCACGGGTCAAAATAGGCGTTTCAATGTCGAGGAAACCGTTGTCATCTAAAAAGTTGCGAATGGCTGAACTTACCGCTGCACGCAAACGCAATTTCTGCTGCATTTCAGGGCGACGCAAATCCATAAAGCGGTTTTTAAGACGTACTTCTTCACTGACTTGCTGGTGATCATCTAACTGGAACGGAGGCGTCTCCGACTTATTTAATATAACCAGTTCCTTACCTAGAACTTCAATTTCGCCAGTACCCATTTCAGGATTAATAGTCCCCTGGGGACGATCACGAACCAGACCTTTAATTTCAATAACGAACTCGTTACGCACTGAATTGGCAATGGCAAAGCTCTGTTCACGATCCGGATCGAAAACAACTTGCACTATGCCTTCACGGTCGCGAACGTCTAAAAATATTACTCCACCGTGATCTCTGCGACGGTGAACCCAGCCGACCAAAGTTACTTCTTCACCGACTTGTGCTTTTCGCAAGTCGCCGCAATAAAGGCTGCGCATAATTAATTCCTATAGAGTTGATCTAAATTGTTGTCTAGTTGATGGCATCCAAGGTGTAACAAATCACCACAGGTAACCATCTAAAGTATGAGTTATTAACTGCCGTCTGCGCTATTGTGCACTAGGCGAATCTTTGGCTGCGGCGGCTTTTTTAGGCGCTGAATCTTTAGCCGCTGCATCTTTAGGCGCTGAATCTCTAGGCGCTGCATCGGCTTTTTTAGGCGCTGCTTCGGCGTCATTTGAAGCTAAATTCTTCTTTTTCCCGGTCTTAAAATCGGTTTCGTACCAACCGCTGCCCGCCAACCTGAAAGCCGGGGCAGACACTTGCTGCTTCACATTTTCACTGTCACATGAGGTACATTTTGGTGCGGGAGCATCACTTCTCATGACGAGCTTTTCGAACTCGTGATCGCATTGCTGGCACGCAAAGTCAAAAATTGGCATTTATTCTGTCCACAATAATCAAAGCGGCGAATTATACCTCAATACTTATCGTTTGTGTGCTATTTAATCTCTATCCATCGCGCTTATTATCAAGCTATCTAAGTTGCACCGAACCCGGCTCGACAACTGGCCATCAGACAACAGGCTTGAATGACAGTTGCGCTTCCAGTAAGGCCGTCACTTTTTGCCTGATCAGTTCTATCTCCTGATCTGTATAGGGTTTACTGGACTGCTTACCCCACACAGGTGCAGGCCAGGCTATATCTGTTTCATAGCGCACTATGTGATGGACATGTAACTGTTTGACCATATTCCCCAAACTCGCTACATTCATCTTTGTGGCATTAAAACCATCCGCCAATGCGGCACTTAAATCACAGGACTCCGCCATCATTAGCTGCCGATCTTGTATTGACAAGTGATACAGCTCAGAGATTTCAGCGCGACGCGGCACTAAGATAAACCAGGGATACTGTTTGTCGTTCACCAACAGCAGGCGACACAGAGGCATCTCTCCTAAAAAGACACAATCTTTTTGCAATTGTGCATCTAATACAAACTCCATTTCAAAGTCATCCATTGTCTATACCTCTTTGCAATTCAGTACTGTTAAGCTTAGGAGCAGCCGGCAATTTACGCCAGGGAAGTCGCTGTCTGCAACCCGCTAAAAGAGTAATATTATGAACACAGCCTAATTGCACAGCAATCAATTTCACTTGCCTGGACGCGTTTTCTATCAACTCAGCAACTAGGGCAATTAAATTTGGAATAAAATGCGCTCAAGCTGACAACTTGTTAACATTGGCGCACCCTTCTATGTATAGATATTTTCGCTATGAGCTTTGAAATCAAGATATTGAACAGTATCGAGCAGATCAACAAAGACCAATGGAACGATTTATGCGGATCTCATTACCCATTCCTACGCTACGAATTTTTACAGGCTCTTGAGAAAAGCGGCTGCACCAGCGCCGACACTGGCTGGCAGGTAGCTCATATCACTTTGTATCAAGACTCTGAGCTGGTATGCCTAGTGCCAATGTATCAAAAAACCCATTCATATGGCGAGTATGTTTTTGACTGGGGCTGGGCTGATGCCTACGCACAACATCAAATCCCCTACTATCCCAAACTGCTGACTGCGATCCCTTTCAGCCCTTGCTACGGGCCGCGCATAGCCAGCAGCCTTGAACTGTGTGTCGTTATGCCAATTATCATTCAACAGTTAAAGCGCATGTGCGATGAATATAATTTTTCTAGCTGGCACGGCTTATTCCACCCGCAAAGCGAAATTACTCAATTGCAACAGCAAGGGTTATTAATCAGGGAGGGCTGCCAATATCACTGGAAAAATAAAAACTACACTAGCTTCGAAGAATTTTTGGCCAGTTTCACCTCGCGCAAGCGTAAAAACATCAAGCGCGAGCGGCGCATTGTCAACGAGCAGCAAGTATCGATCAGCGCTGTAGAGGGTGCGCAAATAGACTCAGTACTTTTGCAAGAATTTTATCACTGCTACCAACTTACCTATTTAAAGCGCGGTCGCAAAGGTTATTTAAACATCGAATTTTTCCAGCTACTGCTTGAAAGCCTACCCTCACATATCGTACTTTTTGTTGCCAGACATCAAGGACAAACCGTTGCCTGCGCCTGGTGTTTTAAAAATACCGACCCGCAAAACTCCACACTCTACGGCCGCTACTGGGGCTCACTGGACAACTTTGACAACTTGCACTTTGAAACTTGCTACTACCAGGGACTTGAATACTGCATCAAACACCAGATTCAACGCTTTGACCCGGGTGCCCAGGGGGAACATAAGATTCAGCGCGGTTTCGAACCCATTACCACTTACTCGAGCCACTATATTAAGCACCCGCAGTTTAGAGAAGCGATCGATGATTTCCTACTGCGCGAAACTAAAGCAATGCAAGGCTATAAACAACAGCTGACTGAACTGCTGCCGTTTAAGAAAGGCACGACAGAGTCGTGAGTCGTGAGTTGGGAGTTGGGAGT
>ASZI01000134.1 GCA_000416315.1 Osedax symbiont Rs2 | reverse complement strand
AGCATTACCAATTATTACAGCCAAAAGATCATTGTCGGCTCACCGCATACAGAAGTAACACAAATTGCCGCCTGCTTTATCGAATACAACATTAATGCAGTACCAATATTTGATCACAATGATCAACTGGTCGGCATCGTTTGCCGCTCGGATTTACTGCGCTTGATTATCAGCGGCGCCCATATAGAAAGCTGGGCCTAAATCGATCAGACAATCAGTTAAATTGAAGTATTGCTCAAGGACTGCTTTTCAACAATATTAACGCTTTCACTGCTTTCTATGTACAAAATCACTACTTCGCCTGTGCGCAATCGCCCTTGTACAGCACTGACCTTGTCCGCCATGCTCAGCTCATAATTACCGTAATCTGTCCCCTCGCGGGTAACAAATTCTTCGATTAAGTTTTGCAGTGTCTCTACGGCTAATGATGTGTGCGGGATAATCATAGTTATATCTCTATTCCCTGAGTTCGCAAAAAATCGACAAACTGTTGTTCAGTTAAAACCTCAATGCCTAAGTCCTCAGCTTTTTTCAACTTAGAACCTGCAGCGGCCCCAGCTACGACACAATCAGTTTTCTTCGAGACACTACCCGCTACTTTAGCGCCCATTTCCTGTAAGTGCGCTTTTGCCTCAGAGCGGCCCATCTGCTCTAGTGTCCCTGTCAGCACATAGACTTTCCCCGCCAGTAGCAACTCATCTTCTGCAATAGGTTCTGCTTCAGGCCAAGTTACACCAGCGCTGCGCAAACTATCTATCACTTGCAGGTTGTGTGTTTGGGCAAAAAAACTAACGATATGCTTGGCCACGATAGGCCCCACATCGGTTACTTGCTCTAAACGCTCAACACTGGCATCTATAATGCGCTGTAAAAAACCAAACTCGTTGGCTAAATTTCTGGCTGTCGCCTCGCCGACTTCTCTGATGCCCAGTGCGTAAATAAATTTTTCGAGGCTGGTTTTTTTTGTGCGCTCAATGGTGGCTAAAAGCTTATCCACTGATTTGTCACCCATGCGCTCCAGGCGCATTAAGTTCACTTTTGACAAATAGTAGATATCATCAAATTTTGCCACCATCTCCTTACTGACCAATGTATCAATCAGCTTTTCACCTAGGCCATCTATATCTAGTGCTTTCTTGGACACATAGTGAACCAACGCCTCCTTGCGTTGCGCTGCACAAGTCAAACCACCACTGCAGCGGGATATCGCCTCGCCCTCAATTTTTACGATGGCCGATTGACAGACAGGGCAGCCATCCGGGAATTCAACTTCGGCGGCATCATCCGGTCGTTTGTCCTGGATAACCCTGACAACTTTAGGAATCACATCTCCGGCGCGGTGTACTACCACCCAGTCGCCAACTTTTAGCTGCAATCTGTCTATCTCATCCATATTGTGCAAGGTAGCGTTACTGACTGTTACGCCGCCAACAAATACCGGGGTGAGTCTGGCTACCGGGGTAATTGCGCCAGTCCTTCCAACTTGAAACTCAACTTTTTCAACTTGGGTTATTTGTTCCTGAGCGGGAAATTTATAAGCGATTGCCCAACGCGGTGCCCGCGAAATAAAGCCCAGACGCTGCTGTAGCGTAAAATTATTAACCTTGAACACTAAGCCATCTATCTCATAGGGAAGCTGGCTGCGTAGCTGTTGCATTTTTTCGATATAACTTATGGTATCAGTAATGCCGGTAGATTTGAGCAAATGCGGATTGATCTTTAATCCCCACTGGTTCAATAATTGCAAAGTTGCATAGTGATCAGCCGGAACCTCTCCCCCCTCTACTACCCCGATGCTATAGCAGCACATTTCCAGTGGCCGGGTGGCGGTGATTCTCGGATCTAATTGACGAATGGAACCTGCAGCTGCGTTGCGCGGGTTTACAAAGGTTTTATCGCCGCTTCGCTGAGCTTTAGCATTCATCGCCTCAAAGCCTGCTTTGAGCATATAGATCTCGCCGCGCACTTCTAGCTTTTGTGGGTAACCGCTGCCACGTAACTTTAAGGGGATCGACGGGATAGTCCTGACGTTGTGGGTAATATCTTCGCCGACGGCACCATCGCCACGGGTAGCCCCTCTTATCAGCAGTCCATTTTCATACAGTAAACTTACCGCTATGCCGTCGAGTTTGGGCTCACAAGCATATTCAATGTCCTTATCCGCGTTCAGCCCCAATCGTTCACGTAATCGCAGATCGAAATCACTCAACTCTTGTGCATTGAAAGCGTTATCCAGCGACAACATCGGCATCTCGTGAGTAATCTGTTTAAAGCCATTGTTAGGCCTAGCACCGACTCGCTGAGTTGGCGACTGCGCACTGACTAAAGCGGGGTTTGCACTCTCCCAAGCTTTTAATTGTTTAAACAGCTTGTCGTAATGTGCATCGGGCACTGTAGGTTCATCTAAGACGTGATAGCGATAATTGTGTAAATCAATTTCTTCACACAATTGCTGTATTTCTTGAGGAAGTTTATCTACAGACATGCAGTATCCAGTATATTTTTAAAGGTGGGCTTAAAGCAGAAAACTGATACTCAACTCTTCAGTTAAGTATCAGTTTGGAATGGAATGTGGCTACAAATATTGGTGCGGACCTGATTATTGTGCTCTGCGGCGTAATTTATTCATCTCATGCATTCTCACCCGCTCGCGATAATGCTCTTTAGTTTGTGCTCTGAGCACAATCCGGTCATCGTCCAACAAGTCGCCATTAAGATGCGACGCTACCGTTTCAGCGGTGGCTATCATGCACTCGAATGCGTTTTTGGGATCCAGCGGCTCATCCAAAGACATAAAAAAGGTCACCCCTGGTGTCGATTGCTGATCCATAGTATCAATGGCAAATGTGCCGGGATTGATTGCATTTGCCATGCTGAATTGCACAGCTCCGGTTTCCAGCCCATCTTCAAAGCGATGGAAAATTTGCATTTCGCCAAATTCCATCCCACAAGCTTCAACAACTGCGCGCAGCGCTGCACAATTTAAATATTGATCTTTAGCCACTACAGTGACGATCAAAACTGAATTAGGATCACTGACAACGGCCAAGTGCTTGCGCGAATCTTTGACAGGCTCTGCTTGCTCTTGTACGGCAAAAAGGCTTTCCTGTTGCAGTGTTGCGTTATCTGACACCGCTGCGTTAATACTAGCAACATCCGCAGTCTCTTCGCTTGACTGCTCTTGATCGTCAAAGCCATTCATCAATGGGTCGTCATCAAAGTCTTGCTCAACTGCTGAAAAACCTAAATTGGCTGAATCATCTGCGATGGTTTCTTCGACGTACTGTTGTGTCTGTTCAATATGGGCTGTTTGTATCTGAGCTAAATCTTCTGTCCAACTTGCCTGCTCCATTAGCGGGTCAGGGATTAAATCTGCCTCAGGCTGCAGATCTTCTTTGCTCTGTCCACTTGCAGCATCGCTGATTTTATTCTTTCGCAAAATCTCAGAGATTGGCATATCCAATTCATTGGCAACAGAGCGCTGATCAAGCTGCAAATCACGCTCAAATTGTTCTATCAATCGCTCTGAGGTACTGCTTTCATCAAACCCCGCCATAAGCGGATCTGCATCTTCATCAAACGCTGCTGATTGTGCTACTTGTTGCTCCTGGCTATCCATTGGATCTTGCTGAGTTAACTCGAAATCATCGAGCACAAGATCGTCAATCTGCTTTAGGCTAAGATCAGAAGCCCTTACCGATACTTCACTGTCCAAATCCTCCAGGCTAACGTCGTCATCAATGACTGTCGTAAATGGCGCCACTGTTGTCTCTGATTGAAGCTCTGCACTGTAGGGTTCAGCTTCTGGCTGATCAAAAGATTGCTGCAAGCTATCATCGTTCAGGTCCGCTAAGTCCTGGGATATCTGTAGCTCTACCTCAGACAAACCTATAACGAGTTCACTTTGATGAACGAGATCATCTTTGATTGCACTTGAGTCAGCAGCTTGGGTAATTTGATTGTCGTATAAAGATATTTTATCTAGCTGTTGTGCTAATTCTGGTTCTAGTTCTGATTCTGATTCTGGCTGAGCAGAAGCTACAGACTGCTGCTGGGATAACTCTGATGTCACTAGCGCTGGCTCTGGGTGGCTGACATTAACATCTGAGGCGGAAGCATCAGTATCTGCCACTTGGCTTTCTGCCACCTGATGAAAGGCTGACAGAGAACCTTCAATCTGCTGTTCCCGCC
>ASZI01000133.1 GCA_000416315.1 Osedax symbiont Rs2 | reverse complement strand
AACTTCCGTCTTCCAACTTCAGTCTTCCGTCCCTATTCATAATCATTATGGCTGCGTGGAATGGTAATCAGATCTTCGGCATTTTCTGAAACACTGAATGTCGCCATGTCTAAAGGTGTTCCCTGCTGGCTGTCTGTCAGCCCCTCGAACAGCTCTGTGCTGCTATTGGCGTACAGATTATCGATCGTTGCACTGAGTTCCCCGACATCTTCTAAGATATCATCCAGCGTGTAATGCTCAAGTTCTGCGGGGGTTAACCATAAGCTAATGTCAGATGCGGGATCACCTGCAGGTTCTAGCAGTGGGAATAGATGACTTGTCGCTTGGGATTGCCCTTGGGCTGAGGTGTTTGCAGCATCAGTGCTTGAATCAGCTCCCAGATGCTCAGTAAGAATCGCAGCATTTTGCTGTGCAGCTTTCGCTACCAGGCTGGTGAATTCAGTAAATAAACTCGCATATTCCTCTAATAACTGCGCTTTAACTGTGACGGCTTGTGCCGCTGTGAGATTAAGGACGTCCAAGGTATCAGGCTCTGCCACTGGGGATTCGATATTGACTGTGGCAGAATTCCCCATTGCGGTTGCCGTTAAAGAGCCAGTGGCTGGCGCACCCGACTGATATTTGAACCAGACATCGCCCATCTGTTGCTGCTCACCGCTGTTATTGGTATAACTGCCGAGCATGCCGATGGTATTGCCGTTGCTGTCGATGTTGCTGTGCTGATAGCTCAAGGTGATTTCACTGACCCCGGCCTGTTGTAAGCTTAATAGCTCGCCCGCCTGGGTAATGCCATCACTGTTGGCATCGACCCACACTTGCAGCTGTGAAAACTTATCATCAGCGGCGTTGATCAGTCCATCGCCATTGCTGTCCAGTGCTGCCAGCGCGGCGTAGCCGTCTTTAGCTTTTGTGCCATCAGCGAGCAGGCTGTGCTCGCCAAAGAGTTCACCGGCATCGTTGATCAGGCCATCACCGTTCAGGTCATGTACTAACAGGCCATCATTTTTACCGACCCAGCCGGTATTATCGACGATGCCATCGGCATCAATGTCAAACAGAATCCCGTTATCGACCGACAATGTTTCTATGCCATTGTTGTTTAAATCCAAAATTAGCGGGGTGGTCATGTCATAAGGATGGCTGGTAATTGTTTCACCGTTGGCTAAATTAACCGTGATGCTTACATCGTAAGTCGCCGCATTGATGCCTTTTAATTGTACATTTACCCAGTCTGTGGCCGCTATGCTGGCTCCGCTAGCATATTGCACGCCGTTAGCCCATAACTGGCCCTCATTAAACTCTACTGCGTAAGATTCTGGAGTGACTAAGTTGGTATTGACCGAAGTGGTTATATCAACATCGCCACTGCCGATCCAAGTAACAAGCAGCTCACCTTCTGCGGAAATTCTCTGGGTATAGATATCAGAACCTTCAGAAGTTTTGCCTTGCCATACAACTACAAAATCACCTGCTGTGCCTATTTCGCTAACAATAGGTGTTGTATCTGCCAGTGAAACATTCGATTCACTCGCATTTAAAACAATGGGGTATTCACCAGCAGCCAAAGTATCGTCAGCATTGACTTTTTGCACATGTATCATAGTATTGTTTGTCCAAACGACAACATACTCACCACTAGTGCCAATGGCTGTTATAGTAGAATAATAGCCAATACCCAAAGTTAATTGACTGCCCACTGGTGTAAGGTTAGCGTCATATTTTTGAGATAAAACATCGCTATCACCCGGCGGTAAGTGATTGCTCCAAGTGATGACAAATTCACCCGTTGCTTCCAGCATGATTACTTCAGCACTATAATTAGTCGCAATAGTAGATGTCTCACCTATCGCACCTTTTGATCCTAAAGTGCCATCCGCATTAACTACTTGTAGGCTAATAGCACCTTTCGTGTGACTGTTTTGCTCAGTCCAACACATCAGAAAAGAGCCATTTTCCCCAATTGGGGTCAGTTGTACGTCCGAACTAATATTAGTTGAAACTCGTAAACTACCGGCCGGAGTTCCATTTTTATCTATATTATTGTAATAAATATTATTCTCTTCACTCCAAGCTATGACGTACCCTCCGTCCGCATTAGTTGCTAGAATGTCTAAATTGGCAATGTTAACGTTTGGACCACCCTCATTAAATATCGATGTTTTTGCCCCTTGCAACTGCAAGTTTTCATCATACCTCTGTACAAATATTTGTCCTGAGCCTTCTGTCATCCAACAAGCTAAAATATCACCTGCAGTCCCTATTGTCGTTAGCCGAAGGAACTTATGATGTATACTGGTATCTGGGTATACTTCTTGCTTTACTCCGGTCACCAAGCCATTGGTTGCGACGCGTTGCAGCGCTAAATCAAAGCCACCGGCTTTGTATTGCATCCATCCAACCACATACCCCCCGTCTGCTAAAACTAAGAGATCTGGATCACTATCTCCGTCATTCGGTGTGCCAAATTGTAATCTACCTGCAACACTACCGGTAAAGTTCGCTACAGCAACCGTAAATGCTTGATCGACTATTAATTGCAAAGCGGCCAAAGTATCGTAAGCACTTTCATCGGCGGCATTGGCAGCCAACCGCGCCCTTATCTGCCCTATGTTGTTATTGCTGACGCCCACCACCCCTAAATCGGTCAAATCTGTAACACTTAAGTTATCAATATTTGACGATACACTGTCAAACAGCCTATCCGCGGTGTCGGCGATTGCCTGCAGTTCGTCGTAGCTGTCAACATCGGTATTGCTTTTCAGATCCAGAACTGAGCTGAGTAACTTGGCCCTGCCGGCGCTGTCTAAATTGTTGAGACCTAAGGCTTTATAATCTGCCATGCTCAAAGTCGGGTCGCCATTGTCTATCCCGTCGGCGCTGTCATAGATAGCGGTATAATTATCCACCAACTGCTGGATTTTAACCCGGCTATCGACCGCCTCAGCACCTACCAGCGCACTGTTGAGCAGGCTGTTAACCGCCGCTAAAGTCAGTGCCGTTATATTTTGCACCCTTGCGGTTTGATAATCCGCTAAACTGGGGTTGCCTGCAGTGGCAGTATTTAGCTCGGCATGGTTTTTAATAGTGGTCAGGGCATCCACCATCGTTATAGCCACTTCAACAATCGCTTTTATTTTGTCTTGGCTGTTGGCTTCAGTGGCTGCTGCGGCCAAAACCTCCGAATTCACAACGTCTATGTTCGCAGTCGTGACATTGTAGGCACCGGCATTCCAATAATCTTGCACCACTAAGGCGAGGTCTGTTTGGATGTAAGTTTCGATTGTGTTAATGGCCGCATTTTGCATGTCAACAATCAAGGTTTGCATCTTAGCGAAAGTGTCTACCTCGCTGCCTGAATCTGCTGTGGCGAAAATTAAGGCTTTAATAGTGACAAAGTTTTTAGCATGGGCGTCGCTCAAACCTAGCTTAGTTAAGTCGTTATGAGTGAGTCTATCGCTGTAAAGCCCACCGCCAGCGGCGTATATCACATTATTGACACTGATGGCCAAACTACTGATTTCCGTTGGAGTGTCTATCTTATCGTCGATCATCTGATTTATTACGCTACTGAGCAGACTAACGCCCTTTTCCTCATTGGCAATAACAATGTGCAATGCCAGAAAATCAGTCTTTTCTAGCACTGTAGGGCTAGCGACCCCGGCATCGGCCGCCAGGCGAATTTTCAGTACTGCATCGGCAATCGCTTGAACTTCTGCATAAGTATCCACATCTTCATAGGTAAAGCTTTCAATGAATGGACTCAAGTATCCATAATTGTCATTGTCGACATTCGTCAGGCCAACATTGCTATAAAGCGCAGCATTAATACCGCTGGCATCATTGTTGCCTGCCGCGGTTTTTAAGTCCTCTAAAGCCAACCCATAGGCCGCGATGGCCGACTGCACTATCGTCTCTACTTCAGCAACAGAGTCAGCCCCCCATATGTCTGCAGCAAATACTTTGTTGTTGATTGCCGCTAAGTTATCAGTGGTCACAGTGTCGATGTCTATATCCCGGAAGACCTGCATCCCTAACCGCCCATTCGTCACATCAGTACTGTTGTTAAAAGCCTCAATACTGGCCAGCGCCTCAGGGATAACCGCATCGATCATCTCCTGGATCTCAGCGAACGTATCAACGCCGCTGCCACCCGCAATGCTACCGGCTACTTTGCCTGCTACAGTGATTAGGTTGTTTGCATTTACCCGGCTAAAACCCAGATCTGTAAACTGTTCGAGCGTCAATGCAGCGCCATTATCCACGCTGCCGACCGCTTGCAGTATGGCCTCTGTATGCTGCACTAGTGTCTGGATCTCTGACAGGCTATCGACCGCCACTGTGCTTAAGCCACCGATAGCATCACTGAGTAAAGCCACTACTTCGGTATTGCTCTGATCGGCAAAGTTAATGCCGATGTTGGTATAATCGGCCCGCGCCGGAACCTTGGCACTCACCCCATGATCACCGTCAGCGGCCAATTGAATGTCCAGATAACTATTCACTAAGGCATTAATTTTGGTATAGCTTTTCACATATTCGTCGGTAATCACATTTAACAACGCGTTGAGCTCGACTTGACTGCCACCGATGTCTCTTGCAATACCTACTTGTGTGAAGTGAAGTGCTGTGACATTGATAGCCGTATCACCCGTTGCGGCGATTATTTCCGCCAGGGATGCAATGGCTGTATCGACCACCGTTTGGATTTCAGTATAGCTATCAACAGCCGTATTCTGCTGGATCAATATTGCCGCATTAGCTAAGTCCAGATTGGCGGCAGTCACAGTCACCCCTGTAATACCCGCATCCAGATAATCTTGTAACAGCAACGGGGCTGGGCTGCTGCCATTGCCTTGGTTATAGGCCTTTATCGCCGTGAGGGCAGCAATGGCGTTATCGACCACTGTTTGCACTTCAGTCTGGGTATCGGCCGCGCCATTTTCCTGGATCAAGATCGCCGCATTCGCCAACAGTAGATTGTCGGCACTCACCTCTGTGATACCCGCATCCAGATAATCTTGCAGTACCAGTGCAGTTGACTGAGTGCCATTGTTATAGTTCTCGATGCGGATCAACGCCGCAGTTGCAACCGCATCGATGATGTCCTGTATCTCATTGAAGGTATCAACGTCGCTGCCACTAACATGACTGCTGGCAATTTTACCGGCAATAGTGACTAGATTGTTTGCATTTACTCCACTAAAGCCGAGGTTGGCAAGCAGCTCAACAGTCAGTGCACTGCCATTTTGGTTGGCCGCCGCATCCATCACCGCTTCTACGTAGTCTGTCAAATCCTGAATCTTTTTTTGGCTATCAACTGCTGCAACGCTTAAGCCACCAATAGCATCACTGAGTAAAGCCATTACCCGGGTATTGCCCTCATTGACAAAAACAATATTGATGTTGGTATAATCAGCCAAAGTCGGTAACGGCGGCGTATCATCGTTATGATCGCCATCGGCGGCCGCCCGAATCAACAAGTAGCTGTTGACCATGGCGTTTATCTCAGCAAAGCTATTAACATCTGTATCTTTGATTTTGGGGCTATTTAGCAAGGCATTGATCTGTGCATAATTTTCGGCCTTAATTTGCCCCAGACCGATTTTATGATAAGTGCTCTGATCAAAGCTGGCGGCTGTATTCGCTAGGGCCGCTGTGGCTATGACTCCCAAAGTGGCAATGGCCGTCTCGACCACTGTTTGAATTTTAGCTTGGCTATTGGCTGCAAATTCTTCCTGGATCAAGATCGCCGCGTTGGCCAACTGCAGATTGTCGTCATTGACCACTGTAATGTCGGCATCCCAATAGTCCTGCTTGACTAATTCGTCTGTATAAACTTCGTTGTTGTAATCTTCGATACGCTTAATAGCCGAGGTCTTAATGTCTTTGATCAAGTCATCCAGTGCAGCAATGCTACTGACCTGATTTAGATCTGCGCTGCTGGCGGCAATTTTCGCCCGAACAGTGACTAAGTTATGGCTGCTCACCCCAGTGAGTCCCAAAGCAGTGAATATTTCAATACTCACTGGACTGCCATTTGGATCCATTGCCGCGCGAATAACGGCATCGACTGTCCCCAACAGCGTCTGGATTTGATGCAGTTCCTCAACGTTTGCAGGGTTTAATCCATCGATCAAATCGTTGAGTAAATCGACCACCGCTGCATCGGCAGCAGCCGTGAGCTGGCTGGTAAATCCAATGCCGATCTTTGTATAATCGGATTTTTCGGGTAGATCTGTCGATGCGGGGGTGCGACTGCCATCGGCAAGTGCTTGAATGTCCGTATAACTTTTGATTAACGCTGTAGTAGCAAAATGACTTCCGACGTCTGTGCTTGAAATCTTGCCGGTATGGAGTAGTTTATTGATTTTATCGGCATCAATTGTGCTAATAGTAATGCCCATCTGTTCAAAAGTCAGGAAAGTGACGTTGACCGCCTGACTGCCCGTCGCATCCTTTACCGTTCCCAGCGCCGTATTGGCGGTATCAATCACCGTTTGAATTTTAAGCTGTGTATCGGCGCCTTGATTTGGCTGGATTAATATCGCCGCATTGGCCAGGTCCAGATTGGCATCGTCGACGTTATCAATACCGGCATCCAGATAAGTTTGTAATTCTAAGGGAGTCGGGTTTAGGTTAGTGTCTAAGGTATACTCTTTGATAAGTGCAATCGCATCAATGGCAATTTTATCAATCAGGCCTTGCAGTCCACTGAAACTATCAACCGCAGAACCCGTATCCACACTGGTTTCAATTTTCGCTTTAACCGTGATTAGATTGTTAACATTGACCCCGTTAATCCCTAAGTTAGTAAACAGCGCCAAGTCCAAGACACTGCTGTCCCCCGCCGCCGCAAGCATAATTTTTTGGGCATTAATAGCCAGTGTCTGAATTTGCAGGTGGGTCGCTACATTGGCAAGGGCTAAACCATCAATTACACCAGTAAGTAAAGTGATCGCTGCCTCGCCTAACTCAACCGAGGCTATAAGCTCAAATTTAATTGCTATTGCTTCATAATCGCTCTTTGCCGGTAATTCCTGTTCATTGCCACGCACGCTATCGGCGGTATCTTGAATCAACTTATAACTAGCCACCAGCGCCACTACCTTGGCATAAGTGGGCACATGCGAGGCTTTAAGCTCATCAGTATTTAACAGATTGCTGATCTTAAGCGCATTGCTGGCATCGACGTTTGCGATCCCCAGCTGCTTAAAAGTATCTACTGTTACAGTGTCTGTGTTGTTTGCCGCTGCCTTGATGCTAATAAGTGCCGCGATGGCGTTGTCGACCACCGTTTCGATTTCACTCTTTGTATCGGCGCCGTCTCTGTCCTGGATCAATATCGCCGCATTCACCATCTGCAGATTATCGGCATTGACCGTGCTGATGTTGGCATTTTCATAATGCTGAACCGTTAACGCGGATGCGGCGCTGCCATCACCGTTGTTATACTCTTCAATCAGGTCCACTGCCGCTTGGTTGCTGTCGGATATTACGGTCTTCAACTGCTCAAAAAGCTTGATCCCAGAGCCGCTGGGATCAGTTGCAGCTATGGCGGTTTTGAGCGCCGCAAAGTTCGTCGCACTGACGCCTGGGAGCCCAAGCAACATTAACTGATCTAAGCTCAAGCTATCAGCTACACCTGCAGCGGTTGCCATCACAGCGTCTACGGCCGCAGCCAAAGCCTTTAATTGGCTTAAGGTTTTGGCGGCATTACCGCCCAGGCCATCGATGACATCGTTAAGCAGACTAATCACTTCGGTATCATTACTGACGGATACATCAATGGCGATATAATCATCGTAATCAGGTAATTTCACAGTATCTCGTGTGCCATTGGCCATGGCGTTGATCTTGATATAGCCGGTGACTAAGGCGTGCAGACCTACATAGGTACCAACCTTGTCTGCGTTAATCGAGCCATTATCTAAAAGCGCATTCAGTTTTTGCAGTTTACTGGCATCTATGTCAGTAAAACCCATGTTCTGGTAGTCACTGAGCAGCACAGTTGCGACGGCTTTATTCAAAATCGCCGCGGCGCTGACATCAGTGAAGGCAGTATTTGCGAGAACAATTAAAGCTTCTGTATCTGCTACAGTTAGATCAGCTGCATCGTCCTGATTTAAAACAATCGCATTGGCCAGCTCCACTGACGGCAGTTTTAACAATTCAATACCGACATCCAGATAGTCTTGTAAGACTAATGGCGCGGGTGTTTCGCCATCGCCGCGGTTGTAGGCATTAATCTTGGTGAGCGCTGTGGTTTTGACGGCGTCTATCAAGTCTTGTAATTCAACAAAGGTATCGATGCCTGTGCCGTCATTGGCGGTGTCCCTAATACTTGCCTCAATCGTGCTTATATTGCCAGCGGTTACCCCGCTAAAGCCCAGGTCGGTCAAATCCGTGTTAGTAAGCGTAACGTTTAGCCCGGCGGCAACATCCATGATTTTACTGACTTGACCGGCCAGCGCTGTTAATTCAGTTTGGCTATCCACATCAACAATATCCAGGCCATCGATTACCTGGCCCAATAACCTTCCGACTTCGTGGTCATCAATGGCCAGATCAATGGCCTTAAAATTCGCCAGTAGCGGCAAGTCAGTAGCATTGCCTTGAACCCCGTCTGCCGCTGCATGGATCAATAAATAACTTGCAACGAAGGCTTGGATCTTGGCATAAGTGCCAACGTCTGTGCCTATCAGATCAGCGGTATCCAATAAATCATTGAGGGCATTTAAGTGAGCACTAGTGACATCTGTAAGGCCAAGATCGTGATACTGGCTGACACTGATGCCATCGGTTGGATGATTGGCGTTGTTAATTTCGGCGGCAGCTGTTATTGCTATTACTGCAGCGTCAAAGTCGATATCGGCTAAGTTGACCAGTGCCTGGATCTTGGCGACGCTATCGGCAGCATGAGTCTCTTGGGTTACAATTTTGCGGTTAACAGCGGCTAAGTTATCCGCTGTGACTGCTTCATTCCCCGCCCCTAAGCCGATACCGGCATCCAGATAGTCCTGTAAATCTGGCACTATGCCACTGTCATTGTTATAGGCTTCAATTTTAGTCACCGCCTCTGATTTGACCTGTCCTATCAAAGTTTGTAACTCATCGATGCTATCGACACCGCTGCCATCATCGACAGTGCTGGCTATCTTGGCCAGGATACTGCTCAGATTACCGACATTGACCCCATTAAGTCCCAGTGCTGTTAGCATCTCTACGCTAAGAGTACTGTCACTGCTTTGAGTCAGGGCCGCGGTGGCTATGACTTGGTCGACGCTATCGGCAAAGTCCTTCAGCTGCTGCTGAGTCTGTACCTGAGCGGTGCTAGTCTTGGCGATAACATCGTTGAGTAATTCAAGCTGCGCAGTGTCATCGGCCACTACGATAGCCAGCGCCAGCAAGTGGGCACTGGTCACAGGATCTGTGCTGCTGCCAGCGGCCAGCTCTTGAATTAGCAGGTAACTTTCGACTAAAAATTCTATTTCTGAGTAGTTTTCTACTTGCCCGGCACCGATGTTTTCGCTGTATAACAAGTTATTAATCTGACTGACGTTCGCCTCAGTCACACTTCGAAAGCCGATGTCCCCATAGGTAGACAAGCTCAACACTGTATCTGGGACAGCTGCAGCTGCCGACTTGATGGTATCCATCGCTGCATTAGCCGCTGTGACAACAGCATCAATCAGCTCAAAACTGCTGGCTCCCCCTTCGTCCCGGTTTAGGATAGCCGCATTAATCAGTGCTAAATCGATTAGCTCGGCTCTGGCAATGCCCGCATCCAGATATTTTTGTAACTCAGGAGCGCTCTCAAGGTTGTTGTTATAATCTTCGATATAATCGATCGCCTGCTCCGAGACCTGCTTAACTAATGCCTTGAGTTCAGCGTAGCTGTCGACCTCGCTGATCATCGTTTTGGCAATAATTTTGTTCACTACTGTCACTAAGTTATCGGCGCTGACATCGAGCAATCCAAGCAAGTTTAGTTCGGCTGCACTAAGATCGCTGCTAGCGCCCTCTGCCAATTGTGCAGTGGCAAAAATCTTTGCAACAGTATTGGCCAAGTTTTGAATCTGCTGCTGGGACTCAACCTTGTCGGCATGCAACCTGTCGATAACATCACTGAGTAAATCGATCGCTTGATTATCAGCGATGACATCAACCCCTATCGCACTATAATCGCTGCGCAGCGCTAATAGCTCACTTCCCGCTGTTCCATCGGCGATCCCTTGTATTTTCACATAGGCTTCTACCAGCGCTTTAACCTCTGCGTAACCTGCCAGTTTTTCGCTGGTTATAGTGGCTGTTTTCAGCAGATTATTTATTTTCTGCAGATTGCCATCAGTCACCTTAGTAGCCTCAGCCAGCCCTATGTTGGCATAATAAGCCAAGGTTATCGGGGTAGCATAACTATCTGCCGCTGCTTGAATGTCTGCAAGCGCTTGTTTGGCTGTGTTGATAACATCCTGAATTTTACTGACGCTATTGGTATCCGCTGGCCCCTTATTTAAGACTGCGGCGTTAGCCAGTGCTAAATAATCCTCAATTTGAACCTCACTTTCAGTCCCAGCCCCAGACCCAGTCTTGAGTATATCAATGTTGGCATCGCGGTAATCTTGTAGCTGTGGTACCCCAACTTCGCTGTTATTGGCTTGGTTATAAGCGTCAATTTTATCGACTGCCGACTGAATCACAGCGTCAATTATTTGTTGCAGTTCTGCAATTTGGTCTACGCCATCGCCGTTAGCCGGGCTCTGTGCAATTTTTTCTTTAACCGTACTAATATTTTTATCGGTGACACTGTCTAACCCTAGATTGATTAGTTCAGCAACGCTGAGCGCGTGAGTCCCACCGCTGGCGATGCCTAATACTTTTTCTGCAGTGTCAGCCAGCCCCTGAATTTCACCCTGGGTATCCACTTTGTCCCGCGTTAAACCTTCTATTACATTGTTAAGCAAGTTCAGTACATGGGTTCCGTTAGCAACATCAACACCCAGTCTTTGATAATCTGCTCTGCTGGCTACATCGTTGCCCGCTGTGCCATCGGCGCTATTTTGGATCAACACAAAACTATCGACTAAGGCTTTGATCTTGTCGAAGCTGTCGACATGGCTGCTGAGAATCTTGGTGGTATGCAGCAGGTTAGTAATATGGAAGTGATTATCCGCATCCAGGTTGGTCAGTCCCAAATCGGTATAAGTAGAAAGTCCGATTTCGTTTGTACTGCTACTGCTGTCGCCGTCGATGATAGCGGCGTCTTGCACAATCATGTTTAATGCCAGATCAAAAGCGGTGTTTTCAAGATTAACAATGTCTTGTATCTCTGCAACGCTATTGGCAGCCCCAACGTCAAGGGCTAATATTCTGGCGTTGATCGCCTCTATATTACCGCTATTAACCCCGCTAATACCGGCATCCCAATAATCCTGAGTCAGCAGTGTCGCGTTGTTATCATTGCCGGCATTGTAAGCTTCAATGCGCCCCAGCGCGTCGGTGCCCACTTTATCGATCAAATTCTGCAGCTCGGCGATGCTGTTTATTTGACTGGCGTCGGCATTAGTGGCTGCAAAACTGGCGATTATAGTGACTAAATTGGCACTGCTCACCCCCTGAGTCAATCCTATCTCTGCTAGTTGTGCCACGCTCAGTGCCGTGTTGCCCGTTGCGGTATCGATAACCGCTACTACCGCATCGGTCAATTTTTGTAGCTCTGCCAAAGTATTCACATCGGCGTCGACCAAACCATTGATCAAGTCACTGAGCAGCGCTATATCCGCATCAGAGTTGGCAGCGGTTAAATTAACACCAATGGCTTGGTAGTGCTCACGTCCTATGGCGGTGAGTGCAACCCCGTTGTCTGCCGCAGTTTGTATGGTCACAAAACCTTTAACTAGATCGTCTAACGCCGGGTAACTGGCGACAGTACTAGGGCTGTCTTTTAATAAGTTATTAATGTCCTGCAGATTTGCGTCGATAACCCCAGCCACACCGACTGCAGTATAATCATCGATGGTTACAGTTTGACTGGCCCCGCCGGCCCAAGCGTTGATTCTACCGATTGCGCTTATAGCCTGATCGATTAAAGTGGCTATTTCAGCGGTTGTATCTGTGGCCGCAGATGGCTGTTGCAACATCACTGCATTCACCAGCGCCAAATCGGTTAATGAAGCCTGATCTATGTCTGCATCCAGATAATCTTGCTCTTCAGGTACAAGGTCATTCTCGCTGTTGTAAGCGGAAATTTTATCCAGTGCGGCGCTTTTGACGCCATCAATAATCTCTTGTAACTCTGTAAAAGTATCTATAGCACTACCGTCATCTGCTGTGGCGGCTATCTTGGCTTTAATACTGATTAGATTAGCGCTGCTAACCCCTGTGAAACCCAGAAGGGTTAACTGCTGCGCCGTTAAGCTGTCCGCAACCTCAGCGGCTTGATCCATGACGGCATCAGCCGCCTCTGCCAGGTCACGCAATTGTGTTAATGTTTTAGCATCAACTTCGGCTAACCCATCAATACACTGGTTGAGTAATTTAATGCTCGCTGGGTCAACCGTTACATCAATGGCCTGATAGTCTGCGACAACGGGAAGATCAGCCACAGTGTCACGCCCACCACCGGTCAGATCAAGGATCTTGTTATATCCAGTGATCAGTGAGTGTAATTTCTGATAAGTGCCCATATCATCACCATTTATATCTGAGTGATTGAGCAAAGCATTGAGGTTAGTGATCTGGTTCGCTGTTAACGTATCCCAACCCATGTTCTCATAATCAGTAGCCGTTAAGGTGTCGATAGCTTGATTGCCAACTGCAGCCGAAAACACTCTGTCAAAGGCGGTGTCTGCCAATGTCAGCACAGCGGTAATCGCGGCGGCGTCAGCGGGTACAGCTAAATTTGCTAACAGCGCTGCGTTGGCTAAAGCGAAGGAGCCGTCAGCCGGTAAATCTGCAGTGCTTATGCTGGCATTGTGATAATCCTGCAGCTCCAATGGCGCAGGCGTTGAGCCATCCCCTTGGCTATAGGCAATGATATCTGCGATGGCATCGGTTTTAACCGCCGTTATCAAATCTTGTAATTCAATAAACGTATCTATGTCTTCGCCGTTATCGGTAGTTGCGGCAATATTTGCCTCTATGGTGATCAGGTTTTGCTGGTTAACCCCGCTGAGACCTAAATCTATATAGTCTTGAGCACTTAACACTGCAGAGTCACCCGCCGCCAGCTGCATTATCTTGACCGTCGTATCGGCCAATTCTTGCAGTTGAGACTGCAGCTCAACATCGCTGGCAGATAAGCCGACGATGATATCGCCTAATAGCGCTGCTGCTGTTGTATCTGAGGTTGTCAGATCAGTTATGCCTATGGCTTTAAAGTCCGCCAGTACTGGCAGCGTTAGGTTTTGCGAATTCCCCCCCGCCACAGACTGGATCAATAAATAGCTTGTGACCATGGCTTCTATCTCGATATAGCTGTCGGCCTGCTCATCTGTAATAGTGCCATCCAAAAGCCGGTTGATGGCTTCTAAATTTGCACTAGTGACTGTTTTAATACCAAGATCTAGATAGTGGGCGACATCGATGTCTGCTTGCGGATCATCGGAATTAGCACTGTTAGTCTGGGCAGCCACTTTTATCGCCGACAGGGCTGCATTAAAAGCGTCCACTGCTGCATTGACCAGCAGTTGTATCTCATCCAAAGTGTCGGCGTCGCCGGGATCTGCAGCCGAAATTGTTTCATTTACCGCGGCTAAATTATCCGCTGTGACTTGAGCATCATCGACGCCCTGGCCAATGTTGGCATCCAGATAATCTTGTACCTCAGGGGCTGCGCCATCGTCATTGTTATAGGCCTCGATAAGGGTAATCGCCGTCGTTTCGACCTCGTTTATGTATGCCTGTAACTCAGCAATGCTGTCGACAGCACTGCCATCAGTGGCACTGGCGATAATCTTATTCAATACCGAGGGTAAGTTGCCGCTGTTCACCCCAATCAGCCCCAACGCTGAGAGCATTTGGGCGCTTAAAACAGCCTCACTAAGCTGTGCCAACCCCGCTGTGTTAATGACTTCTGCAGCTGCAGTAGCCAAATCTTGCAGCTGCTGCTGGGTCTCTACGGTCTCACTGCTCGCGTGGTCTATGGCCTGCGCCAATAGCTGCAGTACTTGGCTGTTATTGGTAACATCGACACCTATGGCCATGTAATTGGCAAGCACAGGTAAAGGGGCATCGCCCAAGGTGCCATTGGCGGCAGTTTGAATTATTTGATAGCTTCTTACCAGCAGCTCAACCTCACTAAAGCCGGTTAGTTTACCCGCTGTAATATTGACTCGATTGAGCAACAGATTAAGTCGAGTGACATTCTCTGCGCTAACCGTTAAACCTATATTCTCATAATCACTGAGTTCAACAGCACCGTTAGTCGCATCCGCCGCGGCTTTTATATCTGCCAGTGATAAAATTGCATTGTCAATCACTGTGCTTATTTTAGTTTTGCTATCGGCGCCGTCCACTTCACGACTCAAGATAGCGACGTTCACCAGTTGCAAGTTATCTGAAGTAACTAGGTCAATACCGGCGTTCCAATAATCTTGTACTGTTAATGGCGCTGGGGCGGTGCCGTTGCCTTTGTTATATAACTCAATCTTAGCAACCGCATCAGTTTCAACTTTAGTGATCAATGTTTGCAGCTCATCTAAAGTGTCCACTGCACTGCCATCGTCCGCTGTATTGGCGATCTGCGCTTTGATAGTGGCTAAGTTATTGACTGTAATTTTTTGCAGCCCTAAGGCGATTAACTCTGCGGCGCTAAAGTCGCTGGAACCACCTGCGGCAACACTCATCACAGCTTTGACGGTATCTACCAGCTGTTGAATTTCTGCCTGGCTATCAATTTGATCAACGCTCGATCCATCGACCACTTGGGTCAATAATTGCAGCACTTGTGGATCATTATCAACATCGATACCTATGGCATCATAATCGGCCGACACAGGTAAAGGGGCTTCTCCCGAAGTGTCGGCGGCCAGTTGCTGAATTTTAAAATAGCTGGTAACCAGTTGCTGAATTTGCTCGGCGCTAGCAACATCAGTACCGCTAATGCTTCCAGTAAAGAGCAAGTCATTTATCTGGTTAAAGTTTTCCGCTGTCAATTGCTGGATGCCTATCACTTGGTAAACAGATAAATCGACTGCACCCGCATCGAAGTTGTTGTCTTTGGCGGCCTTAAAGATCAGCTCCAGCGCGTCATCGTAAGCGGTGTTCTCAGCATTAGCAACCGCTTGAATTTCAAATTTTGTATCAGCTTCGCCTTCTGCCAGGGCTAAAATTCTGGCGTTAACGGCGTCTAAATTGGCGCTTCTCACCCCGGTAATACCGGCATCCCAGTAATCTTGTAATACCGGCACCGGCGCCGCTACAACATCACTGTTGTTATGTGCTTCAATTATTGCAACTGCTGTATCCCTGACATCTGTGATGACTTTTTGCAGCTCGGTGAGTGTATCTACCTGGCTGCCATCAGCCTCTGTGGCTTGAATCTGAGCGTTTATCGTGACTAAATTGTTAGCACTGACATCACTCATGCCCAATGCTTGTAACTGTGCTTGTGTAACGCTGCCACTACCGCCCGCCGTGGCCATCACTGCCACCACTGCATCGGCCAGGCTTTGTATTTCTGCCAGTGTATCTACTGCATTGGACTGCAAAGTATTGATCAGTTCGCTAAGCAATGCTGTACCTGCAGCACTAGCGCCGCCCTTAAAGTCGACACCTATGGCTTCAAAGTTGCTCTGGGTTAATACAATGGCTGTTGGGTTGTCATCGGTCGCCGATTGTATTAACAGATAACTAGACACTAAGTCTGCAAGCTCAGTGAAACCCGCTAATTTATCGAAATCGATCGGACCAGTATTGAGCAGTGCATTAATATCGGCCACATTGTCAGCCGTTAGCGAATCTATGCCAACTTGTTGATAAGTCGAAGCTTCAATAAGATTAGTAACGCTCGGGTCATTTTTGTCGGCTGCGTTTATGATCTTCACCAACGCCAATTTTGCCTGGGTAATCACTGCTTGGATTTCTATGCTTGTATCAGTGGCATTGGCTGGCTGTCTTGCAATCGCCGCATTGACCAAAGGCAAATCAGCCAAATCAGTATTTGCAACCCCGGCATCCAGGTAATCTTGCATATCCGGTGTCGCGTCATTATTGGAGTCAGCGTCATAATTTTTGATTTTTGTTATTGCCGTTGATTTAACTAAATCTATTACACTCTGCAAATTGGCAAGAGTGTTGAGGGCACTGCCATCGTTGGCACTGGCGATAATACTGGCCCTGATGCTGGGAAAATTATCAAGGTTCACATCCGCCATCCCCAGCACCGTTAGATCTGCCACCGTTAAAGGGCTAGGGTCTCCTGGCTCCAGTGCCGCCGCTTGCATAATAATTTCAACTTTGGCTAACAGCGCTTGAACTTGACCTTGACTGGCCACCTCGGCGCTGCCTAAGCCACCTATCCAGTCACTGAGTAAGCTGGCGACTTGATCTGAGTCCAGTCCCTGAGTAAATACAATACCTATGGCCACAAAATCCGCTTTGCTCGGCAACCCTTGACTGTTGAAGGTGCCATCTGCGGCATCTTGGATCTTTGTATAGCTATCGATTAATCCTTTAATGAGCGCATAACTGTTAACTTGATCAGTACCAATAGTTGCGCTGTATAACAGCGCATTGATCGCTGCAAGGTTGTCACTGTCGACAGTGGTCAGACCTATTTGTTGATAGTTCGCGACACTGGTGGTTTCCTGGTTAGCGTCATTCTTAACTGCCGTCGCTATTATATCGAGCATCGACTGGTCAGCACTTGTCAGCACTTCTTGAATTTTAGCGGCTGTATCGGCTGCGTTCTCCTCTTGAATAAACACCGCCGCATTATATAAATCGATGTTGGCTGCATTGACCTGATCAAAACCCGCATCCCAATAATGTTGCAGGGTTAATACGTCTTCAGCGGGGATCGGGAGGGTGCTGTTGTTATAGGCCTCTATATCCGCAATAGCCTCTGTCTTGACGGCGTTGATAAAGCCCTGTATCGCCGCTAGGCTATTTATCTGACTGCCATCATTGGCGGAGTCGACAATTTTTTTAACCATACTGGCGAAGTTGTTAGCAGTAATGCCGTTGAGCCCGAACACTGTTAAATCGGCCATTTCAAGCCCACTGGCAGCACCAGAATCCCCCTTGGCGGCGAACATCAGTGTCTCTACTTGGGCCACCAGCTGCTGTATTTCAGCCAGCGTATTTACCTGCGGGGTATTTAAACCGTCTATCCAATCACTGAGCAGTTTGGCTACTTCATTGCTGGTTAGCTGTGAATTAAATACTACCCCTATCTTTGTATAATCGGCAGCGTCTGGCAAATCAGCACTGGCTGAGTCCCTATTTCCATCCGCGCTATCCAGGATAGAGACAAAGCTCTCCAGCAGTGATGCGATCTTAGCGTAACTGTGCACATCTGTGTTTGATATCTGGCCGGTTTTCAACAGAGCGTTGATATCACTTAGATTGCTTTCACTGACTACAGCCAGGCCAAGTGCTTTAAAAGATGTCAACGCGATATTGGCCGCATTAGGATTGTTAGGGTCGCCGACAAGAGTTTGGATATCCACAACTGCCTGTTTAGCATTGCTTAGGAGTGCAACAATTTCATCGACGCTATCGACTGCGTGGTTTTCTTGCAGTAAAACAGCTGCATTAAGCATCGCCACATCAGCTTGTTGAACGCCTTCAATCATGGCGTTTTGATAATCTTGTAGCACTAAAGCCAGCGCTGGCGCCGAGCCATCCGCTAACAAGTTATAGTCGTCTATTTTTAACAGAGCCTGGTCTTGCACTGCAGTGATCAAGGCCTGTAAATCCACTAAATTTGCCACAGCACTGCCATCGCCCGTGCCTGCAATGTCGGCTAATATGCTTATTAGATTATCAACAGTGACCCCAGTAACACCCAGTGCGCTTAATTCGGCGGCGCTTAAATTTGCGTCACCACCAGCGGCCTTCAGCATGATCTTTGTTACAGTGTTAGCCAGCGCTTGTATTTCTGACTGAGCACTGACCTGTTCGGCGGTTAAACTTTCTATCACTTGAGCCAATAATTGCAGCACATCGCTATCTTCACTAACAGCTACACCGATGTTTTGATAGTGATCGACATTGAGTAACTGGGCATGACCACTGCTGTCAGTTGCCACCTCCTGGATCAGCAGATAGCTTTTCACTAACTGAGTGACTTTGATGTTGCTGGTGCCATCATTGAGAGAATCTATTAACTGTTGCCCCAATAGCTCGTTGATTAGAGACAAGTTATCGGCATCTACTTTGGGGATCGCCGCATTCCAATAATCATCGAGATTCACATTGGTGGCGTCACTTTTACCGGCAGCCGCCGTTATCTTGTCCAGGGCTGTGGTAAAATCTATATTGACAGAATCAACTAGCAGCTGCACTTGGGCGACTGTGAACGGAGTAAAAAAACTGCTGGTCTCGGCTATCGCTTTTTGGTACTGCGCCACTAACAGCTCATTGATGCCTTCAGCCACTGCCTGTAACTGCAGCAAACTAACCGCATCTTTGTTGTGATTAGAATCACCGCCCGGTGAGGAGGAATCTTCGAGTATTTCCTCCAGCGCCTTATCCGCGGCATCGTTGACCTTTTCAAGTAAAGTTTGTATCTGTTTAAATGTAACTGGACTAGTAAAGTCTTCATTATTGGCTATGGCCTTTTGGTACTTTACTAGCAGTTCTACTCTGACACTTTCAAACACATTTTTAAGTTGTTCCGATGAGACTGGAGTTTCATTTCCGTTATTATTGCCTAATGGCGAGTCTTCTAAAATTTCTGCAAGTGCCTCGTTTGCACTTTCGTTGACGCTATCTATTAATGCCTGAACTTGCACCGGCGTCGGCAGCAGGTTGTCAAAGTTGAAATCCGCTATTTCCCGCTGGTAGAAAAACTCTAGTTCAGACTTAACATTCGTTGCCACACTGCTTAACAACCGCCAAGTTACTTTAACGCCATCGCTATTGCCAGCACCGCCTCCTTCATAGCTTGAATCTTCTAAGATGGCTTCGTAGGGAGCGTCGTAGGCATCATTGACTATATTTATAATGTTTTGTACTTGGCCGCTGGTCGGTGGATAGGAAAAATCAGTTTCAAGGACTATGGCTGCTTGATATTCGCCAACGATCTCCTTGCGAACATTCTCGGCGATAAGCGATAGCTGCACATAGGACACAGCATCACCATCGGCATTTTTCTGCCCGTCTGGAGACGCTGAGTCTTCAAGTACCGCATTCAGAGCAATGCTTAACTCACTAACCGCGTTGCTCACTACCACTTGCAGCTCTGTTACTGAGTCAACGCTAGCAGCATCGCCAGTTTTGCGGATTTCCTGTTGTACCAGAACTAAGTTTTGCTCAGTGGCACCGTCTATACCCAGCAGATGCAATTGGGCTACGCTTGGCATATTTGTAGTACCGATCGCCGCCGCAATTACCGCCAATACCGCATCGGCAATTAGCTGCAGCTTATCGACGCTGTCGATATCCGCAGTTGCCATTAAATCAACCGCTGAATTGAACAGCTGCAACTGGGCGCTATTAAGCACTCCGGTCACACCTAAGTGCTGCAGATCCAAAATCCCCAACGTGGCATTATCGTTAGCAGTGTCATCTGCTGCAGCTATGACTTTGTTGTAACTGTCGACAATTATCTGAATAGCTGCCACTGAAGCGACACTATCGGCATTTACAACCTCTGTATTCAAAGCAGAGTAAATCATCTGTTGGTTGGAGGCATCCATTGAGTCCACACCGAGCATTTGAAAACTACTCAGTGACAAACTACTGGAGCTGGCATTATTGCCTTCAGCTGCCTCGGCAATGTTTTCAAAAGCAGCCGTTGCTTGATCGACGATCAGCTGTAAATCAGTGACTTCAATCACTGACCCTTGCTGGCTTAAAATCGCGTATTTTAGCCCTGCTAAGTTGTCAGCGGTTACCCCAGTAATACCCAGTGCCGCGATCTCACTCTGGTTTGGGTTAGTGTCCATTAAGGCTAAAAATTTCTGTCTGAAGCTGATGGGAGTTTGTGTCACTGGAGGATTTGCAGTACTTGATTCGCCTGAATTTTCATCAGGATCTACTGATTCAACTGTCTCTTTGTTGTTTGAATCGGTTAAACCTGAGTCCTTGGCAGGAGGCGTTTCACCCCGGTACGGCTCGATCACTGGAGGAGCGACGGGGATTGAATTATCATCATCGGCCGCTACTTTGTTTGGACGTAGAGTACTGCGATTATTATTGGCTGAATCTTCCCTTCTATCGCCTGATTGCAGCTCGGCTTCTAAATCTGCGGCGCGTCCCGTTGCACTTTTGGGCAAGCTATTAAAAAAGTCTTCATTTAAAATTAGGCTGTTGAGTATCTGCTCGGCATTCGATGAGTCGAAGTTTTTAAAGAAGTCGCTGCTGATTTCTTCCTCATCCCTGATGATCAAATATTTTGAATCTTTCCAACCCTCGCCAATTGATAACTCGACTTGGTAACCATTGCTGAAAACAATTTTAGATGCACCAGCCGTCACTCCAACCAAAGTGTCGGATGCTAATATTTCATCCCCTATGACTAATTCTCGTACATTTCCCAAGGCATCAATAATATTTATTTTGCCAACTATACTTAATACAACACCGAAATTAGCCATGAGCATTTCCTTACCAATCCATTGGTTTTTAAACTTAAAAAGATAGAGAAACAGGGGCTTATTGGTATAGTGACTTGCTCCCTGTCAGCATTTTCCATTCACATTGATAAAACCAGTGCTGTTGCAGAAAACTCAGCAGGCCTTGTAACCGCGACGACTGGAAAGGTCTAATCAGTCAAGGTCGGATTTTGTAATCAATGTATCACTATTATTAATATAAACTGAACAAATGCATCTCATAATAAGTACTGAGGTAAATTAAGCTGGTTTTTTTTGAATAATAGCCAGTTAATACAAAAATCAATTAACCTTCTGATTTGTAGGATGTTTTTTAAAAAATGCAGATGCTATTTGTGATTTAAAGGGTTGTTTTCTAATTTATAACTTCTCAATATCAGAAATAAGAAAACTGATAGAGCTATTTAGTCGCTTTGTACCTTGGACTTTAACTACTTGGAGATATCGCTGTTATTACCTGCATTTAGCACAGGTAAATAGTCCAAATACGCAGATTGCCTGCGGATGACTTGCTGCTGGCTTATATAGCTGTAGCAATTGGCGATCACTAACCCAGTTTGTGCTTTTTATTGAGCAGTTGTTGCAAATCGTCGAGCTGCCTTATAGAGCCTTTATGCAAATGTATTTGCTGGGTTACTTGTGATAAATTTTCTACGGTTATGCCGCGCATGCCTATTTCAAGTAGTTGCTGTGCTGTCGGTAGCGGATTAAATGATAGAAAGCAGTGAAATAATTTTTCAAAACTGGGCGATCTGTCAACGCTGTACAGCCCTACACTAAAGGTATTTACCGCATTTACATTAGCCTGCGATGCTGACTTGGCACTATTAACTGACACCGGGTGCTGCACTGCTGGTCTTAGCGGTTGCTGTTGTGACTGTGAACATCTAGTACTATCGCCAGTGTTGCTGGGTACATCGGCTACTGCAGATAAGTGACTGAAGATATATTGATCCTGTACATCCGTAGAGCTGCCATCAGCAGCTATATGCTCAAATGTCCGTTGTTGCGCTGAAAATATCTCGGTTAAATCTTGCGGATTAACTTTAAAAGACTCTCCCTGACAAAGGGAGATGATTAAACCATTCTCTAAACCTATGTCTACCTGCTTTTTCGCAGTGACTACTAAAATATCTTCTGGGCTAACGCTGGCGCCTACTTGTAACTCATTTATTTGGCCAAGTGAATCAACAATTTTCACTTCCCCGGTAATAAAAGAAACTTTTGCTGAGATAACCATATTCATCCTTTATTGAGGTATTCAAAGTAAATTTCGCAAATGCAGTCAATATTGAAGCAATATTTTGCTGTGATCATTTTTGTTATTTAAGCGACTAAATCCAGCTAATGATAATAATTAGTAATGACTTGCTCTTCTCATCCTCTGATTTGAGTCTATATATTTGCAAAATTTTTTCTGAGGAACATGCGATTAAGTCC
>ASZI01000132.1 GCA_000416315.1 Osedax symbiont Rs2 | reverse complement strand
CCGACTTCCGACTTCCGACTCATTAGTACATTTACGCCTAACTCCTAGCCACAGCTAGGATGAAATCCGATTCTCTGCGAAATATTATAGCTATATTATGAATATTCAGATTACAGGGCCTGTGTTGTAGCCTGATTTTATCTCCAGCTGATCCGCTGTGGTCACCTTTGCATAGGAGTGTTGCTATGACTCGTATATTTTCTGCGTGTCTAAAATTGACGGTTTTGTCGGCGACATGCTTTATCTGCATGTCACTTATGTTTGTGCCGCTAGCCGCTGCTGAAGCCGTTGATGCAAAGATTGAATATTGGATCGAGAAGTTGCAGCCATCCACTGTCTCAAAAGCCGAAATGAGAAAAGAGCTGCAATGGTTCAAGCAAGTGGGTAAAGCTTTTCGCGGTAAATCCATCAAGTCGGTTGCCGAAGATATCAAGACCCACCACTGGGAGAGAAACGTACTGGCGCAAGCTTTTTTTGATATCACTGGAATTCGAGTTGAACACAAGATCATTGGCGAAGGGGCGGTAGTTGAAGCACTATTGCGACAAATGAGCAGCGGTAAAAACAGCTACGATATCTATGTCAATGACGCAGATTTAGTGGGTACTCACTTACGCACAAACGGCGTGGTTAACCTAACACAATACATGGCGGGGGAAGGAAAGGCCTATACCAATCCGAGACTGGACTTAGCCGATTTTTTAAATCTCGAATTTGGCCAGGACTACGATGGGGCACAGTTGCAACTGCCTGATCAGCAGTTTGCCAATTTGTATTGGTTTCGCTACGACTGGTTTAGCCGGGCAGATATCAAGGAAAAATTTCGTCTCTACAGTATTAAAAAGTACGGTGCACAGGGGGGCTACGAGCTCGGTGTTCCACTTAACTGGGCAGCGTATGAAGACATCGCTGAGTTTTTTACCAATACCTTGATCGATGGCAAAAAAGTCTATGGACACTTGGACTATGGAAAAAAATCACCGTCTCTGGGCTGGCGCTTTACCGACTCCTGGTTGTCTATCGCCGGAGTGGGGGATCGGGGATTACCCAATGGTATTCCGGTGGATGAATGGGGTATCAGGGTCGAAAACAGGGTCCCGGTTGGAGCTTCTGTAGGGCGAGGTGGGGCGACTAATGGGCCAGCTGCTGTGTATGCGTTAACTAAATATATTGAGTGGATGGAAAAATATGCCCCCCCACAAAGTAAGCAGTGGCGCTGGGTTGATGCGGGTTCTAAAGCTGCCAGGGGGGATATCGCACAACGCATATTCCAATACGTTACTTGGTTGTCTGATGATGATTTTCCCCGCCCCGGCAGCGAAATGCTTAATTCACAGGGAAAACCAGTCTGGCGCGTCGCCCCGACACCCCATGGACGCTACTGGGAAGAGGGCATGAAAGTTGGCTATCAAGATGCTGGTAGTTGGACAATTCCAAAAAGTGTCAGAGGGCAAAAGCGCTCAGCTGCCTGGTTGTGGGCGCAGTTTTGTGTCTCTAAGTCGGTAAGTTTGAAAAAGTTTTTGATTGGTGGAACACCGATACGTAAGTCAACCTTAACATCTGAATATGTTCAGCGGCATAAAGAAAACTGGGGGGGAATGATTGATTTCTACACCTCCGGAGAAGAGAAACGCTGGACAGATAGCGGGCTGAATGTACCCCATTATCCTCTGTTATCTCGCATCTGGTGGCCTTATCTGGACCGGGCGATAAAAGGGCTATTAACACCTCAAGAGGCGATGGATGCGATAGCCCGGGCGCAGGATCGGCAGATGGGCAAGATGAAGTTAGCCAAGTACTCGCCGAAACTCAATGTGCTGCGAGAGCGATCATACTGGTTGGATCGCCAAGGTGCGCCTAAGGCACACCGGGAGCGACAAAAGCCGAAAACCATGTCATACGAAGATTTACTCAAACTCTGGCAAAAGTAACTAGCTGCTGCAAAATTTGGAGGCTCATTTCGTGAAAACTGTAATATTTATTACTTTTATGCTGTTCGCTGATAGCGCTTTGGCGGCAGCAGAGCCTGCTTACAATCACCGTAAAGTGCAGTTAGTAATGCTCGAAAAAGCCAAGAGTGTAGTTGTCCTGGCGTCCAACATGGTGATTATTGAAGCAGTTAGAGCGCACAACCAGTTGAAGATCCCAATGGCATTGATCAAGCAGCGAGATCGTCAGTGGATTGCCAGTTCTACAGATTCAGCCTTTAAACTATCCCTGCAACGCAATAGAGCAGGAGCACTGCTAAAGTCTACAGTACTTAGGAATCGGGCAATTTACAGTGAAGCATTTCTAGTTGATAACCGCGGGGCCAACGTGGGTGCCTATCCGGCGACCAGTGATTATTGGCAGGGAGATGAAGAAAAATTCACCATCGCTTTTAATGCCGGGCGCGGTCAGTTATTGATCACACCGGTTAGCTTTGATCAAAGCACCTTCACTTTTGCAGCTCAAATAGCGGCGCCAGTTGTCAATGATCAAGGTATAACTATCGGGGTACTTTTTATCGGTATTAAACTGAGTTATGCGCAAATAAGATAGTGGTGGAGCCCATTTAAATGTCGAGTCTGTCGCTGAAAACAGAGTTCTCTGAGGGCCAATATGAAGTCTTCGCCTAATTATATGGGGATCAGCCGGCAGATTATTTTTATAGTTCTGCTGATAATGGTTTTCATAACATCAGGTTTATCTATAGTGATTGGCGTTACCAGTTTTAATAATTTGGCGACTGTCACTTTGGATGAGCTGCAGAGAATGTCAAAAATATTCTCCAGTCAAATGCATCAATTACAGCTAAATGCAGTTAAAAGTGTCGATTTGATAGAAAAAAACACGTTGTTGGCTGAGCGCTTGGAGCAGTTAACCAACCTTGGCCCCTATTATTACAGTGATGAATCGCAACAGGGACAAAATATAGAAGAAGCGGATAAAATATATGCTCTGCAAGCTCAGCTAGAAATTATCCAGGCTCTGGAGCCGTTGCAAAATTTGCACCAACTATCATCGATCAGTTTTTATCACCTCTCTCCATTTCAGCAAGTTGTCGACATAGAGCCCGTCCTGAGCCTACGCATGGATCTGCAAGGGCTTTGGGTGGGGCAATTCAAGAATAAAGGACGGGCACAAAATCGACTTTATTATCATGTAAGCAAAGACAGGTATCAGCCGCCAGCCTCGGATTTTTTTGATGTCACTTCAGTCTATCAGTTAACGGTGGCTGATTTTTATCAGGCAATACGCTTTGAGGTAACAGAAACATTGGGGTTTGAGCAAATGTTTCGGGCACTGCCGGTTAAAAAATTGCTATCGTCAAAGCAAAGCCATTCGAAAGTTGTGATTGACAACGGCATACCAATAATACGTACTTGGGCAGTGTTGCAGCTGCCAGTCTCCAATCCAAAGACTTGGGAAGCGGAACGGGTCGCGGCAATGCTGGTGGTGCTGGAGCAAACTATAGATAGGGAAAAATTACAGGCATTGCAAGCGCAGTTAGGCATTGATATTGCCCTAGCCAGGGACAATCAAATATTGGTCAGTAGCCTGGAATCTAGCTTGCCATTGGGAGAGTTACAAGCAGATCAAACAGTCACATCCAGCACTCAGAGTTATTATTATGCAAGGCAGTTGCTGGAGTTTGACACTAGTGTAGATGAGCGGCTGCACAGCGTAGTATTGAGCCCGATTTCAGTATTGGAAAACTTAACCAAAGGGCTTTTTGTGCAGATGAGCTTGCTGGTGGTTTTTTCAACCTTACTGGCCAGTGTTGCCATATTTCTGGCGATCAGAAAATTGGTTATGTTGCCGTTGAATCGATTGATGACAGGGGTAGAGAAAGTTTCAGCCGGTGACTTGCAGCACAAAGTTCAGGTGGTTTCACAAAATGAGTTGGGTCAACTCGCCTCTGCCTTTAATGTGATGTCTGTAGAGTTGGCGAAAAAAACCAGCCAACTGCAAACTAAGATTGAAGAGCTAAAAGAGCTGGATCAACTAAAAGATTCATTTCTGGCCAATACTTCCCATGAATTGCGCACGCCACTTAACGGCATATTTGGTATTGCTGAATCTATGTTAGATGGGGCCACAGGCAAGCTCAGTCAAATTCAAAGAGATAATTTGGCGATCATAGTCTCCAGTGGAAAACGTCTGTCTTCGCTGGTGAATGACATACTAGATTTTTCTAAATTACGTTACGATAACTTGCAGTTGCAGTTAACTGTTGTCGACATAAAAAGTGTCACTAATGTAGTGATTACATTATCCCAAGCGCTGCTAGCGCATAAAGATCTGCAATTGATCAATGCCATAGAAGATAACTTACCCGGGGTAAACGCGGACGAGAACAGGCTGCAGCAAATTTTGCATAATTTACTGGGCAACGCACTTAAGTTCACTCAGGCGGGGAAAATAACTGTTAAGGCGGTAGTTATTGGCGGGGGAATGCAAATATCAGTCACAGATACTGGCATTGGAATTGAAGCCGATAAACAAAGTTCTATTTTTGAGTCATTCGAACAGGCAGATGGCTCGATCGACCGAGAATATGGTGGTACAGGTTTAGGGCTTGCTATCACTAAGCAGTTGGTTGAATTACACGGCGGCGAAGTTTGGTTGCAATCCACTGTTGATCAAGGTTCTACATTTTATTTTACTCTGCCAATGGCGGCACAAGGGAGTAATGTTTTGCCACCGGTAACTGCATTGCAGGCAGAAGAAATAATCAGTATTGATCCCCCTTGCAGCCTATCAAGACCGTTAACAGAGTCCCCAGCTGTCGTCGAGCCGATTGCCAGTATTGGCTCTGATAACCAGGATTATTGCATACTTGTAGTAGATGATGAACCTATAAACCTACGAGTGATAGGTAATCACCTGTCACTGTATCGCTACCGCATTAAAGAGGCGACCAGTGGCGCGCAAGCACTGGAGTTAATCGAAGATGGGCTGAAAGCTGACTTGATCCTTCTCGATGTTATGATGCCGCAGATGAACGGTTTTAAAGTTTGCCAAATACTGCGGCAAACATACAGTGCCAATCAGTTACCTATCATACTGGTAACGGCAAAAAACCAGGCGACGGACTTAATCGCTGGGTTCGCATCAGGAGCCAATGACTATCTCACTAAACCTTATTCAAAACATGAACTGCTAATGCGAATTAATTTGCATATCCAGCTTTCGAAATCCTCCCGCGAGTTACTGGAGAATGAATCCCGTCTGCAGCATTTAGCAGATCATTTGCACTGCAGTAATACTGAATTGAAAAAATATCAAACAACCCTGGAAAAAATGGTTGAACAACGTACCAGCAAATTGAATGAAGCGCAAAAGCAACTGTTTGAATCGGAAAAAATGGCTTTGCTGGGGAGGTTGGTGGCAGGTGTTGCACATGAGCTGAATACCCCGCTGGGGATTAGTGTTACAGCTTCCTCTGCGTTGATCGATAAAACCAAAAAATTTCAGAGTAAATACATCAATCAGCAGCTAACCAAAGAAGACATGGACAATTTTTTGAACGATTCTGTACAGGCAACGGAAATCCTACTGGCAAACCTGGATCGTGCCTCGCAATTAATCGACAGCTTTAAACAAGTCGCCGTCGATCAGGCCAGCGAGAATACCCGCTGTTTTCCAGTGCTGGATTATGTCGAAAAAGTCCTGAGAACCTTGCATCCAAGAACCAAGAAAACCGCAATTGATATACAGCTGAGCGGTAATTCAGAGGTGCAAATTGATGCTTACGCGGGCTATTTTTCGCAAATCATTAGCAACTTTGTTATGAACAGTATTATTCATGCATTTGAGGAATCCTCTGTAAAAATTCAGGGCCAATGCATTCGTATCGAAATTCAACAGTGTGATCAGAACTTGTTGCTGACTTACTCTGATAATGGACAGGGAATGAGCGAGCAAGACCTGAAGAGAGTTTTTGATCCCTTTTTTACTACTCGACGCGGCCACGGAGGCACAGGTTTAGGGTTGCATATTGTCTACAATTTAGTCACGCAAAAATTTAATGGCAGGATTAGATGCGAAAGCCAATTGGGGCAGGGGACTGCGTTTATTTTGACGCTGCCGTTGCACTTATAGTCGCTTATTCGATATGAGTCTAATAGATATTCTCCTTCCAACTTCCAACTTCCAACTCGCTCGCACCTGATTACATCTGAAGACTCAAATATTGCAATTAGCGACAGGTTAAAAATTAGGCCTACTGCCAATGTACCGCCAGGGCCGTCAGTTTTATACTTAATTTAAATTCTGCTCAGTGGTTGATGATTTCGCTGGACTATAATGTTAGTAGGGACATTTCCTTTTGTGACTTTACGCGATTAGTCATACTCTGTGTGCAACAAAATAGATGTTTTTGTTTGATGATTCAGGCGATAGGCAATAATGAAAATAAGTGCAAAATTAATTTCTGTGCAATTTCTATTTCTATCTGTGCTGCTGTTGGGCACCTCTTTCGCCTCATATTTTTATGCCATTCCTCATGTCGAGCAAATTGAAACCAGGCAAGGCCTTAAGGATATATCCAGGGTAGAGCACAGGATAGACCAGGAGTTAGATTTACTGTCAATTCTGGCCACGGATTGGGG
>ASZI01000131.1 GCA_000416315.1 Osedax symbiont Rs2 | reverse complement strand
TATTTAGCATCAGCGACACTATTACAATCAACAGCCCCGTATACATTATCACACCGCTGTTATGGGCAAAAAATACCTGAGTGATATTGGCAAAGACAAAAAACCAACCAAAGACCAATAAGCTTACAGCGGCTGATTTACTCACAGGACTACTGTGTTGCTGTTGTTTATGACCTATGTAGACCGGGTAAAACATCAGCGCCAGCAATATGATCAAACCTACCATTCCCCGTCGTGCACTAGCGTAGACATAGGCATTATGAGAGTGGGTGAATTGCCTTACCGAAGGGTCTAATTTTCCCGCTTGTATTAAAGCTTCTTTTTCGGCCACATATTCAGTCACTCCGACACCAAACAGCGGGTTTTTTATCGCAACCAAGACGGCGGCTTTCCATAATTCCAGCCTGACTCCAGCGGAAGTAACTGCATTGCCTTCAGTGAAATATTTTTCGGTATTGACAACCCCGGCACTCATCCTTCCCGGGATGCTGGACTGCGGAATAAGCACTGCTGCTGCCAAAGTCAATAAACAAGCTGCGATTACAACCTGCTTTGTATAGTGGCGTAATTGCTGACGATAATAAAAACCACTGATCGCGACCAACAGCGGCAAAAATATTAGTGCGCCTCTGGTCTGGGTAAAAACCACTGCAATTAGCGCCAAGACACCACAGACAACCAACAGCAGCGCGGCCCATTTACCTTTGGCGCTGTTCATGGAGTAACAGTATGGCGCCAGCAACAGAGATAATAGCGCATAGGCAAAAGCCACGTAGCCCAGCTGTATCGCATTAATCGATGTGCCTATTCTACCGATGCCTAAATAATATCTTTCATAGCATGCCAGTATAAATAAGCCTAATGCGCCAAGTGCTATTCCTAAAATAATCACTGCAGGGGGTATTCTGACTGCGTTTAATAGAAAGATTAGTGGGATAAACAGCAAAATTTTGCCTTCCGGGTCTATCATCCTTATAGGAACACCATAACAGATGACTTCTAAAAGCACTGAAGCGAGAAACACTAACAATACCGCGATTAAACCCTTTTCGGTTTTAGACAATGCTATTTGTTTTCTGACCTCAGCGCTGAACAAAAACAAGTAACTGGAGACGAGCAACGGCCCAGTGATAGCGTAGCTACCAGAAAAAGAGACCGATAAAGCCAAAAACAAAAACACACTGAAACTGACATAACATCTGGCGATGGTCAGGATGGACTGATTTAAAAACACAAATGATTCCTGGAGCTATTTAATAATTAACTGAGTGAATTCTTTCCAGACAGCCTGCGGCAGCAATGGTCTGAAAATTGCCGGCTCGACTGCTGAGTGATTTGTTTCGAAGTTGCTGGCCAGCAGCGATCGTTGATACTTGCCATAACCTCCGACTAATCCGGGATCTGTAGGACCAAACAAAGTAATGTTAGGCCTATTCAGAGCCGCTGTTAAATGCGATAAACCGGTATCTACGGAAATGCAGCCCGCGGCATTGGCTAACACTTGGGCGACCTGACACAGAGACAGTTTAGTCAGTACTTCTACGTTAGCATTGCCTAGAGCCAGCCGCTGAGCGCGCTTTTTCTCCAGAGCATTGCCCCAGGGGAGCTTTATCTTCCAGCCATCTTCACCGGCTAATTGGATCAATTGCTGCCAATAGGCTTCAGGATAGTGTTTATCTACTCTGGTAGTACTGTGGTTAAACACCAAATAATTTTTGTTTTCACAGCTTTCAAAGTGCTCGCTGATCGCAAAATCACCGAGTTGCTCTGGCATTGGGTAGTTTAGTGCTGCCGCAAAAAGTTGTCTGATTCGCTCTACTGCATGCTGCTCTTTAGCGACAGCTATAGATTGTGTATAACATTTACTGGCCCAGGGCTCTTTAGCGCTGTTTTTATCTAAACCAAAACTGGGGCCTCTGGCATAGCGGACAATTAAGCAGGCACTTTTTAACAAACCTTGGGCATCAATCACTGCATCGTATTCACGCATTTGCAGCTGTTGCTTAAAAGCTTGCCATTCACCACTGCGCCAGGTATCTAACGGAGACTTCCGCCAACGACGTATCGCCACTGGAATAACTTTATCCACCGCACTGTGCCATTGCGGTATTTCTTTAAATCCCTCTTCAACCACCCAGTCAAAACGAATACCCGCTATTGCGTTAACCGCATCCGTGAGGGCGGGCAACGCGTGGATAACATCACCCATTGAGGACGTTTTAACCAACAGGACTCTCAATTTGCCACCATTTGCTGCAACCGATCAAACACCCTTTGCGGTTGGATATCTATCATACTCTGATGATAACCTTGCTCGGTGTTAGTGCGACGCAGTTTCAGATAGCCCTCTATTAGCCGAATAACTTCTGCACTGTCGCTCAGCGGTGGGGTAAAGTCCGGACTAGTAGGTCCGTATAGCGCCAGCATCGGGGTATTAACCGCAGCACCAATATGCATTAATCCTGAGTCGTTGGACACTATAGCTGCGCATTGATCTAAAATATCAATCGCCTGGGTCAAATCAGTGCGTCCGGACAGATCGACAAAGCTGCGTTGCTCTGCTTCACTGAGTAAATCTTTTATCTGCATGATCGCCGCAGTGTCTTTAGCAGAGCCCAGACATACAACTTGTTTTCCCACAGCAATTAATGAACTGGCGAGTGTAGCGAAGTGATAGTGCGGCCAACGTTTGGCCGGACCAAACTCTGCACCTGGACAAAAGGCGATCGCCCCCTCGCTCGCCAGCGCATATTTTTCAATCATTGCTAACTGCTGGTCTCTATCAATCTGCAGTGTCGGTTTTATAAGGGCTTTCAGTTGGGTTGCGGATTGTTTAGTAGGTTCTGCCAGTGCGATATAGCGCTGTACCATCAGTGGGAACGCCTGCGGATCTAAACGGCGCATGTCATTAAGTAAGCCGTAGCGCATTTCCCCGCGCCAGCCGATGCGCCGCGGAATCTTTGCCATCCAGGGAACCAGCGCCGATTTCAGCGAATTAGGTAAAATAATACTCTGCTGGTAGTTATTAGCAGTCAATTGAGCGGCGACTTTTTTCCTGACGCTCCACTGCAGTGCTCCGTGACCTACCGGCATAGCGATAGCTTTGTGTACTTGTGGCATTCGAGCCAGTACCGGGCGACACCAGTCGGGTGCCAGTACATCAATTTGACAGTTTGGATTATCCTGCTTCAATCTGAGCAACAGGGATTGGCTCATCACCATATCCCCGACCCAAGAGGGTCCGACGACTAAAATATTCAATTCATTCCCTCCGCAGATAGGCATAATTCTAATACAACGGCACATCATACTAAAATTTGTAACTTTATCCCCCGTTTATTCAAAAAAACTGGAAATAATCCGCCTAGCTAATTCCATTTTTGATCACTGATGATTACAATCGTGCTCGAAGGAATCCGCTGGGCTGATCACAACTAACCGGTGGCTGGATTATCTTTGCAAAATTGTCGATGATTAATGGTGTGCAGAGCAATAAATACTGGGGATTAATTAGAGCTCAGTATTGCTCTTCAGATCTTTGAATTCTTTTTCAAGTTACACTTTTACTATATTTTTGAGGTTTCAGATGGCTGCGTTTGGTACAGTTTTTATGCCGCAAATGGCAATTTCTCGTTTTCAAGGCTCTAGCTGGAGCCAAGCTGAAATGGTGGCTAGTGACAGTATTCAACTGCATCCTGGCGCCCACGTTTTACACTATTCCAGCACTTGTTTTGAAGGTTTAAAAGCTTTCAAACAACCGGATGGTTCAATCAAGTTATTTCGCATGGATAGAAACATAGCCCGCTTCGCCCAGAGCAGTGAGCTGCTGTCGCTGCCCGCTATAGACAAAGATGCTACCGCAAAAATGATTACCGATTCAGTGGCTAAGTATGCCAGTGAAGTCCCCGCACCTCCGGGCTCTATGTACATCAGGCCGACCCACTTTGGTATTGATCCGGCCATTGGCAAAGCCGCGGCGCCTTCACTGACTTCAATGCAGTACATTTTACTGTCACCGGTCGGCGAGTACTTCACTAGCGATTCGGGAACGCTACGCTTGCTGCTGGATGAAACTGGCATGCGCTGTGCACCACACAATGGCATGATCAAAAGCGGCGGCAACTACGCCAGCGCGTTGCGCCCAATCATGCAGGCGCGAGATAAATACCAGGCCGACCAAGTACTATTTTGCCCGAACGGTTTTGCCCAGGAGACTGGCGCCGCCAACTTTTTACTGATTGATGATGGCGAGATTATCACCAAAGCGTTGGATGAAAGCTTTTTACACGGTGTCACCAGAGATTCTATCTTAACCTTAGCAACAGATATGGGACTGAAGGTTTCAGAGCGTGAAATTTCAGTGCAAGAGCTGCTTGAGCGAGCAGCCAAACCGGGCTGTGAAGCCGCCCTTTCAGGTACTGCAGCGGTACTAGCCCCAGTGGGCACATTTATCCACAATGACCGCGAATACACAGTCGGCGGTGGCATTGAAGGGCCGGTCACTAAGCAATTGCGTCAGGCAATGAATGACATCCAATGGGGTCTGGCTGAAGACAAACACAACTGGCTGTTCGACATTTAATCACACAGAGCGAGCAAGCTAGCTCAACAGCACTGCGACTGCAGGTAATAACTGCAGTCGCTCTTATCCTCGACCATTACCCTTCTGCCCTGCCAGACAAAATAGTCTCTAGCCATAAAAAAACGTCAGACTATCTCGGCTCTGATGTAACGCTCCCATAGAGCAGTCACTGCGTTTCGATACTCGCTCAGCATTTGTGGATTTATGCTCAGGGATTGTTCCTGCATTGCCTGGCGATGGCCCACAGCTCTATAAGCTTTGTACGCCTCACATAACAAAGTTGCATCTGCAGCAGTTAGCAAAGCTTGCTGCTCAATTGCCTTTAAGATGCGTATATTATCGGTATATCGAATCAAATCGCCCTGTTGTTGTGCATACGCCAGACAGAAGTACTGCACTAAAAACTCGATGTCTACCAAGCCACCCGCATCTTGTTTCAAGTTAAACTGATTCTTCATTTGTCGCTGCGATGAACCAAGATGAGAACGCATTTTCTCCCGCATATCGCTGACTGCCTGCAAAAGCTGCTGTCTATCTCTATGTTGAGTTAATACTTGGCTGCGAACTATAGAGAACTCAGCCGCTAGCGATTCACTGCCGGTTATCACTCTGGCCCGCACCAGAGCCTGATGCTCCCAGGTCCAGGCTTCTTTTAGCTGGTAAGCTTCAAAAGCAGCTAAAGTGCTGACCAACATCCCTGAATTGCCGGCCGGTCGCAGTCGCATATCTATTTCATACAACTGTCCACTGCTGGTATGTGTATTGAGGATGTGGATAACTCGCTGACCTAATCGGGTGAAAAATACTGAATTGGCAATGGCCCTGGTGCCATTGGTAAAAGCATTCGAGTCTGTACCGTGCAGAAAAACCAGATCCAGATCAGAAGCGTAGGAGAGTTCAATGCCGCCCAATTTACCGTAGGCTACTACAATAAAGTTACGCCCTTGCTCCTCGCCCGCATTGTTACAGGGAACTCCGTGTTTTTCCACCAAGGTGCGCCACGCCATATCCAGCACTTTTTCCAGAATAGCTTCGGCCAGCCAAGTCAGGTAGTCACTGACTTTCATCAGAGGCAGCACTCCAGTGATGTCACTGGCGGCTATCCTTAGCAAATGTGCATGCTTGAAATAGCGCAAGCTATCCATCAGCTGCTCTTCGTCGTCCTCGGGGATACGTAACATCTGCTGATTGAGTTCAGAATTTAACTGCAATTTATCTGGCGGTGAATACAAAGTCTGTGGAGTAATCAACTCATCTAATAATACAGGCTGCCTGGTGAGTATGTCGGCAAACCAAGCGCTGGCGGAGCAGAGCTTGACCAGCTGCTGTAGGGCACTGGGATTTTCTGCTAACAGCACCAGGTATGCTGAGCGTCGTAGTATTGCTGAAATTAATTTCAATACTCTGGCCAAAGTTTCGCTGCTATTATCACACAGCGATATCTGCTGTAGCAGTTTCGGCACAATCAACTTTAGCCGCTCCAGGGTAATAGGTTGCAACATTGTCAAGGTTTTAGATTGCAGCATATCCAATATTAATTTAGCAGCAGCTTGGGGCTGATCAAACCCACGTTCGCTACACAGCTGCGCAGCTTCGTCCTCAGACAAACTTGAATCCCATAACAGCAGCCAGTCGTTATCTTCGCAGTCCAGATCATTCTCATGACCTTCAGCTGGAGCCAGCAGTTCTGCAAAGTGTTTTCTGACATTTTGCCGATGCAACTCCAGAGCACTGCAAAAACTCTGGTTATCTGTAAAACCTAAACTACAAGCTATACGCAATAACGCATGTTCATCAACGGGTAACTCTTGCGTTTGGCGGTCCGCTATTGCCTGAATTGCATGTTCTGTATCGCGTAAAAACAGGTAGCTGTCGGTCAACTCTTGTACCACATGTACCGGTATAGCAACAGTCTCAGGTAATAGCGGCAGTATATTCAACAGCGCCCGCTGCTGCAGTCGCTTGTCTCTGCCGCCGCGAATCAACTGGAACGCCTGGGCTATAAACTCAACCTCGCGGATCCCCCCAGAGCCAAGTTTTACATTATTTGCCAGGCCTTTGCGGCGCACTTCAGAGTTGATCATAGCTTTCATCTCACGCAGTGACTCAAAAGCGCTATAATCGATGTATTTTCGGTACACAAAAGGTTTTAAATCTGCCATTAATTGCTGTGCCCGGTCGCCGTCCCCCGCTACAACTCGCGCTTTTATCATAGCGTAGCGCTCCCATTCACGCCCGTGTTGCTGATAGTAGTTTTCCATGGCGATAAAACTACAAGCTAATGGGCTGACAGAACCAAAGGGACGCAAACGCATATCGACCCTGAATACGAAACCTTCGGCAGTAGGGGCATCCAGCGCCTGGATTAATTTTTTACCTAAGCGGATAAAAAAATCCTGGTTATCTATACTCTTTTTCTGCCCGCTGGTCTCGCCATTTTCTCCATAGCAAAACATCAAGTCGATATCTGAGGATAAATTGAGCTCATTCGCCCCTAGCTTACCCATTCCCAATACGACCAGGTATTGTTGCTCAGCCTCACTTTCAAGCGTTTTCGCAGAGTAGGGCACCCCCCAGCGAAGGCACATAAAATCGTATAATTTGCCAACACTTTGCTCAATGCAAGCATCCGCAAGCGCACTCAACTCAGCAGTTGTCTGGCGCACATCAGAAAAGCGATTTAAATCGCGCCAAATTAACCGTACCATTTCGCGCTGGCGAAATAATCTTAGTTGCCGCCCCAGAACGGCTTCATCTTCAATACCAATCATTAACTCAGCCAACCTCAGAGCATAGGCTCTGGGACTGTAAAGACTTTCCAAATCTTTGCTGGCAATCAACTCTGCCAGCAGTGCAGGCTTAGTAACTAATTGCTCTACGACAAAGTCACTGCCGGCAACAACTTTAGTCAATGCGACCAGCTGATCGTTGGACAGCACTATGTCCTGCATGGGTTTTGCCAATCTCAGCCATTGTTGCTGCACAAACTGATGCAGTGGCTGTGGAATGTTACTCAGTTGCGCTTTATACATAGAGAACCTATTTACACTTATTCAT
>ASZI01000130.1 GCA_000416315.1 Osedax symbiont Rs2 | reverse complement strand
GCTTTCATTGAGCGCGCCCAAAATTTTTGCATGTGCGAGCTGGTGGCTTTCGCCGCGTCTTCAAGGGTGCCGCTCTGGTTATTGGCGGCAATTTGATTGACCATATGAATGAGTTGTTGTTGTGCTGTTCTCATGCTTGTTCCGTTTATCAGCTGGGTTAATCCGCAGTATCACTCATACATGAGTGATAAATATTATGCCTGCCACTGCGGGCAAAACCAATTAAATTAATGTTGAGTTGTTTCGCTTGTGCGATTGCCAAAGAAGTCGGTGCTGAAACCGCCACTAAGGTTGGGCACTGCAAAAAGCTCGCTTTGTGTACCATTTCGTAACTGGCTCTGCTGGAGATAACAGCAAAACCTTGTCTGCTACTGATATTATTCTCAGCCATGGCGCCGATCAGTTTATCAAAGGCGTTGTGGCGACCTACATCTTCGCGCACCAGCAGTTTATTACCTTGCATATCGCACCACATAGCGGCGTGACAAGCTCCGGTGGCCGCCTGAATCGGCTGATAGCTAGGCAGAGAGCTGACTGCACTTTGAATTGCCTTGGCGTCGGGCAGGGCAGCGCTGTTAACGATGCTCCCCGGTCGAATCGCTGTACTCAGAGACTCAATACCGCACAGACCACAGCCACTGTTGCCGGTCATGCTGCGTTTATATTGCTTCAACTGCTGCATTTTTTGACCGCTAATTTGCAGTGCAATTTCATAGCCAGCTGCATGTTGAGTCAGCTGGATATCAAATATTTGCTGCAGATTATCGACAATGCCCTCGGTTAAACTAAAACCTATGGCAAAGTCTTGCAAGTCGCAGGGTGTCGCCATCATCACTGCCTGGCTAATGCCATTGTAAACCAGTGCGACAGGTACTTCTTCAACGACAAGGTCATCCAGTGGGCGCAGTTGATCACTGCGCCACTGTTGAACATGAGCTGATACTTGTCCGCTGGGCAATGCCTGGGCGGATATTTCTTCACTCATACCTGCAAGTCCATATTAACGGTTTACCTCTAAGGGCTGTTCGGCGCGCAAGAACTGCTGTTGCTTCTTATCAAAAGCGACAAATTCTTTTTGCCAGGTTGAAGGTTGGCTGACTTTTTCAACTTGCACAGCTGTTACTTTGTATTCAGGGCAGTTAGTAGCCCAGTCGGAGTTGTCGGTGGTGATCACATTGGCACCACTGCCCGGATGATGGAAGGTTGTATAAACCACCCCAGGTTGCATCCGTGAGCTAACTTTGGCCCTGAGCACAGTGTTGCCGGCTCGGCTGGTAATGCCCAGCCAATCGCCATCGACAATGCCTCTCTCCTGCGCATCGTGTGGGTGCACTTCTAGTACATCTTCGCTGTGCCATGCCATGTTTTCAGTGCGGCGTGTCTGTGCGCCTACATTGTACTGGGACAAGATACGGCCAGTGGTTAACAGTAGTGGCAGGCGCCGAGGACTGCGCTCCTCTGTGGGGGTGAACTCAGTAATGGCCAGGTTGCCCTTGCCAATCGGGAAGTCTTTGACGTGCATAGTCGGAGTGCCCAGTGGGAACTCTTCGTTACAGGGCCATTGAATACTCCCTTGTTGTTCTAGCTTTTCGTAGTTAACGCCGCTAAACGTTGGTGTTAGCTCCGCAATCTCATCCATGATTTCACTTGGATGTGCGTAGTTCATTTCATAACCCAGTGCTTTAGCCAGACCTAAGGTTACTTCCCAATCGGCCAGTCCCGCCAGTGGTGGCATAACTTTACGCACGCGGTTGATGCGACGCTCGCCGTTAGTGAAAGTACCGTCTTTCTCCAAGAAAGTAGAACCTGGTAACAAAACGTGGGCAAACTTTGCTGTCTCATTGAGGAAGATGTCTTGGACTATCAGACAGTCCAGCGATTTTAGCGCCTTTTCTACGTGGTGAGTATTAGGGTCTGACTGTGCAATATCCTCTCCCTGCACATACATGCCTTTAAACTTACCGGAAATGGCGGCATCAAACATATTGGGAATACGCAAGCCCGGCTGGTCATCTATTTTTACATTCCAGGCAGCTTCAAATTTATCTCGGACCGCTTTCACGCCGACATGCTGGTAGCCGGGAAGCTCATGCGGGAAAGATCCCATATCACAAGAGCCCTGTACGTTGTTTTGCCCGCGCAGCGGGTTAACGCCCACACCCTCACGACCTAAGTTGCCAGTGACCAGCGCCAAGTTGGCGATACCCATTACCGTGGTTGAGCCCTGAGAGTGCTCTGTGACTCCCAATCCGTAGAAGATGGCGCCATTGCCAGCGTTAGCATAGGTTTGCGCCGCTTTAACCACTAATTCAGCAGCGACACCTGTGATATCGGCAGTCGCCTCAGGGGAGTTGCGCTCCTCGCTGATAAAGGCTTTCCAGTTGTTGAAGGCTTGTGTATCGCAGCGCTCTTGGATGAAACTATCATTTTGCAAATTATCGCGCATTATCACGTGAGCCAATGCATTGATCAGGGCGACGTTAGTACCCGGGCGCAGCTGCAAGTGAACCGCTTCGTTTAAATGCGGGGTCTTTAACAGGTCGATATCGCGCGGATCGATAACCACTAAACTGGCTCCCTCACGCAATCTTCGGCGCATTAAGGAGCCAAATACCGGGTGGGCGTCGGTGGGGTTAGCACCAATGACCACTATGCTATCTGCTTTTCTTATCGATTCAAATGTCTGAGTACCGGCAGATTCTCCCAAGGTGGTTTTTAGACCAAATCCAGTAGGGCTGTGGCAGACGCGGGCACAAGTATCGGTATTGTTGTTGCCAAAGGCGGTGCGAATCAATTTTTGTACCAGGAATGTCTCTTCATTGGTACAGCGTGAAGAGGTGATACCACCGACGCTCTCACGGCCATACTGATCCTGAATTTTGTGGATCTTGGCGGCAGCAAAGCTGAATGCTTCATCCCAGCTGACCACCCGCCATGGCTGATCTATGCTGTCGCGCACCATAGGCTCTTTAATACGATCGCCGTGGGTTGCATAACCGAAGGCGAAACGCCCTTTGACACAAGAGTGGCCTTGGTTGGCTTCTCCGCCTTTATAGGGAACCATGCGAATGACTTTATCGCCTTTCATCTGCGCTTCGAATGAGCAGCCGACACCACAGTAGGCGCAGGTAGTTACGATAGAGTGTTCTGGTTGTCCCTGATCAATAACGCTCTTCTCCATCAAAGTGGAGGTTGGGCAGGCCTGGACACAGGCACCGCAGGAAACACAATCGGAATCGATGAAGTCCTGATCCTGACCGGCGGCTACCTTTGAGTCAAAGCCGCGACCATCGATGGTCAGTGCAAAAGTACCTTGCACTTCTTCACAGGCACGCACACAGCGCGAGCAGACGATACATTTGCTGGGATCAAAACTGAAATAGGGATTGGAGTGATCTTTTTCTGCATCTAAGTGGTTTTCGCCGTTAAAGCCGTATCTGACTTCACGCAAACCTACGGCACCAGCTACGTCCTGTAGTTCGCAGTCACCGTTGGCTGGGCAAGTCAGGCAATCCAGTGGATGATCTGAGATATACAGTTCCATAACATTGCGTCGCAGCTTGCCCAATTTATCGTTCTGGGTAGTTACTTGCATGCCCTGTGCAACTGGAGTGGTGCAGGAGGCCGGATAGCCGCGGCGACCTTCAATTTGCACAGCGCACATACGACAGGAGCCGAAAGCCTCAAGGCTGTCGGTGGCGCAAAGTTTTGGGATGTTGATGTCGTTCAGGGCTGCGGCGCGCAGCACTGAAGTACCTTCTGGCACAGTGATAGAAACACCGTCTATCTCTACAGTGACCATAGTGTCTGACAAAACTGGCGGTGTACCTAAATCTTTATTTGGCTCAAAATATTCTAACATTTTAATGGCCCTTCACTGATTGCTGTTGATCGCTCAATTGAGCACGATAGGCTTTCATGGCGCTTTGCACCGGGAAGGGGGTCATTCCTCCCATGGCGCACATAGACATGTCTATCATGGTCTCGCACAGGTCATCGAGGAGCTCTAAGTTCTGTTCTGGATTTTCACCATTGCGAATTTTCTCTATCCCTTCTCCCCCGCGGACCGAGCCGATACGACAGGGGGTACACTTACCGCAGGACTCTTCAACACAGAACTCCATGGAGAAGCTGGCCTGTTCAGCGAGATCTACAGTATCGTCAAATACCACTATACCACCGTGGCCTAAGACGGCGCCAATCGCTGCGAATGATTCATAATCTAGTGGCGTCTGCCATTGCTCAGGAGTCAGATAGGCGCCCAGTGGTCCTCCCACCTGAATACTGTGCATGGGTCGTGTGGAGGCAGTGCCCTGTGCAAAATCATCCAGCAGATCTTGCAAGCTGGTACCAAATGCCAGTTCAACCAGGCCGCCGCGATTAACGTTGCCGGCAATTTGAAAGGGCAAGGTACCTTTAGAGCGACCCATGCCGTAATCGGCATAAACTTTAGCACCATCACTTAATATATGTGGCACAGCGCCAAAAGAGAGCACGTTATTGACCACTGTAGGCTGACCAAACAAGCCTTCAATAGCCGGTAGTGGCGGCTTAGATCTGACCAGACCACGCTTGCCCTCTAAGCTTTCTAGCAGTGATGTTTCTTCACCGCAGATGTAAGCGCCGGCGCCTAAACGAACCTCAAGATGAAAGCTGCGATCGGAACCGCAAAGATTGTCACCTAAAAAGTTGTTAGCGTAGGCATTGGCAATAGCTTGGTTGAGAATAATATGTGCCTGTGGGTATTCAGAACGCAAGTAGATGTAGCCCTGAGTAGCACCGACGGCCAGTGCGGCAATTGTCATGCCCTCAACTAAGCTCAGCGGGTCGGCTTCCATTAATAGCCGATCGGCAAAAGTGCCCGAATCGCCTTCATCGGCATTGCAGACGATGTATTTTTGTTGCGGTGGGCAATTTAAAACGGTCTGCCATTTGATACCGGTGGGGAATGCGGCGCCGCCGCGACCTCGCAAGCCCGAGTCTTTGATTTCGTCAACTATCCCCTGGGCGCTAAGCTGTAATGACTTCGCCAGGCCTTTAAATCCGTCGTGCTTGATGTAGTCATCTATGTCTACAGGGTCTATCACTCCGGCGCGGGCAAAACTCAGCCGCTGTTGTTTTTTCAGGTAGGGAATTTCTTCGGTTAAACCTAAATATAGCGGGTGTTGCTGCGCGCTATGGCTGTCGAACTTTGGGTTGGCAAAATCGGCTGCAAACAAGCTGTCGATATCTTCAGGTTGTACCGGGCCAAAGGCGATCCGACCTTGGTCGGTCTGTACTTCTAGCAGTGGTTCTAACCAGAACATACCGCGTGAGCCGTTGCGTATCAGCTTGATATCAGTGTTTGTTCTGGCGGCGGCAATTGCCAGGTTAGTTGCCACTAACTCACCGTCCAGAGACAGTGTTGTAGTATCTCTTGGAATATAAATAGTTGTTGTCATAAATGATCTCCTATCGAATCTGCAGTGAAACAGTGTTTAAACCGTCCACCAGGCGATCAAATTTTTCGGGACTGACTCTGCCGATAATATCGTCGTCAATGCGAATGTTGGGGCCGCAAGCGCAGTTTCCTAAACAGTAAACAGGATCAAGGCTAATGTTGCGATCGGCAGTGGTCTGATGGTAATCCACTTGCAGTGCTTGTTTGGCGTGGCTTTCCAGAGCTCTGGCTCCGCGAGCCTGACAAGCTTCAGCACGACAGATTTCAACTCTATGACTGCCACCTTTGCTGGTGTGAAAGTGTCGGTAAAAACTGATCACACCGTGTATTTCAGCAGCTGTTTGCTTAAGTGCATCGCCAATCCGCGGAATGGCCTGTGCGGGGATATAGCCAAAAACATGCTGTATTTCATGCAGTATAGGCAGTAAAGCACCGGGCTTATCGATTAGCTCTGCGATGATTTCTTGTATCTTGTCGTTTGCTCTGGCGGATGTAGCATCCATAAACTCACCTAAAATATTATTATATGAAGTAAAGTGCATATTTGTAATTGTTATACGGGTTCTTATACAGGGAAACTAACATTATCAGCTATATCATTAAATATGAAAAAAAGTGCATATTGTGGTTTTGGGCAAGTTTTTGGCGATTAGCGTGCAAACTTTTGCACCTTTATCTGTGTAGTAATTGATGGAGGTTGCCAATGGCTGGCCTGTGAGATTACTCAATTATGCTTTGTTGGCACTGCTGCAACAAATGTTTGTTGTGCAGGCTACATAGGTGTTCTGTAACAGAAAACTTGCGTTATGCTAAAGATCGACCATGCTTAAGTGGCCGGTCTGACATATGAGTTAACATCCGGGGTCGGGCTCAATAGCTGCATCTTGTTGCGATGACTGGCACCCAGACTAAACCTGCTGTCAGAGGCTTAACTGGCAATAGCCACTCATCAAAAGTTAAAATTTTCAGCTGTGTTTAGATAACTATAAACAAACGTGAGAGCGCAATGGAGCAGAAACCCAGAGAGCAACAGCTAGCGGAACCGCTAGTGATGACGATGCTGATGACCCCAGAGATGGCCAATTTCAGTGGCAATGTGCACGGCGGTTCTATCTTGAAGTTATTGGACCAAGTGGCCTACGCTTGCGCGGCCCACTATAGTCACCAATACGCGGTGACTTTATCTGTCGATCAGGTGAAATTTAAACAGCCGGTTAAAGTGGGGGAGCTAGTGACATTTTATGCGCAAGTTAACTACGTTGGCCGCTCTACCATGGAAGTGGGGATCAAGGCGGTCGCCGAAGATATTCATTCCAAACAAAGCCGTCACACCAACAGTTGCTATTTTACTATGGTAGCAGTGGGGGACGATGGTCGACCGGTGACAATTCCTGAATTGCTATTAGATAACCCTGTGACAAAAGGTCGTTTTGTAGCCGCCAAGCTCAGGCGTCAATTGCGCAAGGAGCACGATGCGACTATGCAGGCGATTGACTTAAAATGGACTGAACAGCTGGATATTTTAACTGAGCAGGAAATTGAAGACGCACTAAATGCAGAGCTGCAAAAAGGAGCTAACTGAAAACCATCGGCGTATAAAGATTCACAGCGACCTGAAAGCTTAAATTAAACAGCTTTGTTTTTAGTGCACAAGGATGCCAGCTACAGTAACTGACTTGAATTAACGCTTAGCGGTTTTTAGCTCGTAGGTAAAAGCGATCACTTCGGCAATGGCCCGGTAGAGTGCCTCGGGGATTTCGTCACCAATTTCCAGACGTATCAATATCTCGAGTAATTCAGGATTCTCGTGGATGTGCACATCGTTTTCGCGGGCTAGTTCGATAATTTTTTCAGCTATCTGGCCGTGCCCTTTAGCAACAATCGTCGGTACACCGCCGCCTTGCATATCGTATTTTAGGGCAACTGCTGAATCTGCTTTTGAGTTCTTTTCGTCTTTGCTCATGTTCGAATATCAATGATGCGTTTGTTTATTGGATTGTTAGCAGCAGCGTCTGCCTGCGATCCCTGAGTACAGTGCAAAGTATTTATTTCAAACCCCTGTTGATTTAACTGCTGCCTGAAGCTGGGCATGGCCCGTTCAATCTGTCTCACAGTGTTTAAGTTAGTACACAAAAAAGTCGTTGATATACTGTTGTCGGTAGGGTTTAAAGCGACCTCTGCATCCACTTCGCCGTGTTCGGCTAAATCAAAATGTAATTTGACGCTCCAGACAGAGATAAATTCTCCCTGCTCATTGCGGTGTTTACGTTGCTTGATTTCCATTTCAACGTTATCCAGTTTTTCATTTTGCTGCACTGGAATGTCGACCTGAAAAGTCCGCTCATTACTTATCTCAGCTTTAGCATGCTGCTGTTGCACATGGGTTAACTGGCTGGCGGTAATCCTTGCCAGCATCCGATCGGTGGTATTGACTAACATGTCTTTTTGTTCTGCAGGCAACTGTTTCGCCAGTTGCTTTAACTTGGAGAGGAAGTTTTTCATATCCCCCTGGTTACCGGGGCTGTGGTTGAGTAACTTGCTCTCAGTGAACAAGCCGCCGTGCTGCACGTTGCGTTTGATCGTAGCGCTGCTACTGAGCGCACCTGGCTTGACCCCAAACATTTGCATAATACTCAGGGCGATTTTGTCCACAGGAGCGTTGATGTTCGAGGATGAGTTGGCAATCTGCACCGATTGGGCCACCAATTGGTTAATGCCCTCGGCGATAGGTATCTGCTGAGGCAGAGCTTGACGCAAGCTCTGTTCAACCACTTGGACTTGCCGGGTGCTCAGTGTCGCAGGCACTGCCACAGCAAGTGTCGATGGCTGGCTGGGTTGTTGCCATTGAATGTTTGCCTGAGGTCCGTTTATCCGGGTTATTTGTACATTTTGCAACGGCGGTAAATTGGCGGGCCCCTGCAGAGAAACTTGCTGTCCAGCAACAGATATTTTAATTGCAGTAGTCTGAGCTTGCAGGTTGTTTAGCTGTTGATTTTGCGGTGTTACTGTTGTTTTTGAGCCGGGCAGGGCAGTCGTGGTTGGATTCGTCGGTAAGTTACTAACAACACCTTTGTCTGTCGCTGTTCCTGTTGTTGACGCGACCGGCAATGGCGTTGATGGCGCTAATGTAGTGCTGCCCTGGGTTGTGCTTAAGGCAGGGCTATTCAAGGCAGTGCTGGGCAATGCAGTACCGGGTAATGCTGCGCCGCTGGCAGGTGCAGCTTGAATAACGGGCCTGGAAATAGCCCCCAGTAATTGGCTGTTAACATTAGATGTCTGCACCTGAGGGCTGCTTGTGAGGGGATTGGCTGCTGCAGTATTAGTGGCGCTGCTATTAATTGTCGGGCTGCTGACAGCAGAGTTAGCTGCCGCTCTAGCGGTTACTTGCTGGCTGGTCGGGGTTGTATTGGCTGGGAAGTTAGTTGGCCCGGAACCAGCAGTGCTAGTCGCTGGAGCTTGCTGACTTGGGTTGTTAACAACTGTTGTTCTGGCGGGGGTGTTTGTTGTGCTGCTTAATGCTGTTGGCTGCAAGTTGTTACTGCTAGTTGCAGTAGCTCCACTAACCGTTGCTGCAGACTGGCTAACAGTAGCAGTACTGGAAGCTAGCTGACTACTCTGTGCGGAACTGGCTGTAGCAACTGCTGAATTTGAAGGGCTGCTGGCAGTGGCGCTGGGTTTAGCGCCGGTAGCAGTAGAGGCAACATTGGGCGTAGTAGTGGCTGCAGGTACTTGAGTCGTTTGAGCTTGGGTAGAAGCTTGTGTAGCGGTGCCAGCTTGAGCAGGCATAGCGGGCTGATTAGTCGCAGTGCTAGCGGCACCAGTGCCTGTACCGCTAACAGAAGCAGCATTTGCTTGAACAATAGTAGGGCTGTTAGTAGGGCTGTTATTAAGGCTATTAGTAGTCCCTAGGTTAAGCGTCTGCTTACCTATACCAACACCGTTGGCACTGTTGCCTGATGACTGGTTATTGGTGGTAGCTTGCTGCACGCTGTTATTGGTCGGCGTTGTTGTAGGTGAAGATGTAGATGTAGATACAGTTGCTTGGCTATTAAGGTTGGCAGTAGCTGGTTTGTTGGCACTGCTATTGGTTAATACCTGATTGATGACTCTGGCGCTTAAGGTTTCACCTTTGGGTAGCGCTTGCTCGATAATGTTAAGTGCCGTGCCACTGGCGTTAATCGTCACAGGTACTTTAAGTGTGACGCTATTGGGGGTTGCCTGCGAGGTTGTTTTAACGTTGGCTGCGAGTAATGGACTCAAATTGTTTGCGGCTATTTTTGCCGTTAAAGCTGCACTGCTGCTGGCGCTCGATTGCTCGGAGCCTGTGGTATTTGCCGCAGTATTGGCCGCTGTGCCAGATGACGACTGTGAAGAGGTTTTATTATTGGCCGCAGTGTTATTTGCTGGGGCAGCAGGGCTGCTGGTTTGGTTGCCAGCGGGCTGTTTTAGTGCGCTGTCAGAGCTGTTAATCAGGCTTAATTGTATTTGACCGCTGGCTGATCTTTGCAGGCTGACAGTGCTGCCTTTTTCTGGCACGGACCCGGAAAATTTAGCCGATATCTGCAGCAGCGATTTATTGATTTCCAATTTAACTCTGTGGGAGTCCTGACGCGCCTGCTCCGGTGAGACTTGGGTGATTTTGGCAGTCACTGTTTTGCCTACTGGCAGTGCAGTTTCAATTGCTTTGCTGGGGCTGGAGGTTTTATTGTCTAAGATTTTTAGCTGGGCAATTGCCGGAGCATCCATTATTCGCTCCTAGGCCCGAGCGAAGCTGGCAGCTTAGTTGGTGGTTTGAGCAGGGGTGGTTTTGCTAAGTAGATGTTCAACATATTTGGTATTCCCCATAGCTCGACTAATTTTACTGCTGCCACTGGCAATCATTCTAAATGAAGACTCTATTTAGCTATCGGCAAGCATTAAAGATATTGTAGCAAAATTTAACTCACAGACCTCGAACAATTGTAGATGCTCTGTGCGAGCTCTGATTTTTTGCTTAAAGCTTGAACTGCCTCTGCTCAGGTATTGATATTATTTGATATACAACAATACGGTGTAATATTAACTAGATTAAAATTTAGCAAATGCTCAGTGATTTTAACAGCGATAAACGCCTGTAAGGCACTGGCAGTTGACTGTTAATCAGCGAGCAGCCGGGTGTATTGCCCGCTGCTTTATTTAATATGAATACAGAGTAATTGTCGGTGGGAATATTGATCTTTACTGGTACAATGCCAGCCAAATCTAGAAATTCATAACACGAGGTGACCAGTGGCAGTACTGCTGTTAGAAGTCAAAGACTTATACTGTGAGCGGGATGACAAAGTGTTGTTTGAAAACTTATCATTCCAGTTACAGCAGGGGACTGTTTTGCATCTAGGCGGTAGTAATGGCAGCGGTAAGACCTCACTACTGCGAATTCTCTGTGGCTTGTATCATGATTATGAAGGTCAGATTGAGTTTTTTGGCCAGAAAATTGACGATGAGCTAGCGTATTATCACAGCTCACTGTTGTATTTCGGTCATCAGGTTAGCGTTAAATTGGGGCTTACAGCACTGGAAAATTTAACCTGGTACGCACGCATTCAACCGCAATTAGACGCGAGCTTGATTTCTAAAGCGCTGACAGAGGTGGGTCTGGCGGGCTACGAGCAAGTTCTGTGTCAAAATTTATCCGCAGGACAGAGACGGCGGGTTAATTTGGCGCGCTTATATATGCAAAAGACCACTGACGTTAGTCATTCTCTATGGATATTGGATGAACCCTTTACCGCTATCGATAAACAAGGTGTGGCAGCGTTGGAACAGCATATTAGTGCTTTTTCGGCCAGTGGTGGCACCGTGATTTTAACTACCCATCAGCAACTAGAGTTGAATTCAAAAATTCAGCGATTAAATCTGGACGATTGGGGAACTAAATAAGGTTTTGCAGGGCTAACAGAGTTGACCTCTGTCGCCCGTAAGCTGTTTTACTAACACTAGCTGACGGCTAGGTGATAATAATAAATATGATGTATTAACTATGATGAGAGTGTTCTGGGCTGAGCTCAGTAGAGATTTGTTACTTGCCTTTCGGCACAAAGGGGATTTTTTAAACCCCTTGATCTTCTTTTTAATGGTCGCTGTATTGTTCCCTTTGGGGGTCAGTCCCGCCGCGGATTTTCTGGCGCAAATTGCCCCCGGAGTACTTTGGGTGTCTGCGCTGTTGGCGACCTTGCTCTCTCTGGATAATTTATTCAAATCCGATTTTGATGACGGCACTTTAGAGCAGTTATTGTTGAGCCCAGAATCTACTTATATGATTGCCTTGGCTAAGGCCTGCGCCCACTGGATCACTACAGGTTTACCTCTGGCGCTGATGGCTCCTCTGTTAGCCGTTATGTTATTTTTGCCGGCGCAGGCGATAGTAACCTTAGTGATCAGTTTGTTGATTGGCACAGCCACTTTAAGCTTAGTGGGCGCCATCGCCTCAGCGCTGACGGTAGGCTTGAAAAAAGGTGGGGTATTGATATCTCTTTTAGTGATACCTCTGTATATTCCCGTGTTGATTTTTGGTGCCAGCGCGGTACAAAGCGCGGTCGACGGACTGCCAGTAACAGCGTATTTGGCGATATTAGGTGCGATGTTTGCCCTGAGTTTAGTGTTAGCGCCTTTTGCAATAGCCGCCTCTTTAAGAGTATCAGTGAGTAGTTGATGAATATGCAAAAAAAACAGTTAATGCCTAAGTGGTTTTACCAGATGGCATCACCAAAATGGTGTTATAAAATTACCGGAAAACTCTTACCGCTATTCAGTTGTACCGGTTTAGCTCTATTGTTGTTAGGCACGGTCTGGGCATTGTTATATGCACCAGAAGATTATCAGCAGGGAAACAGTTTTCGGATTATTTATATCCATGTCCCCAGTGCCATTTTGGCGCAGTCCATCTATGTGACTATGGCTCTGGCGGGTGCTGTCGGGATTATCTGGAAGATGAAAATCGCCGACATGGTGGCTTATGCCTGCGCCCCCGTCGGTGCTTCTATGGCTTTTTTAGCGCTTATTACCGGTGCCATTTGGGGCAAACCTACCTGGGGTTCTTGGTGGGTTTGGGATGCACGTTTAACCTCTATGTTAATTTTGCTGTTTTTATACTTTGGCGTAATGGCCCTGTATGCGGCGATGGGCAAGCCCTCTCGGGCGGCACGGGCCACTGCCATTTTATCCTTGGTAGGTTTGGTTAATATCCCGATTATTAAATACTCGGTTGAGTGGTGGAATACCCTACATCAGCCAGCAACCTTTAGCTTAACTGAAAAACCGGCGATGCCGGTGCAAATGTGGTTACCCTTATTGGTCATGGTGCTTGGTTTTTACTGCTTCTTTGCTACGGCGATGATGCTCAGGTTGCGCAACGAAATACTTAGCCGCGAGAAGCGCACAAATTGGGTTAAAGAATTAGTGACAAAAGTCTGAGCGAGTAAAGAAATCATCCAACAGCGTTTTTATAGATGGTTATTTGCTACTCAGGAATAAGTCGGAACAGATTTTAAAATCATAGTGGGGCATGTAATGCAATTTGATACTTGGGTAGAGTTTGTTGATATGGGGGGGCACGGCCTCTATGTGTGGCTTAGTTTCGCCATTGCTGCGGGGATAATTATTATCAATGTTATGCTGCCGTGGATCAATCAGAAAAAGTTAATTGGATCGCTACAGCGTAAATTTCAGCGTGAGGGAGATCTGAAATGACGCCTAAAAGAAAGAACCGCTTAATGTTGGTATTGTTTGTCATCCTCGGTGGGGTAGTGGCTGTGGGCCTTGGATTGTATGCCATCGATAAAGGGGTTGGCATCAGTGTGTTTTACTCACCACAGCAGATAGCCGATGGAGAAGCTCCTGCAGCTACCCGCATTCGCGCCGGAGGAATGGTGCAACAGGGCAGTGTTAAACGCGATCCAAACAGCCTACAGGTGGAGTTTGTACTCACAGACTTCAAGCAGAATTTAACCGTCATTTATAAGGGCATTTTACCGGATCTGTTTCGTGAGGGGCAGGGAGTTGTGGCTCAGGGGCAGCTGGATAAGCAGGGAGTGTTCCAGGCGGTGGAAGTACTGGCTAAGCACGATGAAAAATATATGCCTCCGGAAGTGGCTGATGCACTGGAAAAAGCCGGCGTGGATGCCGATGGTCAGCAGCTTGAAAACAATGCTGGGCAAGAGGTGAGCCAATGATCCCGGAACTAGGTCAGTACGCACTGATACTGTCGCTGGTGATGTCAGGCTTTTTGGCTGTAGTACCTATGTACGGCGCCAGCACTGGCAATCAATTTTGGATGGACTTCGCCAAGCCCTTGGCGAAATCACTTTTTTTGTTTTTGAGCATCAGTATTTTTTGTTTGGGTTACGCCTTTGTGGTTGATGATTTTAGCGTTAAATACATCGCCAGCAATTCTAATACTGCACTGCCACTGTTTTATAAGATAAGTGCAATTTGGGGCGGTCACGAGGGCTCGCTGCTACTGTGGGTGTATATTCTCAGTGCCTGGACCTTCGCGGTGGCTTTAAAAAGTGACGACCTGCCGATGGATATACTTGCGCGGGTACTGGCAGTATTAGGTTTAGTTGGGGTTGGTTTTATCTCCTTTACCTTGATTACCTCCAGTCCCTTTGAAAGGATATTGATCAATACGCCAATTCAGGGGGGAGATTTAAACCCACTGCTGCAAGATATTGGTCTAATAATACCCCCGCCATTACTGTACATGG
>ASZI01000129.1 GCA_000416315.1 Osedax symbiont Rs2 | reverse complement strand
GGGAAATGTTACTGCTAAACAGCAGCTATTACTGACTTTTGGCACTGAGCCCAATCGACACCTCAGTCAGCGATAGTTGATTTAGTCCTGATCCTGATATGCCTGGATGACACTTGAGAAGTCCAAGCCACCGTTGCCTTTGGCTTTATGCAGATTAAATAGCGCCCGTGCCTGTGAGCCCATTGGCGTCGGGGAAGCACTCAACTGAGATAGCTCCATGGCCAAACCTAAGTCTTTAAACATCAGATCAGTCTGAAAGCCTCCTTGATAATTATTTGAGGCCGGTGCGTTGGGCATTACCCCAGGATATGGGTTATACACTTCCAATGCCCAGTTACCACCTGAACTTAAACGCATAATTTCAGACAGCACTTTAGGATCCAGACCATTTTTCACCCCCATGTTAAGTGCTTCACTGGTGCCGGTCATCAATATTGCCAATAACATATTGTTGCAAGCTTTGGCTATTTGGCCACTTCCCTGGACCCCAGCGTGAAAAATATTTTTGCCCATCACCTCTAAAACCGCCTTGGCATTGGCAAACTGTTGCTCACTGGCGCCTACCATAAATGACAGCGTGCCGGCGACAGCACCACCTACACCGCCAGAGACCGGCGCGTCAATAAAATTAATGCCTCGCTCCCCGGCAGCCGCTGCCACTTTTTGTGCCGTTTTTGCATCGATAGTTGATGAATCAATTACTAGCGCATCTTGGGCCAAGTGATCAAACAATGGATCATCTCCACTGAGGTACAAGCCTTCTACATGTGCCCCGGCAGGCAGCATACTGATAACAAACTGCGCACCATTGACCGCCTCTTTAGCCGATAGCGCGGCTGTTGCACCTGTTGCCACTAATGTAGCCACGGCTTCCTTAGATAAATCAAAAACGCTGACGCTGTGACCCGCTTTGACTAAATTGGCCGCCATAGGACCGCCCATGTTGCCTAAACCAATAAATCCTATATTCGCCATCTTAAATTCTCACAGTTATAGCAGCTGCACTATATGATGCTGCTTAATTATTTAATAACATACTCTTACAACGATAATCTATTACTGCACTTCAACTAATTCACATATCCCGCAGCGGATTGTTTTCCCAGGGGGAGACAAACAACTGATCCAGAAAAGCCTGATCGACCTCTGCGACTGTTTTGAAACGCCAAGCGGGTTTGCCATCTTTATCGACTAATAAAGCTCTGATGCCCTCAGCCAACTCGCCGAGGATACAACATTGTGTCGACAGCGCCAGCTCTTCAACAAACACTTCTTTTAGGGATAAATGTTTAGTCGTTTGCAGCTGCCTATAGATCATTGCGATAGACATTGGACTGCCGTGAGCAACCGCTTTTTGCGCTTTAACGACCCAGCTATCATCCACATTCAGTGCCAGTAGCTTAGTTACAAAATCATCGGCACAGTCGACATCGGTTAAACTTTGGATCAAATCAAAGTGCTGGCGCACTTGCGATAGCGCAACTTGCTCTGTCGCCTGGGCTGCAAGATTGCGCAGTATCTTGTCAATAGTGGCACTTGCAGTACTAGCGTCATTCCAGTTTGCCTGTAATAACTTACGCAACAGTTCAGGGCGCTGCTGATTGTCTAATTGACGATCGGCAATACCAATAAAGAGTGCATCTGCAGCATTGATTCGTGCACCAGTAATACCCAAGAACAGCCCGACTCGCCCGGGACAGCGATTCAAAAACCAGCTGGCGCCGACATCCGGATAGAGCCCAATTGTAACCTCAGGCATGGCGATCATAGTGCTTTGGGTTACTATGCGATGACTACAGCCCGACAGCAAGCCCAGACCTCCACCCATCACTATTCCCGCTCCCCATCCTATAATGGGTTTTGGATAGGTATGAATGCAGTAATCCAAACGGTACTCTTCGCTAAAGTACCCGGTGGCATACTCTGCAGTACCAGTGTCCTTCAGGTTGTTATACAAACTGACTACATCACCACCGGCACAAAAGGCTTTTTCTCCTGCGCTGTCCAAAATAATCGCAGCGACGCTATCGTCACTGGCGTACTGATCCAGCTTAGGCTGTATCAATCTAATCATATCCAGCGACAGCGCGTTTAACGAGCGCTCGGCATTGAGAATAATCTCAATTATTTTTTTGCCGTCAGCCGCCAAGTGCTCTTCAAATAATACTAAACTCATCGTTATTTCTCCCCTGTGTGCCGCTTCTGGTTAATTATTTGTTGGTCCACTGCGGTGCACGCTTTTGCAAAAATGCATTGACACCCTCTTTTTGATCTGCGGTATGAAACAGATCGACAAACAGTTCGCGCTCGATGATGTAACCTTGATCCCAATGACGGCTGCGGTTTGATTGAATCAAAGTTTTGCATGCCGTTACCGACTTCGGACTCTGCTGAGCAACTTGCTGTGCCAGCGTCAGTGCCCTGGTATAGCTGCTGCCATTTTCAACACACTCTTCAACCAGTCCTATACGTAACGCAGTGGCAGCGTCTACCCGCTCACCGCAAAGAATCATTTTTTTAGCCCAGCCCTCACCTACCAACATGGTCAAGTTTTGTGTGCCACCGGCACAGGGGAGCAAGCCAACTTTGGCCTCGGGAAGGGCCATCACCGCCTTTTCTTCAGCAATGCGAATATCACAGGCCAGCGCCACTTCTAACCCACCGCCCATAGCCCAGCCGTTGACCGCTGCTATAGATACGCCGCGAAATTGTGAGAGTACGTAAAACGCATCGCCGAAATATTTACCCATATCACGGGCAACCGCTAAATCGCCATCGCTGAACAGATTTAAATCGGCACCTGCGGAAAAGAATTTCTCACTGGCAGAGCGTATCACTAGCGAGTAGACGGACAGATCACTGTTCAGGTCAGTGACTATGTCAATTAATCCTATTAAGCTCTCTTTTGTCCAAGTGTTGGCAGGTGCATTGTTTAAGGTAAGAATAGCTACATTGCCCTGCTTTTCTAGCAGTAGTGTCTGGGGGTAACTTTTTGTCATTGTAAGCTCTCTGTTACGCCGTCGCTGATCACCCTAGGACGGACTAATAGTTAGTTATAAAATCTGATTGGTTTCTTCGATTAAGATGCGCCGGGCGATAATCACATTCATGATTTCATTGGTGCCCTCTAATATGCGATGCACTCTGCTATCACGCACATAGCGCTCCAGTGGATACTCTTTCATGTAACCATTGCCACCGAGAATTTGCAGTGCTTCATCACATATATTGAAACAGACATCAGTGGCGAAACGTTTTGCCATGGCGCAGTAAGTGCTGCGATCCGGGTGTTTGTTGTCCAATTTAGAAGCTGCTAAACGCACCATCTGCCTGGCGGCTACCAACTCAGTATTCATCTTTGAGACCTTGAATTGCAGCGCTTGGAAACTGGCGAGTTCTCTGCCAAATTGCTGGCGCTGATGCAAATATTTTAACGCATAACTCAACGCTGCCTGAGCGGTACCGACGGAACAAGTGGCGATATTTACCCGACCACCATCCAGGCCCTGCATAGCGATTTTAAAACCATCGCCCTCTGCACCGAGCAGGCAATCGGCGTCTACCTCAACATCTTCAAAGGTAATCGAGCGGGTCGGCTGACAATTCCAACCCATTTTATGTTCTTTGCGCCCGTAACTTATCCCAATGCTGTCAGCGGCAACGGCAAAGGCAGAAATACCTTTGGCGCCATTGGCAGAAGTTCTGGCCATCACTAACAACAAATCGGTTTCGCCGGCCCCGGAGATAAATACTTTGCTGCCATTTAAAATGTATTTGCCAGCTTCTTTACGGGCGCTGGTTTTAAGTGAGGCGGCATCTGAACCGGCATTGGGCTCTGTCAGGCAGTAGGAGCCGAGCTTTTCTCCGCTACTTAAGGCTTCACTCCACTGGGCTTTAGTATTGTCGGTAGCAAATGTACTGAGCATCCAGCTGACCATATTATGGATAGTCAGATAGGCTGTGGTTGCTGTACAACCTGCGGCCATCTGCTCGAAAATAATACTCGAATCTAAACGAGAGAGCCCCAAACCGCCCCCGGCTTCAGGGGTGTACAAACCACAAAGACCCATCTCTCCTGCGCGCTTTAACACATCCACCGGGAAATGTTGCTGCTCATCCCACATAGCGGCGTGTGGCGCCAACTCTTTCTCGGCGAACGCCTGAGCCATTTCGCTGTAAGCCAGTTGATCTTCGTTTAATTCAAAATCCATAACAGTTTCGCCTTTTTATTATTGCTAATGGCTGGCCATTACTGGCAGCGCTAGTGACAAATTATAGTTTGTTTATATAGCCTTATGAGCATATAAGCAAAAGCCCGATGCACTATTCATGCATCGGGCCCGAAAAACCCAGAATCTCAGGATTCTTACTTCATATCAATCGTAGTGTTTACACCCGTATCAATGTCTTCCTCAAACCAGCGCGCGGTCACTGTTTTAGTTTCAGTGTAGAACTTTACCGCCTGCTTGCCATAGGCGTGCTGATCACCGTAAAACGATTTGCGCCAGCCGGTGAAAGAAAACATCGGCAGTGGCACAGGCACAGGTACGTTTATACCGACGATACCGACTTTGATCTCGTGTTGATATTTACGCGCCGCAGCACCTGAGGCGGTAAAGATTGAGGTGCCATTACCGTATGGGTTTTCATTGATCAGTGCGATCGCCGCCTCCAGCGTCTCTACTTCCAGTGTAATCAGAACTGGTCCAAAGATTTCCTCTTTGTAGATCGACATATCGGTAGTGACATTGGTGAACATGGTAGGCCCAACAAAGTTACCCAATGGTAATCCAGGTACTTCGACGTCTGATCCATCCAAAATGCAGTTGGCGCCTGCCGCTTTGCCCTCGGCGATAAAGCCTAGCACTCGCTCTTTAGCCGCCGGGTTGATCTGTGGGCCGTAACCGGCTTGTGCATCATCCCAGGCACCCGGGCGAACTTTAGCCAGGGCTTCTTTAATCTCGGGAATCCACTTTTTAGAGTCACCGACAAAGACAGCCACTGAAATAGCCATACAACGCTGACCTGCTGCGCCAACAGAGGCACCGGCAATATTGTTAATCACTTGCTGTTTAGCTGCGTCTGGCATGATGACCATATGATTTTTAGCACCGGCAAATGCCTGCACTCGTTTCATGTGATCGGTACCGGTACGGTAGATATACTCACCGACAGCCACAGAGCCTACAAAAGAAATCGCCGGTGTATCTGGATGCACTAGCAGCTCTTGTACTACTTCTTTAGCGCCGTGTAATACTTGTAAAATCCCCTTAGGGGCTCCGGCTTCAACAAACAACTCTGCCAGACGTATAGGTGTCAGTGGATTTTGTTCAGAGGGCTTAAGGATAAAGGCGTTGCCACAGGCGATAGCAATCGGGAACATCCACAGTGGGATCATCGCCGGGAAGTTGAAAGGCGTAACTCCGACACACACACCCAGTGGCTGAGTGAAGCTGTAGCAATCAATTTTACGGGCGACGTTCTCTAAAGTCTCACCCATAGTCAAAGATGCTACGTTGGCTGCGTGTTCAACCACTTCAATTCCGCGCCATACATCACCCATCGCATCCGCGAAGGTCTTACCCGACTCCTGGGAGAGAATAGTCGCTATCTCTTCTTGATGCGATTTTAACAGCGCCTGATAGGTCAACATTAAGCGGGCTCTGTCGCCTACTGATTTTTCTTTCCAGATTTCAAAAGCTTGTTTAGCCCCTTCAATTGCCTGGTTGATCTCTTCATCAGTGGCACAAGGCACTTGAGCTATCACTTCCTGGGTTGCTGGATTAGTGACATCGATAAGCGCAGTGCTTTTACTGGTGATGAATTCACCGTTAATTAACAGTGGAACTTGCTTGATCATGATTAGTTTTCCCGTGCTTGGAATATAATCCTACCGCTATAGTCTTTGGGCAGATTGGCTTAGTTGCTTTTATTAAATTTATTTAAGCACATAAAAAGCAGCACAAGGATTGATAATCTTGTGCAATTGATGGACTATATTGCGATTAACCTAACCCTTTAGTATAGGTATTGCTAATGAGTCAACCCTCCAACTGGCCTCTCCCTTCAGGCAGCATGCGCCTTGTAGTACCGAGAACTGTCACTGAAAAACTGACCCATAACCCACTGTCTTGCGACTTGTACCCCAAGGCTTCCGGCTACTACAAACATGCCAGAAAGCATACTATGTTGCGTCGTACTCACGATGATAACTTGCTAATTTACTGTGTTGAAGGCGCTGGCACATGCCAGTTGGAAAATAGCCATCACAGCATCAATGCCGGTGATTTATTGCTGCTGCCCCGAGGTGTTGCTCACTCTTACCAAGCCAGTGCTAACAACCCCTGGACAGTTTACTGGATTCATTTCAGCGGTGATAAGAGCTTTGAATTCATCCAATATTTAAATGATCGGAAAAACGACTTTATCATCCCGGTTGGGGTTAACACCCGCTTAATTACCAACTTCGAGATCCTGCTGGAAAGCTTGCAATCCAGTATTAACTTTAGTGCCTTTATTCACGCCTCAAATATGTTACGACAGATGCTTACTTATATAGCCCAGTTAAAACCGCTGGCAAAAGCGCAGCTGGTTGCACATCAATTCGACCTGGAATTGGTCCACTCTTTAATGCAATCGAGTTTACACCAGAAATTAGATTTACAGACGCTGGCACAAAGCGTCAATTTATCGAAATTCCACTTCATTAAAAAATACAAAGAACTGACCAACAATACCCCAATTAACTACTTTATCCATTTGAAAATCGAGCGCGCCTGCCACCTGCTGGACATTTCAGCTAAGTCGGTGAAAGAGATCAGCTATGCCCTGGGCTATGAAGACACCTACTATTTTTCGCGAATTTTCAAGAAAGTGATGGGCATATCTCCGAATCAATATCGACAGATGCGCGACAGTACTTTTCACAGCAATACCCAGTAGCTTGTTAAACAGCGCTACTTTATACTGCGCCACACACTTACACACTTACAGGCCAGCTATGCAATTCCCCGCTATCGACAAAACCCAATACGGCAAGCGTTTAAAAATCACCTTCTTTGCCATTTGTATTTACATGCTAATTGTCGCCCTGGGCATATCTAGCTTGTTGATCGCTTTGATCGGCGCTAACCAAGGTGACAATTTCTGGCTCAATGTCGCCGGTGTGATCATTGCGGCACTGGGCTTGGCACTAATTTATAAAAAAGTTAAGAGCCACCCCTACCTTAAAGACATCATCTATGTGCGCGCCCTAAAGGGCCAGATGAATCGCATTTACCGCAGACAGCGTCAATTAAAAACAGCTGCCGAGTCCGGGGACGTTAAAGCCATGAGCATTTTAGAATTTAGTTACGCGGCATCTGAATTTGTCTACAAGTTAGACGATAATACCTTAACGCTGGAAGAGCTGGCCCAGGCACAGCAACAGCTACGCGGTTGGGCAGAAAATCACAATCTGGACGGTTTTCCTGAATATGATCAGAACTGGTTAAGTGACTATTAAAGCTCGGTATATAAACAAGAATCTCTTCTCGGGCATGCACTGCTAATCAGCTCAGTAGATTGTTAATGCTGGTCAGAATTGACACTAAACTTGGCTTGCAAAACTCTAATCTAAAATATTTTTTAAAAATGCAGAGCCTGGCACAATAGAAGAACATTCTCAGCAGATGACAATCTAACTATTGATGGGTTGGCAGGGTTATCGTAAAAACTCAAGTTATCTCGAAATAGTTCAACTTAGAAAGCTCTTGATGACAGAGCCAACCCACTCAAGCTCTTAGTAACCTGTACTAAAATACGTTTTCACAAAGGTTCAAATTTTCGTTGAATCATTTCTTCGACAATTTTTTTAACATCTCCAGAAGTTTTCATTTCCTGTAGCGTCTCGGTCAATCTCGGTATCAGTGATTTATTGGATTTATGTAAATAATGGTAAATTTTAAACTTATCTATTGGTGGCTCAATCGGTCGAATCCCAAAATGAGCGTAAGGGGCGAGTGAGTAGCCTCCTCCGATACGAGACTCGACTATCAGGTCTACACTGCCATTGACAAGCAACTTAAACAGTGAGGACATTTGATCTGCAAGGTGAACCTTCATGCCTTGAGTATTTTTTTCTGCTTTTTTAAAACCTCTTAAATATCCTATTTTATAAGGCTTCAGACTGGGCCAGCCCTGGATGACTATGTCGTTTCGCCTGGCAAATGCAATTGTTTCTAGTTCAATGAGAGCAACGGGAATACGGATCAGGTTGTGGTAATTATTTTCTATGCCCTCTATACGAAATAGTTCTCCGTCTGAATGCCCTGAATTGGAATAGATCAGTGCACGCTTTCCAGGGAGATAGTGAATTTCTACTGCCAGCCCAATCTTTTTGTAAGCACTTTTCATAATTTCGGACACCGTTAGACTTAACGGATATTTTTTAAAGGTGGATAAAATGATACTTTTTGTCAGGCAACTAGACTCAGAGCATTTTAGATTTAATCTGTCACCAGTAGAATCTGCTGTTAACTCATTGTTTGCGAAGCTCAGGCCGGCTAGCAAAAAAAGCAGAGTAGCAATGATCACTTTTTGAATTAAATTCATAGCCATTCTTTTTACCTTTATCACGCGATACTTGATGCTAATCAGGTAACAATATTTAAACAGTTAATTTGAATTTTTATCATAAGCTACATTCGCCCCCGCTGCATACTATGATTTCATAGCTCTTTGCGTACTGAAAGATATTTAAGATGTCACCTTTTTTCACTTATTACTTTCAAACAATGTTTAAAGACAAACAAGCCAAAAAATCTCTATTAATCTACCCTGATAATGTTTACGCCGTATTAAAAAATCAGAATATTGGTAGTATTAATAAACAAATAGGGATCTAAGCTAGTGACCGAAAATATCATGAACTAGTGGTTATATTAGTGGAGTGATAAAAAAATAAAATTAGAAAAATACTCGATTAATGTTAAGTTTTAATATTCACTTAAAACTGATTAATTAAAGACAGCCTTTCTAGTCTAACATGGCAACTGCGGAGTGCAATTGTGGGGATTTGGCGACACTCAAGAGTTTGACATAGCTGTAGCCGCCAATTGTAACACCCTCAAAATCCTCTATTGTTTCCCAGTTAAATTTATAACTTTCCAAGTGAAAAAGTACCTAGTATCGAGATTAAATAGGCTCTGATTACATAAAACCTTCTCGGCGCTGTTGGTTTTTTTCCCAGCAACAAGAAGCATCCACACGCGTATGCTGTTCCAGGTGCATAGCTCTCGCCCATGGCACAAAAAGCTATTCTACTCTGACCCCTTCCAAGCCAAATCCTTGTGTCACTATATGAGGAGTTAACCCGTAATGCTTATAATCTGTTGAATAATCAGCAATGAATTCAGCTGTTGTAATTAAGATTGTTTCAGCAGCCAAACTGTCAGGTGTTGGGCCTAGGACTATTTCTTTAATTTTGCTATAGAGACTAAATCTGGATTTAATCTGATATTGCTTCGCCTGTAATTCGTACACAATTAGCTCTTGTTGGCTTATTCCCCAACAAAATATCAAGTCACAGCAAAGGATAAAGGTGCGCAATGCAATCAACATCTTTTTTTGACAATGATAACTATATGCCACACGGCGTATGTTATTTATGGCAACCCGAAATTCTCTGGACCACGGCTATATCTGATGTTGTCATAGCCCTTGCATATTTTTCTGTTACCGCTGCAATGATTGTATTTGTCAGACGACGTAAAGACTTACCTTACCCCTGGTTTTTTATCCTGGCGGGCTCGATAATCTTTGTTGCCTGTGGTTTATCCCATTTTGTCAGCGCAATCGTAATCTGGATGCCTATTTACGGTATTTCAGCAATTGTCAAAGCAATCACCGCTGTCGCCTCTTTGACTACCGGAATTATTATCTGGTTTGTGCTGCCTTTTTTTCTCAGATTACCCAGCCCAAGCATGTTAGAAAAGAAAAACATCGCATTGCAGTCATCGATTAAAAGATTAAACTTTGCTCAAGACCGGCTAGTAGAATCCAGGAAAATGGCATCTTTAGGCGGCTTAGTCACAGGCGTAGCACATGAGATAAACACTCCGGTAGGAACTGCAGTCACAGCAGTGACACATTTGATTGATTTTACCGAGAACTTGAAATTTGATCTTTTAACAACCGCTATGTCGGAAGCAACATTTGATAAGTTTCTAAAAGAAGTCACTGTATGTGCAAACATGGTCAATAAAAACTTAAACAGAGCCTCTGATATTATCATGAGTTTTAAACAAGTTGCCGTTGATCAGTCGGACAAACATATACGGGTATATAACGCTAAAAGATATATTGATGGTGTGTTGATGAACTTGAGACCGCTCGTTGGACAAACACCTTTTGAAATCACTATGAGCTGCGATGAAG
>ASZI01000128.1 GCA_000416315.1 Osedax symbiont Rs2 | reverse complement strand
CGATTAATTTCAGATCGAAATCAAAAAGAGAAATCCCTTGATCCATATTATTAAATACTGTCTGTAGAACTGCTTCTTTGTGAGCAAGTTGTATTTCTCTTTCTTTTATTTCTGATATATCCACATGAATGATGACAGTATCATCGTTATCCCTTTTATATTCGTTAGTTTGCCACCATAAATTTTCGTCAATGTGCTCCTCAAATGGTCCTTCATAATTATCATGTAGTTTTAATCTTGCTGCTATTATTTGCGAGATATTAGGCTCTTCGAGGCCATCAACTTCCCAGAAAACACCCTCCAATAATTGCCTAAAACTCATGCCTTCTTTTAGAGGAAAGTGGCTTATTTTTGGGACATCGTTTTGATAGGCACTGTTCCATATGACAAGTTTATCGTCTTTATCCATAATAAGCATAGGCATGGGCATCAGATCTAATGCTTCACGCAAACGACTGCTTTGAAGGCGTAATTCATCATTGGCTTGGTGTAAGGCTTGCTCTGCTATTTTGCGTTCAGTAATGTCTGTATATGTAGAGACAAAACCTATTCCCGGATGAAACTTGCCTTCAACTTCGATCACAGTTCCATCTGGCCTTATGCGTTCAAACTTGTGATTTACGAACTCTTTGGCACGAGCAACACGTTCAGCTATTTGCTCCTCAAAATCTCCTGGTCCATATTCGCCACGCTTAGCGTTATAGCGTATTACATCTTCGAACTTCATGCCGGGGCGGCCAAACTCTGACGGAAAATCAAGAAGCTCCAAGCATTTCCCATTTATGAATATATAGTTTAGATCGCAGCCTAACAAAGAGAGTCCTTGGCTCATGTTCTCAAGTGTAAGAGTCAGCAGCTTTTCTAACGCAGTATCAGAGCCTATATAGTCAAGCAAGGAACCCATTGAGTTACTCCAGTACGTGAATCATCACAGTGGCATGAGTAGCATAGATAAAATTTGCAACAAGTAATGTAACTGTAGTCCTAAAATTTAGGCTATGCTTGATTTTTTCCTCTATGCGTTAACATGCTTCTTGAAAGCCCTCAATCAATCGCGCTTCCTATATAGAAGCGCGATCTCGGATAGTTTTTAATGGGTTGGTTTACTGTCGTACATGAGTTTGGATGCAAAAGGCATGGATAGCATTCTATGAATAGTGAGATAGATAGTTGAAATAGAAAAAGGGGGGCGGGGTAAATTTTGGTATGCCTATTTTAGTCTGCGCCGCTATTTTGAAACTTTTTTTGCCTTTTTCTTCGGGTTAGCCGGGTTCAAAATTTTAACATCTAACCTTGAATAAAAGGTTGCTGAATTCAACGCAGCGAAGTATCTTTGCTGCTTCACAATTCAGGTGTTCAGGCGTTAACCGTTTTTACAAAATGTCCGCAATGTTCGAAATTTGTTCCATTTGCCGCTGCTGCAACATGGACAAATAAAACAAGTTACAGTACTTAAGCCCCTACAGCGCTCGGACGCGTTTTACGGGCCTTTGTGCAAAGCATTAGGTGAATAGTTTGCTTGAATTTGTAGAAGCCCAACCCAATCAAAACTTGTTACTTCGAGATATTTTAATTGAATCTAAAGGGTACTGGGGCTACTCAGCTGAGCAATTAGATATTTGGCGGTCTAATCTCAAATTTGAAAGTGAGTATATTTCAAACAATACAGTCAAATTAATCACTAGAGATTCGAAGGTTATCGGTTTTTATGCCCTAACCAGAGGTGATGTTGATCAATTAGATCATTTCTGGTTGTTACCGCAAGCAATAGGGCTGGGGAATGGCAATATTACATTCGTACAGATATTAAAAGAATGCAGCTCCATAGGCATAAGTGAATTTTTTATAGTCTCTGATCCCGATGCAGTAGGTTTCTATTTGAAAAAAGGGGCGATCATCGTTGGGGAAGTGTACAGCGCAGCCCAAAAGAGGATGTTACCTAAGTTGAAATATTTGGTGGGCTAGCCTGTCAAAAAACCCTTACGCGGCGGGCTATGGACTCCCTACCGCTCTCGGCAAAATAAAGCGTTAAATTATGTTGCTAAACATTAGCTTTGTGTGGCGGTAAGAGAATAATTTTTAGCAAGAGGGAAGGGGATAGATTTCTCTATGCCCTCGACTGTGACGTATAGGGCATCAAAGCTGGAGATATAATAAAACTACCTTGTGTGCTCCTTTGTAGATCCGACTTAGCGGAAGTCACAAGCGCTATATCGGATAAGTCCTCAGTTTTTCTGTATTAACAAGCTTTTAAGCCCTTCCAGACCTTCTCTGACAAGGTTAACTTCTCTTCATATACACAAAGATAGGCAGTAGCAAAACTGGCTATGTTGAATGATGCCTTTTGTCATGCAGGGCATTAGTTGACATAGCCTCACGAGCTATTGTTTTGACGATGTATGTATGATCCCATCATTAAGCTGTCAAAGGTATATGTTCAATAATGAAACCTGGCTTTCATATCATCTAGTAAGCGTTTTCTGCTGGAGAGCGGGTAATCCGCAGGGGAAAAGGGCATTGCTACTTTATCAAATTCTTTTGCAGCCACTAAAAACTCGGTTTGTTCTTTTTCATTGAATTTTTGTTTTTACCATTTTCCGTAGCACTGGCTAGTCGCCTCACAGCAATTTGTTTTTCAATAATAGCAGCCACTGAACTGGGATTAACAACACACAAACCATAAGCGCCGTTGAGATGATCATTCCAGGTTTCTTCAGCCTCCTCTTTCAATTGGCAATCTAAGAGTGTTCTATAACCATCAACGAATTCTGGAAATAGCTGCATCAGTTGCGGTAGCTGTTTTATCTGCTCAGAGTACTCGAGCTGGAATTGATGTTGCAGTTGTTCCCTTATTTGATCCCCGGGGTATTGATCGACTATTTTTTGTGCCTTATTGAACCAATGCTGTACCGACTTAGAATAGTATTTTCCCGGTATGCCCTACTCAATTTTTAGCTTGCCAAAGACTGCAGTTTCAACCCAATCATTGCTTATTATGTGGTAGCTGTGGCTGGGTAGCGCAGCAAGTTTAATATGGCTCAGTAATGTTGAGCGACTAATATTAAGGGCATCTACTAGTGTAGTTTCTTCAATAAAATATCTGTTCATATACTGCATAAATGACATTATTTATTCCCATCAATTAATGTTAACTGTTTCTACTGAAGGGAATTAAAGCACAGCAAACTAGGGCACACTTCGTTGTACAGCGAACTATCGAGTCGTTTTTTCAGGAGCTGTTTGAGAGGAGTCTAGGGGCAAGTGTTTTCAATGAAAACGAGTGCCGTATTAAAAACAACACTCGAATAGTCGTTAAAAGCCGGGGATGCCTGCGCAGCCTTGTAAGAAGAGGATGGCAGTAAATACTGTGAATCGAATCATAGTGATGTCCTTGAAAAGTCGTTCTGCTGATTAATCTCTTAAGCTTAAAGTCCAGGAATACCAAAAAAACCGTCTGAATCTGGGATTCCAACACAAGCCGTCAGTGTTAAACAGAAGATAGTCAGTACAATTATGCGCATCATTAGTCTCAGTATGAAAACTGAGATTATAACGTTTTGCTGTTCATCTTAGCCACCGCCATAGTCAATAAAGATAAGAATCAAGGATTGTGACACTGATAATTTCCCAATTGCTGTACTGGAATCCAGCAGCGATGATTATTAAAAAGCAGGCGAGTGAATCAGGCATTATTCCAGTGATGTGTAGGAATCGATTTATACAGCCTGGGCGGGATCGGCAATACTGATTATTGCAATCCACGGCTCTGCCTCACCAGCTAAGCCAGTAGCTTCACCCAATTCAATATTATCGACCATAAACCCGGCGTTTGTCAGGTAGTTACATAACTGTGCTTTCGAATAATAGCTGTAGTAGCGCCCCAGTTTATCGCGTTTCGATCCGCTGCCAATTTTCATACACAGATGAAAAATACCAGCAGGCTTGATAGCGCGGTTTAACTTTTGCAAGATACCGGCAAAATCTTCGGCTTTAGCGTGTAGCAAGCTGAAATTTGCCCAAATTGCATCGTAAATATCTTGACTGTCTATCTGCGTAAACAGTGCTTGTCGGGCGCCGATATCAAAAGTGGCATTGGCAAGGTCTACCATTTCTGTCGATGCATCCGTCGGGTCGACCCGCATGCCATGTTCGCGCATCGTCGCTGATGAATGCGCCGGGCCGCAACCAAGGTCGAGCACATAATCATTAGCGTTAAGACGCGCAATAAAATTGACTAAGGTTGCATCGGGGGATTGTATATCTATCATCTTAAGGTAATTGTCGACTTGCGAATCATAGGCAGAAATAGTTTTATAATCGGTCATCTGTTTTGCCTGCTTGAAAGTGATGTTGTTTCAGCTGGAGTATATGTCTGCTTTATGGCTAAGTAAACGAAGACATTTAAGATCTTTTCTCAGCATGCTCTATTGGTTTAGTGAGTTATTGAGCCAATGATAGTGAACAAAAGGGCTATACCCATGAAACTGGCGTTTGCAATAAACCGTCAAAAATAGGCTGATCCGAGAAGGAGACGAAAGACCCCACCGGCATAGGTAATAGGTATATGTAATGCATTCAATACTTTCCTGGAAGAGAAAATGCATTTTGCCTAAGCGGGTTATAAAACTTGCTGATAAATCGACAACAAATGCAGTGTTGATGCTGGTTAGCTAACCCCACAATTAGACTATTGAGCCTTGTGGGGTAAAGTTATGAGCCCAGCATCTTGAGTCTCTGGCCTTAGCGCAGCCTAAACGCCGTGGCTACCACTGTATTTATTCAACTGCGAACTGCTCCAATTGGCTAAGTTTTCATCTGACGCTTTAAAAATTTCTACTTTTAACGGGAAGCAGGGGGTGTTGTCATCTGAGTGGCTGCTGCCACAGTCTCCACCTGGGCAAGCGCTGAGCACACCTAGCAAGTCAATCTCGGCAAAAAACTCCAGGAAATCACCGGGTCGCACCGGGCTAGCCTTCATGAAATATTGGTGGGTATCTTTGCTAAAACCGGTGCACATGAAAACGTTCATCACATCGTGTACTAAGTGTTCAATATCACAAGTGGGTACTTTTAAATGCTTGGCCAGTGCTCGGGTTAAATTGGAGTGACAGCAGTAGTGATAGTCGGTCTGCTTCAGTAATTGGTTGGTGTAAGGATCGCAGCGGGTGCCGATTACATCGTGTACCCCGGCGCCATCTTGATCCCAGCCATACCAGTCCAGTGTGTCGTGGGTGATAGTCGCAATAGCCCGTAAGCTTGGCAGGTTAGACCAGAGTCGGTCGCCGACGCTCAAGTGGCTGGCGTGCAGCTGGCGGGGTTTACCACTGTAAAAATGTTCCTGTAAGTTGTTGGCGTTAAATAAATTTAAATCACCGACTTGCGATCCTTGAATACTGCTGATTCTAAAAAAATGTCCAGCGCGAACGCTAAAGCTAGCGGCGTCTCGTGGGGCCACTATAACCTCATCAATTTTAGTTAGCGCTGACCTGGCGCGTTGATAAAACTGATGATCGTAATGGGGCAATTGCTCGACGCTGTAACAAGTAATGGGTTTGGCGTTACGCCGTTGCTGTGCATCAACCGGCGCTGGATGTTGGCGATATTCTGACATTAATAGACCTTATGTTGATTACTTTTTCTGGATACTAGCAAAGTTTAGTAGCTAGGCGAATAGCTATGTGGATTGCGTATTGAAATAGCTGCACGATAATCAGCTGATCTGTGATGCACTGAGCGGAGTAATATTATTTGATGTCATCAGTTTGTAATATATTCAGGTTAGTTTGCAGTGACTGATAGAAGCTATTGCGAATAATTTACCAGGGGTGTCTAAAATGCAGTGTATTGCCGAAGAGTTGATTAAAGCTGAATTAAATCAATATATTGAGAAAATGTTAAACAAACAGTTAAGAGCCAAATCCAGAGATAAAACTAAGTCGCATAGGGCTGTGGTTCAGGTGCACAAGTAGAAACATTGATAGATAAATGTAAGGCAAAATAGTTAATTGTTTAATTGTTGAGCTCTGCCAGCAAAGGTTAAATAAGGTGTATGTTATTCAACGTACTGCTGTGCCAGTAGCTGTTGCATTAACAGGGCATCGTGAATGTCTTGCATGCCAGGGCCCGAGATAGCTCCATCAATGGCTCGACCATCTCCGTACAAGTACCATTTGGCGCTTTCGTCAGGGGGTAAGTACTCATCTAAACTGTCATCTTTATAGAGCACATCTTCGAGCTTCAAAATAGTATTACTATCTGAGCCTGAAAATAACAGCGCGTCATCGCCGGGTTGCACGGGTTGCTGGATGATGTTGGCCTCGATCAGTGCACTGATGTCTTGCGGGTCAAGTAATAGTGCCAAAAAGTCGTCGTTAGCTAAGTTGCCAGAGGCAATATTGTCCGGGCTTAGCTCGCTAGCCTCAGTGTGTAAATGTTGCCCAGGGGATAAGCTAATACTGCCATCGGTATCTAAAATTGCATTTAAGGTAAAGCCTTGCTGCGCATTGATATGCACTAAAGAAGCTTGTTTAGAGTTGTTGATTGTCTGTTGCAGTGCCTGCTGGGAATCTGCTGTTGTATCAAAAATATTCATAAACACTAGTATAGCACTTGATTAATGTTCATCTGCGAATGAATAATTTTAATTTACTAACAGCGTCATTACACAGCTGAAATTGGTGGGAATTGCACAGTAACCGGGCTTTGGGGTGTTTAGTGGTGTCTCTAAAAGGGTCCAAAAACGACAGCTTAAAGGTTGAAATCGATCATATTTTTTACAACTTTAAGGGTTGCGCTTAGAAGGCTGATATATTGCTTGTAACTCGTTGTGCCAGTGGTAATATTGTGGCTTAAATCGAAGGTGCCGCAACTTTGTTGTGGATAATCGGGAAGTATGGTTTTTATATCCCATCGCTGCCCCCGCAACGGTAATGAGCTTAACTCACGTTTAACTCTAGCCCGGAGACCGGCCTTTAATTTGCTAATTCTAAAAGCACGGTGGGTGCTTACATTGGATACTTTATGTCTCAATTACACAGTGACTTTCCCTTCAGTGCGGTTCAAGGGCAAGTGCTATTCAAGAAAGCTTTAATTCTCGCTGCAATTTACCCGGCTATCGGCGGGGGGTTGGTCAGTGGTCCACGTGGCAGCGCCAAATCAACGCTGTCCAGAGCGCTGGCAAATATACTGCCAGCTGTCAATAATACCTCTTGCCCCTTCGTCACTTTGCCCTTGGGCACTAGTCTGGAAATGCTCACCGGCACTTTAGACATTGAACGGGTGCTCAATAACAAACAACTGCATTTCTCTCCCGGGCTATTAAGTAAGGTCGACGGCGGTATTTTGTATGTCGATGAAGTTAATTTACTGGCTGATCACTTGGTTGATCAATTATTAGATGTGGCTGCCAGCGGTGTTAATCGGGTAGAGCGCGATGGCATCAGCCATTGCCACAACAGTAAATTTTCACTGATAGGCACTATGAACCCGGATGAGGGAGAGCTGCGGGGTCAGCTAAAAGACCGATTTGGTTTAATGGTCGAGCTGGATACACAGCTGAGCCTTGAGCAGCGGGTGGCGATTGTTAAATGCCGTGAAGCTTTCGAAACGGACCCGCAACAGTTTGTCGATCAATACCAGCGGCACCAGCAACAGTTAACTGAACAGATAGCGGCGGCCAGAGAGCTGTTGTTGCAGATAAGCTGCTCTGATGAACTGCGTATTGATATCGCTCAACGCTGTCACGATGCCGGGGTGGAAGGGGTGCGGGCAGATATAGTGATGTACCGTGCAGCACTGGCTCAGGCCGCCTGGCGAGGTGATAGCCAAGTGACACTTGCAGACATTGAAACCGTTGAAAAATTAGTTTTGGCCCATAGAAGGTCCACAGCATCATCATCTTCATCTTCTTCCCCTGGTGATGGCGACAGTGACAGCAATGCAAGTGCTGATAATCAACCAAAGCCACCAAAGCCAC